>JBBTRP010000001.1:0-1750 GCA_038065125.1 Patescibacteria group bacterium
CTTTGCGGTCCGCGGCATGAAAAACCTCCTTATCGTGCCTATACTTGGTAAGTAGTATACCACGAAAAAGGAGGTTTGTCAATGGCTTTGTGCCTAAAAACCTTTTATTTTCAATGATTTTTTGAACAATTCGTTGTCTTTGTATGGCCCGATGGCGGCAAGGTGCAGATTTTTAGCTTTAAACAGGTCGCGTGCGACTGCAGAAATGTCTTCGGCAGTCACGGCGTTCAATTTCTCTAGTTTTTCTTCGGGCGTAAGGGTTTTTCCGGTTAGAAGTTCTTGCGACACGTACCAGGAGACGACGTTTTCCGAGTCTTCAAACTGCAGCGCCATCTTCCCGCGGACGTATTCTTTTGCGCGCTTGAGTTCCACGCCGGTCACGCCCTTCTCGCGCATGCGTTCTAGTTCTTTGAGGATCAGAGAGAGGGCTTTTTCGATGCGGGACTTATCAAGACCCGCCTGGATGGAAAACACTCCCGAGTCCAGGAACGACTGGTGGCTTGCGCGGATCGAGTAGCACAACCCGTGCCGCTCCCTCACCGTTATGAACAACCTCGAGCTCATGGTACCGCCCAGAATTATTGCGAGAAGCGAGGTGGCATAGATCCGCGAGTCGGTAATGCCGTATCCGTGAAACCCCATGTCGATCTGGACTTGCTCCGTTTCTTTAAAATGCACCAGCGGCTCAGGAGCGCGCGTGGACGCGGCTCTCTTGTACGGCTTATACTTATTCTTTGATACTGTCTTCTCCCACGAGGCGCCGAAATACTGCTCGATCAGGGAGATCCCCCGTGGCCCATCAACATTCCCCGCAATGCCGACGACGAGATTTTCGCCATGATAGTGTTTATCGCGAAAGCCGACCATCCCTGCACGGTTCATCTTCAAAATGATCTCATCATCCCCGCCGATATCCCATCCGAGTGGAGAGGGCTCAAACATGCTTTTCTCAAGGAGCGTGTCCACGTACATGATCGGATTGTCGCGATACATATGCAACTCCTCGCAGATCACCTTCTTCTCACGTTCGAGTTCGGTCTCGTCGAACTTGGAGTTGTAGAGCATATCAGACACCATATCGAGCGCAAGCTCCAATTTTTCGTAATTCGCTTTGACCCAGTAGCCGGTCACCTCTTTGGTTGTGTAGGCGTTGTACTCCGCGCCCACACCGTCCAGCTCCTTTGAGATAGCAAGCGTGTTGGGGCGTTTCTTGGTGCCTTTAAACATCATGTGCTCAATGAAGTGCGAGATGCCATTAATGTCCTTGGTCTCATAGCGTGAGCCCACGCCGAAGAGCACGAGGACCGTGATAGACTTGGTGTCTTTAAGTGGTGCAACGATTGCACGAACGTTGTTGGAGAGAGTACGTTTGGTGAACATTGGTTCAAGGTGAGAGGTTATAGGTGAGAGGTTATAGGTGAGAGGTTATAGGTGAGAGGTTATCTCGGAGATACTCAGTGAGATCGGTAATGGCAATGCGCTCCTGCCCCATCGTATCCCGATCGCGAACGGTTACTTTCTTGTCCTCAAGCGAATCGAAGTCTACCGTGACGCAGTACGGTGTTCCGATCTCGTCCTGACGCCGATATCGCTTGCCGATCGACTGCGACTCATCGTACTGGACGACAAAATTTTTACGTAGGCTCTGCGCAAGCTCGCGGGCAACGGTAGAGAGCTCGGGTTTTTTTGAAAGCGGCAAAACGGCAACCTTCACGGGGGCGAGTTCTTTTGGCAGACGCAACACGATCTC
>JBBTRP010000001.1:1850-3515 GCA_038065125.1 Patescibacteria group bacterium
CCGAAGGGGAAGACGAACTCCGTGTCGACGCTGCGCTTGGAGTAGTGCGCGCGATCTGACTCGGGGATTTCCACGAATTTGGTCCGATCGGCTGGAAGACCGATGTCAGCACACCACGCCTTCTGCTCGGACAACCAGTACTCAAACCACTTCTCCCACTCGTTTGGATGGACAAAGTACTCGATCTCCATCTGCTCGAACTCCCTCGTGCGGAAAATGAAGTTGCCGGGAGTGATCTCGTTGCGGAACGCCTTGCCGATCTGGGCGATACCGAACGGAATGCGGCAGCGCATTGACTCTTGGATGAGTTTGAAATCGACGAACTGCCCCTGCGCCGTCTCGGGCCGGAGGTACACGACGTTCTCCTCGTCCTCGACCGGACCCAAGTGGGTGCGAAACATCATGTTGAATTTTTTTGCCTCGGTCAGCTCATTTCCGGCTTGCGACTTCAATCCGATTGCGGTTGCTTTCTCGGCCATCTGTTCAAACGTCATCCCGGACACTGGCACGCCCTGCTCCTCAAGGAGATGGTCAAGCCGATAGCGCTCATGGGTTTTTTTGTCCTCCACGAGCGGATCGTTAAAAGTGGCGACGTGTCCTGAAGCAACCCATACTTTTGGGTTCATGATCAGCGCAGAATCCACTTCGACCACGTCGTCACGCGACTGTACGAAACGCTTCCGCCAGAGGCGGATGATATTGTTTTTCAGCTCGACCCCTAGGGGACCGTAGTCCCACGAATTCGCGAGACCCCCATACAACTCACTGCCGGGAAAGATAAATCCCCGGCGTTTGCAAAGACTGATGAGGGTGTCCATGTCAACCATATCATTTTCTAGCTATGAGCCTTTAGCTTCTAGCCATGCATTAGGTGCTAAGGCTTTTTTTACCGAAGTTGCGCGCTGAATTTTTCTTTCAGCAGTGCCCGCGCACGCTGGTGGATTACATCAACGTCCTGAGCAAGGAGTGTACGATCCGGTGAGGAGTAGGTCAAGTGGACGGCGAAGCTGCGCGTGCCCGCGGGAAGCTTTGCGCTTTCAAAAATATCGAAGAGTTCGACTGAGGTAATCAGAGGGTCGTGAGACGAAAGAGCGGACTCGATCACAGCATACGGGTGGCTTTTGGCAATGACGAACGCGACGTCTCGGACGACTGACGGGTACTTGGGGATCTCGTTGAAGCTCGCTGATCGGGAAAAACGTGGCATCGCGCGGGAAAATGCCAGATCAAAAAACATCGTTGGCCGCTCGATGCCAAACGCGGCACACCGATCAGCGCGAATGAATCCAACGCGTCCGACTCGATCGCCCTCTACAACACACTCTAACGTCGAGGTCTTCTCCCACTGTTCGTGGTCAGCCGTCATTGGCTCTAGAGAATATTTATTCACCCCCAGACACTCCTCCAGAAGCGCCTCAAACGCGCCTCGCGCTTCACGGAAAAGTGTTTCGCGTTGTTCTTTTTTTGAAATTGCGCCCCATAGAAACAGTTCTTCGGTCGGCAGGTCGGCACGCGACTTTTTCCGATACGCCGTACCCAACTCGAAAAATCGAATCTCGTCGCGTTTGGGCTCGTTGTCGGCGCAGTTCTGTAAGAGTGAGGGAAGAATCGAAGGGCGGAGGTACTCGAACTCAGCGGAAAGCGGGTTGTGGACGCGGATACAGT
>JBBTRP010000002.1:0-1549 GCA_038065125.1 Patescibacteria group bacterium
TCAACGCGCTTCTTTTCTTCAAGGATCGCGCGGGTCACCTCGCCTTCGGCCCGCTCGTCCACGAGCTCCAATAATTTTTTTCGTTTATCTTTGCCCACCTGCTGCTCTTTGAGCGCGACCTCAAGGTCGCTTTTCAGTCTGCCGATAGCAGCCTTTCTGCTCGCCTTGGTCACGCGCTCTCCTCCGGCAGTCAGGTACTCTCCGATATGTTCATTGATCCAGCTCTTTGCCGACTCGATCTGTTCGGGTGTCGGCGCGCCGCCCTCGTCTTCGTCTTCTGATTTCTTTTTGACAAGCGAGGCGACAGAAATTTTTTCCTTGCCGATCTCTTTTGCAATGCCTTCCAGAAATGTGCAGACCTTACCCAAGTGCTTGGTCGCAAATTCGATCGCGCCATAGCAGATATCTTCAGGTACTTGGTTTCCGCCCGCTTCAATCATGAGGATTTTGTCCTGCGTGCCGGCAACGAAGAGATCTAGGTCGCTTTTGAGACGCGCCTCGTAGGAGGGGTTGATCACCCACTCATTGTTAATCCGGCCAATGCGAATACCGGCAAGCGGCGCGTGCCAAGGAATGTGAGACAGCATAAGCGCCGCGGCCGCGCCGATCATTGCGGGCACGTCTGGGTCGTTCTCTTGGTCGACAGCAAGGACCGTGAGGATCACCTGCACCTCGTTTCGCATCGAGTCGTCAAACAGCGGCCGGATCGACCGGTCAACCATGCGACCAGTGAGCACAGCCTCATCGGTTGCCCTGCCCTCGCGCTTGATAAAGCGCGAACTCTTAATTTTTCCTGCGGCATAGAGCCGCTCTTCGTAGTCGACGGTGAGCGGGAAAAACGGGACGTCCCGCGGTTCCGACCCCAAGGTAACGGCGGCAAGTACCACCGTGTCCCCATACTGACAGACCACGGCACTCGATGCCTGCAGTGCGAGCTTCCCGACAGAAAGCGTGAGCTTCTTTCCGCCAAGCTCGAGTTCATATTGTTTCTCCATAGTGAAACAGTCCTTTCTTTATTGAAGGCGCTGTCTCCAGATTCTAGACCCGAAAATTCTTTGTGGAATTTTTGTGAGTCTACCTATCTGAAGGCAGCTGCTTTCTTATAATTAATTATTCAAAAAATTTCGATGGCTGACGGGAGCGCCCGGATGAGGACGCGGGCCCGGTTTTTCTGACCGTCCGCCGAACAGCGGCGCTTCGCAGCAGGAACCGGCCTGTGTCTTTATCGAGGTCGGTGTAGTCGTCTGCCGCCTCAACCAATTTTGCTGAAGTCGTTTTGCCAAACGCGATCACCTCAACGAGACACCCCTTGTTCTCTTGGAGATACGAAACGAGCGGCACGAAGTCACCATCGCCGGTGACCAGGACCACCACGTCCAGTTTATCCGCGGCCTTGATCGCGTCAACCGCAAGACCCACATCCCAGTCGCCCTTCTTAGCGCCGCCGGCAAATACCTGCAAGTCCTTCATCTTCAGTTCGAATCCCTGCTTGGTTAGCGCGTCAAAAAAACTCTCCTCTTCCGCGCTGTTTGACTTGACGACATACGCG
>JBBTRP010000003.1:0-2211 GCA_038065125.1 Patescibacteria group bacterium
TCCGTAACTCCTCAAGTGTTTTGGAAATTGACCCTTTCAGGCGGTCTTTTTCTTGTGCGCTCCCGAGAAACGATACCCGCGATCCATCTTCAAGATAATGATAGGTGAGTTGCGAAACTGTTTCTCCGATGTCTTCTGCCGCAATCTGATAGAGAAGCAGCTGCTCCTTGTCCGCGAAAGCAATCTTTTCCGCAATTTTGCTTCTGCCGGTCTTGTAGTCAACAATCTCGACTCCACCTTCTGGATGCTGGTCAAGACGATCGATCCTACCCTTTATGGGAATCAAGCCGTTCCGCGCGGCGATTTTAATGGTGAAATCCCGCTCAATTGCCTTCACGGTAGGTTTTTTTACGCTGAAATCGTCATAAAACAGACCAAGCGCTTTTTTTCCTTTTTCGCGGTACTCGTCGTGGATGTTTCGCGATGGGTACCACTCGTCGATCCAGGAAGCCTCAAAAAACGACAATAATTCTTCCCGAGAAGGAAGTGATCTTTCATTTTCAGTATACTCCGCTGTTTTGCTGCCGAAAAGGTCTTGCTGAATTTTCCATGACCGCTCAAGGACCTGCTCGCCGAACTTTTGCAGGGTCGTGTGAATACTTTTCCCAAAGGAGAGCATCGGCTTTCCGAACACCGGAATCCGTAACAAAAAAGCGAACTTATACTGCAAGGGGCAGGTCCGAAACGCCGCAAGCTGCGTAAAGCTGAACGAATTGGGTAAGGGGAGTTGGGGTGTCCTAGAATCAACGACCGCGCCGCCTTGGCCGTTTGTGCCATGAATGGCTAAACCGCCTTGGCCGCTGACAACTGGCGCCTCAAACCCAAGCTCAGAGAGGAACTGCGATCGTTTTCGCTTCCGTACTCCTCCATAGTGCTCTGCAGAAAAACAATACACTCCACGCTGCGCGCGCGTGAGCGCCACATACATGAGTCGCCGCTCCTCCTCTAGATGCGGCTGCTCACTTGCAGACTCGGGAGCCGACACCAGCGCGTCGGGCAGCGGGATTCCGTCGCCGCGCTCGCGCGTGGGGAACCGCTGGTCGACCATGTTGACGAGGAATACATACGGAAACTCTAGGCCCTTTGACCCATGAATCGTCATGATGGTCACGGAGTCGGGATCGTACTCTCCGGAATTTGAAAGTGATCCCTCATCCCCGGACTCTTGCTCAAAAGAGAGGAGTGTCATGAAATCAGTAAGCCTGCCTGACGGCACTTGTTCCTGGAATGTTTTTATTTTAGCGAAAAACTCATTGATATATTGCAGATTTTCTCGAGTTTCGGTCGTCTCGCCACTCCCGAGCGACGCAAGCAGTCCGGTGTCTTTCAGAATCGTGAGAAATAGCAATGGAAGCCGCGCGCTTCGGCTCACCGAGCCATGACGTTGTAGTATGCCGACAATTCCCCGTATCTGTTCTCGGTCGTTCGCCTCGATATCCGGTACCAGATCTATCTCCACACAGATCTTCCACAACGAGCACCCCTTTTTGTGGGCGGCATGGGTGAGCTCAACGAGCGCAGCATGGCTCACATTCCACAGAGGCCAGGTCAGAACGCGGTACAGCGCCGGACTATCGTGAGCGTTCTCCAAGACCGCAAAGTAACTGATGAGATCGATGATAATCGGTTTTGCGTACAAACCTTTCTGGGCAAGAAACCGATGCGGAATACCTGCATGAGCGCACGCTGACACGAACGGGTCTGCCGCGTCATTTGAACGCACGAGAATTGCGAAGTCGCCCCATCCACCAATGGGCGGAGTGCCTGACTCCTTTAATTTGATCATTCTCTCGATAACCGTCGCGACCTCGTCATCAAGTGTCGCACAATGGTTATGCTCGAGAACTCCGGGAAGTGGATCGTTGCTTTCTAGCTTCTTTGACAGAGACACTCCCTGCTCCCGCAGCCGGTGCTCAAGTCGATTTGGGTTATTGAGCTGGATAAAATCATAGGCCGCGTCCAATATATTCTGCGGAGACCGGTAATTCTGCGTCAGGACCACCTCCCTACTCTCAGGAAAGTCACTTTTAAATGAAAGAATGTTTTCAAACGACGCGCCTCTCCACCGAAAAATCGCCTGGTCGTCATCACACACGATCGTCATGTTGTTCTTGGGCGCCGCGAGGAGCTTGATGAGCTCGTATTGGCTACTGTTTGTGTCCTGGAACTCATCGACAAGGAGGAATCGAAATGCACTTCTCGTGCGCTCCA
>JBBTRP010000004.1:0-2995 GCA_038065125.1 Patescibacteria group bacterium
CCGAGTCCTTCATCTCGACCTCTTTCATATCAACCGCGTCGAGTCGCTCCTGAATTGCAACATGCGAGGGCCGCGCAGACGTATACGTAAGCTCAAGAAGACTGCCTCCGGTAAAGTCGATACCAAGCTTGAGCTGCCACAGGAGCAGTGCACCAACTGCACACACGACCATGAGACCGGAGATGGAGAGCCAAAGATTTTTGCGGGCGATGATAGCGATCATAGAGATGGTTGCCGTCAATTAGATTTTACGGTCGGCGTTCCCACGCTTTTGCGTCCGGAAAAGAGCCAGAGATTTTTTGACAGGCGTGTCCCGATCGCGCTCCTGAGAAAGGTACGCGTAATCATGATTGCAGTAATCATTGAGACGAGAATTCCTAGTGCGAGCGTCAGCGCAAATCCTTTGATCAGACTGGTAGAAAACCAGAACAAAATCGCGCAGGTCATGAGCGAGGAGACATTGGAGTCACGGATAGAAGTCCACGCGCGCTTGAAGCCGTTCACCAGACTTCCCTCAATGCCCCTCCCCCAACGCAGCTCCTCCTTCATGCGTTCGAAGATGAGGATGTTTGCATCAACCGCCATACCGATCGAGAGGATAAACCCCGCAATACCGGCAAGCGAGAGCGTGACAGGCCAGACTTTAAAGAGTGCGAGGGTGAGAGCGGTGTACACCAGAAGCGCAAGAACCGCGAGGAGTCCGGGGAGGCGGTAAAATCCAATCATGAAGAGTGCAACGAGTAAAAATCCATAAAGTCCGGCAGTCAGGCTCTTCTGAAGGGACTCCTGTCCAAGTGTCGCACCAATCGTTTGCTGGCTTGCAAGCACGATCGGAACGGGAAGCGCACCCGTGTTGAGCCGCTGCGCAAGCGTCTTTGCCTCGTCGATGGTGAAATCGCCCGAAATGATCGCCGTGCCGTCCAAAATTTCCGTTTGCACGCGCGGCGCAGAGATCACAGACTTGTCCAAAAATATCGCGATCGGCTTTCCGACACTTCTCTTGGTGAGATCGCCAAAAAGCTTCTTCCCTTCGTCGTTGAATTCGATGCCCACCTCGGGAAGCTGCGTCTGTCCAAACTGCACATAGGCGCGTTTGAGCTGCTTTCCGGTAAGGCCGGTGTCCTTCCAGGGGTCAGCCGACGGGAGTACGTCCTGTTCTGTTTTTGTCTTCACGAGAATTCGGGAGATCCGATACTCCTTGAGCGGCTTCTCATCATATTTGTAAATGATGTGGAATCCAAAGTCCGTCTCCACCACGTCGGAAATCGCTCCCTTGGGAAGCGGGAAAGCGGCATCCTCGAAGGCCTTTACCATCGCGCCCTTGCCAAAAAACCCCAAATCACCGCCGCGCGTTGAAGCGCCCGGCTCCGTCGAGTTCTCTTTTGCGAGCTGTTCAAAGTTCTGCGCCGTTGCACGGGTTTTGAGCTCATCGATTTTTTTGCGCGCCTCATCTTTTAAAATTTCTTTTTCGCAGCGCGTCTTGCCTTTATAACAGATAAGGATGTGTCGCGCGGCAATTTGCTTTTCGGTCTCGCGTGTTTCAACGCGCTTGAGAATCTCATACCCCTCGGGTCCGGCAAAGAGGTCTTTGGTCGTCTCGCCGTCCTTGAGTTTTTCTGCGGCAAAGATCAAAAATCCACTCGGGCCATCGGCAGTAATCCACCCGAGATCCCCGCCCGTATCTTTGCTGGCGGTGTCCTCGGATACGTCTTTGGCAAGGGAGGCAAAGTCCTCTCCCTTCCCCAGTCGCGCGATAATGTCTTGCGCTTTCTTCCCTGCAGAAGCGTTAAAATCATCCAGTTCTTTTTTTTGTTCGGGATTGAGCTCCGGTTTTTTCTTCGCGGCATCGAGATCCTGCTCCTTGAATTCGAGAAGTGGCGTGTCGCCGATCAGCTTGATCGCCTCGTTCACGTCATGAACGCCCGCAAGCTCTACAATCACACGGTAGGCGTCGCCGACCTTCACGGTCTGAACGATCGGCTCCGATACTCCAAACGCGTTCACCCGCCGCTCGATGACATCGCGTACGCCCTCAACCGCGCTTGCGCGATCAGCATTCGGGATGCGAGAAAGATCCGTGTCATAGAGAAGATGCGTCCCGCCCTTCAGGTCGAGTCCGAGACGGAACGGAGTGGTCACCCAAGCCGGAAGACTGATTGAAGGAAGCTTGAACTGTTCGCGGTACCGCGGATACAGCTCTCCGGCGCCATACCCGGCCGTGAGAATGAAGACAATGACAATACCGAGGATGGTGAGATTCGTTTTCGCTTTCTGGCCAAGGGGCATACGGTGATATATAAAAACAAGTTCTCCCCAGTATAGGGGAAACGATTTTTTTGACAACCCTTGTCGCGCCGTAGCTCGTAAGAGCGGAGGCGGACGCCTAGCTCACCAATGCTCGCCGACGGACGAGTGCCGGAAAAAATCCATGTCGAGCCAGAACGCCTTCTTTTTGATACAACCCGAGAATTTTTGAGAAAACACGATCAAGCGAATATCGCTCTACTACATGGTCTCGATGGCGCCGAGCAAGGAGGCGAGCCGGCCCGTCATCGAGAAGAATCGAGAAGAGCTTTGCGCCCAACGCGCCGGAATCCCTCACCGGAAATGTTGCCTCATCAGAGAGGAGAACCTCGCGATGCGCGGCAATATCGGAAACCAAGACGGGTACGCCCGCCATGAGAGCTTCAAGAAGAGTATAGGAGAGCCCCTCGCTTTCGGACGCCTGGACAAAGATGCTCGCATGATTGATCAAGCTGGAAAGACGCTCCCCGGAAACCTCGCCGAGAAAAAGGATGTTCTCAGAGCCGTGTACGGCACGGCGAAGCTGGGATTGGTAGTCGAGCGTGTGAGGTTCGCTTCCGACAAGTGCAAGCTTGAATCGGGCCTGAAGGTCTGCCGGGAGCTGGAGGTACGCGGTGATCGCATCTTGAATGCGCTTGTGCGGCACCAGGCGGGAAACGCAGAGGATATAGGAGTGCGGTGAGAGTCCAAA
>JBBTRP010000005.1:0-12357 GCA_038065125.1 Patescibacteria group bacterium
TCGTCGAGTTCGGAGAGTTTTTCGTCTTCTCGCTCGATGGCGAAGCGGAGTTCGGGCACGAACTTCATCTCGAGGCGACCGTTGAGCTCATGCTGCAAGAATGGCAATCGCTTCCGGAGGGTTGCAAGGCAGCCTTTTTCGTGCGTTTTTGGGATGACGCTGATGGTGATGCGCGCTTTTTTGAGGTCGGCGTCCGTCTTGGCGCGCATGACCGTCACGATGATGTTGGGAGGGAATTCGACTTCGCGGGCTAAGAGCAGTCCGACCTGCTGACGGATCAGCTCATTCACGCGATCCATGCGATCACTAGCCATAGAGATTAGCTTTGTGGTGTGTCTTCAAGTGTTTGTTTTACCTTCTCGATCGTAAACGCTTCCAAGATGTCGCCCTCCTGCACCGTGCCTTTACCTTCGTAGCACAGGCCACACTCCTGGCCGGACTGCGCGCGGGGGATCTCCTGTTTTCCGGATTGAACAGTCGTTATCTTTCCTTCACCCATTTTGGTCCCGGCGCGAAGAATAGTAGTACGTACACCTTTCTCGATCACGCCGCCGGTCACGGCACCGCCGAGAATCACCTTGCCGCTCTCGGTGCGGAAAATTTTGAGCACCTTTACTGATCCGAGCACCACGCGGTTGAGGCTGGGCGCGAGGAGCTCCTCGATGCGCGCCTTAACGTCATCAACCAGTTCGTAAATGACTTTGTATAACTTAATTTCTACCCCTTTTTCGCTGGCGATTGACTCCGCACTGGGAGAGGTCGCCACATGAAAGCCCGCGATAAAGCTTTTTGTCGCTTCGGCTTTCAGGACGTCAGCTGACGTGATGGTTCCCAAGTCTTTCGTCACGATGGAGAGCTTGATCTCGGGGTGCTCGATTTTGAGAAGTGTGTTGGCGACCGCTTCAAGCGACCCGAGCGTGTCGGTTTTGAGAATGATGTTGAGCGAGGAGGCGGTCTTTTTTTCGTCCGTGTAGACGGGCGAAACGACGACGGCTTGGCTCGAGGTGAATTTTACCTCTTTTTCAATATCTTTCGGGAGGTCGGCAAAGCCACGGATCAGATACCCGACTACGGGTGCGTATTTGAAGCCGATGACGCGCACCGGAGCTCCCGGCTCGGCTTCAGTCACCAGGTGCAAAGCAGAGTCGCGCATGGCGCGCACTTTGCCGGCATAGCCATTTTCAATGACGAGAAAGTCGTTGTGCCGCAGCGTTCCGTTTTGTACGAGAACGGTCGCCACCGGTCCTTCGTTTTTGTCGATGTGAGATTCGATCACGGTTGCCGCGGTCGCCCCGGCGGGATTTGCGACGATTTTTTCCTTCTCCATGTCCGCAATGAGGAGTACGACCTCTAACAGGTCGTCCAGACCATCACCTTTTTTTGCAGAGATCGGCACGCAGACGGTCTTTCCGCCCCACTCCTCGGGAATGAGTCCGTGATCGGAGAGTTCGCGTTTTGCGCGGTCGGGGTCGGCGTCCGCTTTATCCATCTTGTTGATTGCGACGATTACGGGAATCGCGGCCGCCTGGATGATCTTGATCGCTTCAATCGTCTGGGGTTTTACCCCGTCGTCTGCGGCCACCACGAGAATGGCGATGTCTGCGGCCCGCGCGCCTCGCGAGCGCATGGTGGTGAACGCCTCATGGCCCGGAGTGTCGATAAACGTGATTTTTTTTACCTCGCCGGTTTTCTTCATTTTCTGAATCAACTGGTATGCGCCGATATGCTGGGTGATTCCGCCGGACTCCCCGGCAACGACGCGAGTCTTTCGTAGGGTATCCAGAAGCGTTGTTTTGCCGTGATCGACATGGCCCATGACCACGACAATCGGCGGGCGAGTGACGAGTGCGGCAGAATCCTCCGTACCTAAGAGCTCCTGCAGGGGGTCTGCGGCAGAGCTGAATACGCCGGCCTCGACGTCCGTCACTTCTTTTTTCGGAATGAATCCTAAGTCTTCAGCAATGATTGCCGCGGTGTCGTAGTCAATTTTTTCGTTCAGCGCCGCAAGAATCCCGTTATTCATGAGGGTCGTGATCAGTCGCGTCACGGGAATGTTAAGAAGGACGGCAAAATCGCGAACCGTGGTGACCGCGGGGATCATGACGGTCACTTTTTCTTTGGGGCCTGCGGCCTCAACCGCGGACTCATCATTTTTCGCTTTTGCGAGCGACGCATGATACGCCCCCCAGTTTTTGAGAACTTTAAGCGCGACAGCATTGTCGATTTTAATCGCCCGCCGCCCAACATCAATCCCCATCTGCACGAGGCCCTCATGTATCTGGTTGTTGGTAATCTTAAGTTTTCGCGCCAGTTCGGAGATGTTCATTCGCGTTTACAATATGAATGCGACTCTACCACACACCAGGCAAAGAAGCAACCGATCAAAAACCCCCTGTTCGGGGGTTTGGATGCTCGCTATGCGGTTGTGACGCCGGCTTTTTTGAGGACTTCGTCAAAGACGGCCGGGTGGGATTGTGCGAGGGAGGAGAGGATTTTACGGTCGATCTCGATGTTGGCTTTCTTGAGAAGACCCATGACCTTGCTGTAGCTTACCCCCCGCTCCTTGCAGGCTGCTGAAATTTGGATCTGCCAAAGGGCGCGTCTCGTGCGTTTCTTTACGCGGCGGTCGCGATAGGCGTAGGCGCCGGCTTTGAGCATCGCGGGTCGCGCGAGCTTGATCTTATTCTTTCGACCCCACTTGTAGCCTTTGACGGCTTTCAGGAGGGTTCGCTTCTTTTTTTTATGGATTGTTCCGCGCTTGACTCGAGGCATAGGGGGAGATTAGAGGGTATTTGTGAGAATTTTTACGGTTTTGTGGAATGATTTGGAAAGTTCTTTGTCGCGGCGTTTTTTGCGAGTGATTTTGCCGGGGTTGCGCGCATTAAAGTGATCCTGTCCAGCGTGGCGCATGAGGATTTTTTTCGATTTTGTAATTTTGAACCTCTTTGAGACGGTTTTGTGCGTTTTGAGTTTTCCCATAGCTTTTATTTTGGCACCTAGCTAGAAGCTAAGTGCTGTCTTATTTCTTCAATCCGATGATGGTGTTGAGTCGTCCGCCCTGAGCAGTCACCGGACTATCGACGGCGATCGTTCCTGCTATCCTGCTTTTCAGGCCCTCGATGAACTGTTGAATAATGATGCGGGCAAGGTCTCCGCGTTGGCGTTCGCGTCCGCGAAGGACCATCTCGATTCTAACCTTGTCATTATGCTCAAGGAATCGTTGCGCCTGCGAGAGACGCATATCCAAGTCGTGCTCGCCGATCCGCAAGGACAAGCGCACGCCCTTGACCTCGACCTTCTTTTGTTTTGCTTTTTGTTTGCGGAGCTCTTTTTCCTGCGTGTATTTGAGCTTCCCGTGGTCCATGATCTTGCAGACCGGGGGATTGGCCTTTGGTTCGATCTCGACAAGGTCGAGCTCTTTGTCCGTAGCACGTTGGAGCGCCTCCTCGATCTTTACAACTCCAATGTGCTCATTGCCCTCGTCGAGCAAGCGGACCTCAGACGCAGTAATGGCTTTGTTCGTGCGGTAAATCCGAGTAGGAGCTTGGGTTACCGCCCGACGATAGTTTTTTCTCATTATTTATCTAAAAGCTAAAAGCTCCCTGGTGGAGATGGCGGGAGTTGAACCCGCGTGTAGGAAGCAAAAGGACAGTTCTTCTCCGCGTGCAGCCGATCAGAAGATTGTGTCGGAGTGTTATGCTCTGATTGGCGCGGCACAGCACTCCCGAGCGGACAGAATTTTGAGAAGGTACAAGTCCGCGGTACCGTCTCGATCCCGAAAGTATAACACCTAATCCACTGCCGTCAGGAGCGGCGAGCGGCAGATGGCGGCTGCCTTGTTAGGCTACCGCAACGGCCTGAGGAGCGAAAAGGCTCTTCAAGTCGTTTGCCAATGTGTTGGCAATTGAAGTTTTTGTGCAGAGGGTTTTAACGAGATGACTGCACATTCTCGACGCGCTGAATCGTTCTCTTGATTCTCCCTATCAAAGCCCAGCATCCCCATTATTGCTTCAAGTGTTGCCGTATTTCGCGCTCTACGTCGCGTTTTTTGAGGAGTTCTCGCTTTTCAAATTGCTTCTTTCCTCGTCCGAGGCCAAGTTCGAGCTTGATGAGGCTCCTGACAGTATAGATCTTTAAAGGCACGAGTGTCAAGCCTTTGGTGTGGAGTTTTCCCGTGAGACGGGAGAGCTCTTTCTTTGTGAGGAGGAGTCGCCGTGAACGTGTGGGGTCGTACGAGGGCAGGGGACCGGCAGACGGATACGGGGAGATCGAGGCGTTTAAAAGAGACATTCCTTTGTCAGACAGTGTCGCGTAGGACGCCTTGAGAGAGACCGCTCCCGCCCGGACCGACTTGACCTCTTGGCCGGATAGCACGATACCCGCCTCAAATCGCTCGAGGATCTCGTAGTCATGCAGCGCGTGCTTGTTGGTCACAATAACCGGCATATGGTAAACTTTAAATTCAGAAGGGTATAGGGTATAGGGTATAGGGTATAGGGTATAGGGTATAGGGTATAGTTCTTTTTTACCACTATTCCCCTAGACCCTAACCCCTAGACCCTAGACCCGACCCCCCATGTCCCGCCAAGAAGTGCCTGTCCGCTCATCCACAATCACCATCTCAACGCTTTCATTCGTGAAGGCGCTGATTATCGTTGCGACCGTGGGATTTCTTTTTCTGATCCGGGACGTACTTGCAGTCTTGTTTGTCGCGCTGATCTTTGCGTCCGCCTTGAGCCCGTGGGTTGGAACGCTCGAGCGTCGCGGCGTTCCCCGTCCGCTGGGTATTCTCATGATCTACCTCTCGATCGTCTCGCTGTTTGCACTCACGATCACCCTTCTGATTCCGCCCATCGCGAGCGAGTACACCCAGATCGCGGCGCGATTCCCCGAATATTCCGACAAAGTGATTGCGGGCATCAACGCGTACTACCCCGATCTCAACGTCATCGAGCAGTTTAAAATTTTTGCCAAGTCCATCCAGTCCGTTCTTTTGCAAACCGCCGGGGACGTCGTGGGAAAAGTATTTGACTTCATCAAGGGGTTCTTCGCCTTTTTCCTGATTTTCGTGGTGACATTCTACATGATTATTGAAGAAAACGTCATCAGAAAGGCGATTCACTCCGTCACCCCGCAGCGCGTTCAGCCCTATATCGACGAACTCATCTCAAAAATCCAGACTAAAATCGGGTTATGGCTGCGCGCACAGATCACGCTCTCCTTTATTATCTTCTCCCTCTCGCTCATCGGGCTTACTATCTTAGGGGTTGATTATGCGCTCCTTCTCGCGTTGGTTGCGGGGCTCACCGAATTCTTGCCCGTCATCGGCCCGATCATGGGCGGGATCCCCGCGGTGTTTATCGCGTTTAACCAATCGCCCTGGCTCGCGCTCTGGGTGCTCTGCCTTTACGTCCTGATCCAGCGCATGGAGAACGACTTCCTGGTTCCGCGCGTTATGCAAAAAGCCGTTGGCATCAATCCGGTCGTGAGTATTATCGCGATTTTGATCGGTGGGAAAATCGCAGGTCTTCTAGGAGTACTTCTGGCAATTCCGGTGGCAACGGTCATCAGCACGATTATTTTTGACTTTCTCGAACACGAGGAGGAGCGAGCGCCCCATCATGGGGATGCGTGAGGTACCCCTTGCTTTTTTCGCGAAATTGTGCTATAATTGATTAATCCTTGAGAGCCTTATTTATAAGGTTTTTTGTTTATATAGTGAATATTTGATGCATCTTCCAAACGAGCGGATCATTCTGTATCGTATCCACGCCGGTGACACCAACGCCTTTGCGGCGGTGTATGACGCGTATTCTGAGGGCATTTATCGGTTTATCTATCTGAAAGTTCCGACCGTTCAGGACGCAGAAGATCTCACGGCGGAGACGTTTTTGAAGGTGTGGCATCACCTGAAGGAAGACAAAAAGATCAAAGCGCTGCAGGCGTTCCTCTATCAGGTTGCGCGGAATGTGGTGGTTGATTTTTATCGGCGGCGGGGGACGGCGATACTCGAATCGTTGGACGACCACGAGGTGGTGATTGCCGATCGCGGCGATCTGACGCTCGAAGAGAAGATGGCGCTGAAAGACGAACTGGCGACCGCGGAGGCGGCACTGCGGCAGCTCAAGGACGCCTACCGCGAGGTGATTGTTCTGCACTACCTCAACGAGCTCTCCCTCAAAGAGATCGGGCGCATCATCGGGAAAAGCCCGGGCGCCACGCGGGTGCTCCTGCATCGCGCGCTCAAGGCAGTCAAAGCGATCCTCGCGGAGCCGTGAATTACGAAACCCCCAATGGATTCGTTTAAAATTCTAATTTCCAATTTCCAAATCTCAAATAAATCTCAATACTCAATATCCAAACAGATCGGTTTTATTGATGATTTGAATTTGGTGCTTATTTGAGATTTGAAATTTGTTATTTGTAATTTCTCCACGGGATGCTCGAGGACACTGGTTTCGTAATTCATGGGTAGGTGAGAGGTTATCATTATTAAAAAGTGTAACGTTTTTAATCACGCTCCCGTCTTATAAACTGAAAACCCAATACAAGACCGCCATACCCATGAACCGAAAGGTCGTACAATCCCTGAAAACCCTGAAAGCGATCAAACCAGATCCTGCGTGGACAGCTTCCACGCGGGATATTTTATTGTCCCAAATCAGCGCACAAGGCTTGGAGGCTGCTCCCCACTCACTCCTTGGGGCGTGGTGGGTATACACAAGCGCGGGACTCTCGGAGGTATACCGGTACACGATCGGGGTGCTGTTCGCGTCTCCCCGCAACGCATTTGCCACCATGGTCCTCTTGTTCGGCGTCTCCATTGCCTTAGCGTCCGCATCGGGTGGGAGTCTGCCGGGCGAGCCGCTGTATGCGGTAAAAAAGACAACCGAGGCGGTGCGGGTCGCGTTCGTATCACCGGATGAGCGAGCGGGTCTTGAGAGCGAACTTGCCGAGCGGCGGTTACAGGAGCTCAAAGACATCTCCCATAAGGACATGACTGCCGAAGCAAAAGCCGCGGCCGTGGAGTCTCTCGCGCAGGAGGCATCGGAAAATATCTCTTCGGTCAGCCGGAATCTGGACTCGCTAAAATCGCGAAACGAATCCAAAAAGGTTGCGGCGGTCGCGGGACTCATCACGGAGCGAGCCGGTGCGTACAAGAGCCTAATCGCCCAAGCTCAGACGCAGAGTGGCGCGCTTGACGAGGTCGGACTCAAAGTCGACGAGGCGGATCGCAAGGCGTTTGAAATGATTGTGGAAAAGCAGGTTGAGGCGGGGATCACCGAAGAGGATCTCTCGGGACAGCTGGAAAAGCGGGTGAAGGCGACCGAAGAAGAGCTTGCCGCTCTTACCAAGAAGGTTGCGGCAGCCGGCGGAAAGCAAGGCGCGGGGGAGGGATCACGGGCGCTGGTTGAAAAGTCAGACGCGGCACAACGTCGACTGGACGAGACGCGGTCGCTTCTGGTGCGCAAAGATTTCAAAACCGCACTCGTAAAGCTCAATGAGACGCGCCAGCTGGTCCTGTCGATGGCGTCCACGCTGCGTAAGAGCACGGGGGATGCCGATGTCAAAGAGCGAGGAGCCGAGGAGCGAAAGCCCTCCGAGTAAGGACCCACGCGGTGGGGCGCTCTTTCCCGTAGGGAAGAACGGTCAACCGCGTGAGTTCTCCAAAAGAGAAGTCACAAAAGCTTGGGTCCTAACTCGCCATTTTAGGCGCGGTTGACCCGAGTCCGGAAGTGCAAAGGTCGAGCCCACCATCCCGTGGGAGCCCTTCACGGTCAGATTTAACTGGTAATGTTCGAAAAGGATTTACCCAAATTATGTCAAAAGACTTCCTTGCAAAAGGGAAAAAGGCGCTCGACATCACTGTCGTCACCGCAACTGTTGTGTGGACGATGGGATTTGGCGCAGTTCTTCCGGCTGTTGCGGAAACCGCAACCCTGAAGGACGGCGACCTTATCAAGAGCACCACAGCAGCAGATGTCTACTGGTATTCCGGTGGCAAACGCTCGCCCTTCCCGAATGTAGCAGTATTCAATTCGTGGAATCTTAGCTTCAAGAACGTTGTGAAAATGTCACAGGCGGACTTGAACAAAATTTCGCTTTCCGGAAACAACGTGACCTTCCGGCCCTGTACGCGCTTGGTCAAGATCCAGACGGATCCCAAGACCTACGTAGTCGGCCCGGGTGGCAAGTTGCAATGGCTCGCGACCTCAGAGGTTGCAAAAGCAATGTTCGGAGACATGTGGAACAAGCAGATCGACGATGTTGTCGACGTACTGTTTGGCAACTACGACCCGACCGGCGCTGATGTGACCGCAGCAAAGGCCCTCCCGGGCTGCTTCCTTAAAGAAGCGGCGTCCGGCGACGTCTACTATGTGAACGCGGATAACACCAAGTCAAAAGTGGACGCGACCGGCCTTTCCGCTAACCGTGTCAACACCAAGCATGTCTGGACCGCGGCGAAAGCATTAGTCGACGCAGTCCCCGCAAGCACCACAAAGGCGACCATCAGCGCGGCAGACGCTTGGCTGACGATGTTTGCCCCCAAGGGCGCTGCAGCGGCAGCTCCGGCAGCTCCGGAAGCAAAGAAAGATGAAACCAAAAAAGAAGAAGCGGCAAAGCCCGCGATGGGCACCGGCCTTGCAGTCGCGCTCGCGTCTGACACCCCGGCAACGACCTCAATCTTGGTCGGTACCGGAACGGTCGGCGCACAGGCGATGGTTGACATGCTGAAAGTCAACCTCACCGCAGGCACTGACGGCGATGTCGCTGTCACCAAGCTCATGCTCAAGCGCATCGGCGTCGCGTCAGACTCTGACGTGAACAACGCCTACCTCTACGCCGACGGCAAGCGGCTTGCAGAAATGCAGTCCGTCTCCGCAGGCGTTCTGACGTTTGGCGTTGATGGCGGTTCCCCCCTCTTTACCGTGACCAAGGGCGCAACGCTCGGAGTCTGGTTGAAGATGGACCTGGCAACCGGCGCAACGTCCGGTAAGACCATCGGATTTTCCTTGAACGCGGCAACCGATGTGATGGCAGGTGAAAAGGTCAAACCGACCGGCACCTTCCCTCTGACGGGTAACCTCATGTCCGTCGCCTCTGTCGCCGATCTCGGCCGCTTGACCGTTGCAAACGTGTCACCGGCAGGAGCGGTTTCTGCAGATGCGCAGGACAACTACGAGGCGTGGCGCTTTTCGCTCCAGGCGACCAACCAGGACATCGAGGTCTCCTACCTCGCCATGACCAACACCGGCACGACCACCAAAACGGACCTCAAGAACTTCAAAATTTTTGACGGCGCCACCCAGGTGGGCACGACGGTCGAATCAATGGATGACTCAAAGATGGTCATTTTCGACCTCTCAGCGGCTCCAATGAAGATCACGGCAGGACAGACCAAGCAGATGGTCCTCAAGCTCGACATCAAGGCCGGCGCGGGCAGAACCTACCAGTTCTCGTTCCAGAAGTCGTCTGATGTCAAGTCAAAAGACAAAAACTACGGCGTCTGGCTCTTCCCCTTCTCAGGCGGAACAGCAGGCGTATGGACCGTTATCCGATCGCACACCGCGACCACGGCAACGACCATCAATTCGGGAACCTTGACCGTCTCGCGAACAGCAGACTCGCCGACCGGAAACGTGGCGCTCAACGGCACCAACGCCCTTCTCGGCAAGTTTGAGTTCAAAGCGGCGGGCGAGGATGTCCGCGTCTCAACCCTCACGATCCGCGCGACCATCAACGGCGCCGGCGCGAATGTTGCGACCAACACGCTTAGGAACGTCAAGCTCTTTATCTCTGACGACGCAAAGGCGCTGGGAAGCCAGATCGGAACGACCACGGCGACCCTGCAGCGCTTGACCGCGGGTACAGTTGCAACGACCGCGGCGGGTGACGCGAGCGATGTCGCACTCAACCTGGGCAACAGCCTTACGGTTGGTGCAGGCAAGACCAAGTACGTCTCCTTTGTTGCAGACCTCACGGGTGCTGCGGCAAACATCCCGGTGATCGTCGGTTTTGCGGCAGGAAACGGTAATGCTCAAGGGACCCTCTCCCTGACAACCTCGAACGTGCCTGCAGCGGCAACCGCGTCAAACACCTTGACCGTTGCCCAGGGCTCGTTGACCGGATCACTTAACTCCTCGATTGCCAACATGACGGTCGTGAATGGAGCGAAGAACCAACTCGTTGGCTCATTCCTCTTGACCGCAGGCGGCGCAGAAGGTGTTGATCTCACCAGCGTGACGCTGACTGACACCACCGGAACCGCTGTAGAAGCTCTTGGACAGGCGCTCTCAAACGTGAAGCTCTTTAATGGCACCACGCAATTGGGAACGACCTATGCCAATCCCGGAACGACCCTGGCGTCAACCCTGACCTTCTCGGTCTCCCCGGCAATCTCCATCGCGGCGGGCGGATCTGCGCAGATCGACATCAAAGCAGACATCCTCTCCAACGCCTCCGGAAACATCGCCAACTCGAATGGCGCGATCCGCGTGACCACGGCGACAACCAGCACCGGAAAGTCGACCGCTTCGGCAGTGTCGCTTGGCGCAAACTCAGACCTCCAGGTCTTCACGGTTGCAACCGGCGGCACCCTGACCACGTCGCTTGATTCCTCGACTCCGCAGGATCAGCAGGTGGTGATGGCCTCAACCGGCAATACGTATGGTGCATGGCAGTTCCGCGCCAGCGTTGCCGAAGACCTCAACCTCTCGCAGCTGATCTTGATCGAGAACAGCCTCGACCTGAATGGTCCTCGCAATGTCAGAAACCTCGAGCTGTTTGTTGATGGGAACAAGGTTGGAAGCAACGTTCCGTCGCTCTCCTTGGGCATAAACGGCAACACGAATGCGGCCGGTGTGACCAACAACGGAGCAAACATCGATCTCGGCGTTGACGCGACCAACTCCATCGGTCAGTACGTCGTTGTACTCGCCGGTCCCAATGCGGGACGTGCTGCGCGCATTACGGCGGTTGCGGCAGGCGCGGGCGCTGTAGCAGGAGCCCTTGCAACGTTGACGGCAATCGGCCCCGCCATGGCAAATGACGCAGTCGCGCGAGCGTTCAAGGTCGTGTCCGGCGCGGTCTTTACCGGCATGAACGTCAAGATTACGGCGAACAACTTCAAGAATGTTATCTTGAAGGGCTCCGTGTCTTTGTCGGAAAACGCGTCAGTCGGCGCGCGATCGCGGTTCCTCTTGGGAACCAACGCGACTGCGGTGGTTTCGGGCGCTTCAACCGATCCGATCATCGCGCAGGGCGACTCGTCCGGTGCGTACGTGACACTCGCGACTCAGAACGCGGCGTACCAGGCGAACAGCAACCTCGCATACCGGACCAAGCTGACCGTGAAAGCGAACTCAGCAACCCCGTCCGGTACCGGAAAGACTCGCCGTGGCAACGACACAGTCGTCATTGCCGACTTCAAGACCGATACGGCAAATGAGACGCGCATTCGCGCGGCAGGCCAGTACTTCAACATGGATGCCGACGAGGGTAACTGGACAGTCGGCGGAACCGGTGGTGGCGCCTTTGCTGCCGATGCGGCAGCTGCTGGCATCCTCGGAACTGCCGCAACCGCGGTTAGAACGACCGAGGGCGCAGCGTCAGACGCGACCGGTTTTACGGTCCGCACCGTAGCTGCCGGTCTGAGCAGCTCGAACTACGTTTCGTTCTGGGTTCGGTCCAGCGCCGCAAAGGCGGCGTCCGAAATGTATGTCTTCACTAATGACACGGCAAACATCGTTTCACCGACCTCGCAGCACAACCTTGGTGCTCTTGCCGCAAACACCTGGACATACGTTCGCCTCGACTTGCGCACGGCATCAGCCGGTGCGGTCAACGCGACCGATACGAACTTCGGCTACGCTCTGGCGACCGCGTTTGACAACAACGCGACCATTGATCTTGACGAGGTGAAGTTCTACCAGGACTTCGTCCGTCTCGATCTCCAGCTTGCGGGAGGCGCGAACGCGGCAAACGCGTTGACGCTGACCATGCGCAAAGCAAACGGCGCGACAGCCGCGACCGGCTACATCCACAACAATGGAGCCGCAGCGACGTCCTACATCGTTGACTTTGTCCCGACCCCGACAGAAGGCGACCTCGTGATCTCAACGAGCAACGCGACAGAAGTGCTCAGCTTTGTGGCAGACACATCGGCTCTTCTCGGCGCGGCAAGTTCGCTGAACTCATCGATCTCGCTTGGCAGCTCGGCTGCAACCAATGCGGCGCCGGGCGGCGTGTCATGGTTTGATGGCACCACGCCGGCAGCTGGCGCGTCCAACTCAGTGTACTGGGTTGACAACCAGCCAAACCCATTCCAGGGCGGCGCTCTCGGCTACCTCTAAGCTT
>JBBTRP010000006.1:0-87632 GCA_038065125.1 Patescibacteria group bacterium
CTCCGACATTTCGGCACCGTTGAGAACGCATGGATCGCTTCGCATCCTGAGCTTCGTGTCGCGGGTCTCTCTGATGCTGTTGCCAATCGGTTTGTCGAAGAACGCAAAAACATTCATCCACCACAGGAGCTAGAAATGATGCAACGTGCCAGGGTCACGTGCGCACTATATTCCTCGCCACAGTATCCGACATCGCTCGGACAACTCTATGACGCTCCATTCATTCTGTATGTGAGGGGGAGACTTCCGGAGAATTGGTCACGGGCGTTAGCGGTGGTCGGAACACGGAAGCTGACTGCGTACGGCATGCAGATTACCGCGCCGATTATTGCAGATCTCATTCGGTTCGAGTCAATCATCGTGAGCGGTCTTGCTATCGGCATTGATGCGCTCGCCCACACCGCAGCCCTGGACGCGGGAGGTGTGACGATTGCGGTGCTGGGTGGAGGAGTGGATCGAGCGACGGTCGGGCCGCGGCAGAATTATCTTCTCGCCGAATCAATCGTGACGCACGGAGGTGCGCTGATTTCTGAGTATCCGGTCCACGCTCGTCCCAATAAAAGTTCTTTTCCGCAGCGGAATCGGATCATTGCGGGACTCTCTCGAGGCGTGCTTGTGATCGAAGCGCCGCAGGCGTCAGGTTCTTTGATCACCGCAAAAATCGCGCTTGATGAGAATCGAGAGGTGTTTGCGGTGCCCGGAAGTATTACCAACCCTTCCGCCCGCGGATCAAACTCTCTGATTCAGCGCGGTGCGCATGTGGCGCTGTCAGGGAGCGACGTTGCCGAGGTGTTGCAATTCAGTGAGGGGGCGTCGCGGGGTCGGGAGGTCTCTGGACCCGCACTAACCGACACAGAGCAGATGCTTTACTCGCTCGTGACTGCCGATCCGCTTCATGCTGACGAGCTTGCACGCACCGCAAAACTTGACATTGGAGAGACCCTCCGTACACTAGTACTCATGGAATTAAAAGGATGCATTGCACAAGTGGGACCCTTGCAGTACGTCCGTTCATGGTAGATTATGACATCAAAGCGAACAAAAAAAACCAGCACGCATCGCGCACTGGTGATCGTCGAGTCACCGACAAAGGCAAAAACGATCAGCAAGTTCCTCGGATCTGAGTATCAGGTCGAGTCATCCTTTGGGCACATTCGCGATCTGCCAAAAAGTAAGATGGGCGTTGATATCGAAAATGATTTTGCGCCGCAGTATATTGTCCCGCTCAAGAGTAAAAAACGAGTAACGCTCCTGAAAAAGATGGCCCACGATGCGGAGGAAGTCTACTTTGCGACTGATGAAGACCGCGAAGGCGAGGCGATTTCCTGGCATCTGTGTGAACTCCTTGATGTCGATCCTGAGAAGGCAAAGCGAATTGTGTTTCATGAGATTACCGAGAGCGCGATAAAAAATGCTCTTGCAAACCCGCGGACGATCAACGGGAATCTCGTGGATGCCCAGCAAGCGCGGCGAGTACTGGACCGGCTTGTGGGATACGAACTTTCGCCGTTCTTGTGGAGAAAGATCGCAAAGGGTCTGTCGGCTGGACGCGTTCAATCGGTCGCATTGAGGCTCATTGTTGAACGCGAACGTGAGATTGGTGCGTTCACACCACAGGAGTACTGGACGATCGAAGCGTCTGCGCAGAAGTTCACGGGCGACACTGCACCATTTGAAATTAAACTCGTAAAAATTGACGGTAAAACACTTGATAAATTTCACATAACAACCGAACGGGACGCAAAGGGGATAGTCACCAATCTTTCCGGATCATTATTTGCGGTCCAGAACAGTGAGTCAAAGGAGTCAAAAAAAGCCGCCCCGGTACCGTTTACGACCTCCTCGCTCCAGCAAGACGCAAACAGACGACTGCGCTATTCTCCGAAACAGACGATGATGATCGCGCAGCAGCTCTATGAGGGCATCGATCTTGATTCGGGATCTGAGGGTTTGATCACCTATATGCGTACCGACTCGGTAAATCTGGCGGACGTATTTAGATCTCAGGCACAGGATTTTCTTCAGACGCAGTACGGACCGCAGTACGCCCAAGGCCAGCGAGTGTACAAAACAAAATCAAAACTCGCGCAGGAGGCGCATGAGGCGATCCGTCCTACCTCCGTATCGCGTACCCCGGAGTCGGTAAGGGGCTTTCTTGATGAAAGCCAGTTCAAGCTCTATGACCTTATCTGGCGTCGCGCCGTCGCGAGCCAAATGCCTGATGCGCGGTATCAGCAGACCGTAATTGATATTGCCGCGCAGAAAGATGGGATTCCCTCGTATCTTTTCCGAGCGGCTGGTCAGGTAGTTACTTTTGACGGGTTTACCAAAGTGTATGGAATTGAAAGCGAGGAGGTGACCCTTCCGCAGGTGTCACTTGGCGAGAAGCTCTCCGTGTCAGATTTGAAATCCTTGCAACACTTTACCAAGCCGCCTGCGCGATACTCAGAGGCGGGACTCGTGAAGGTTCTTGAGGAGCACGGGATCGGACGCCCTTCGACCTATGCGCCTACCATCAGCACGCTAGTCGAGCGCAATTACGTGCAGCGCGAAGATAGGCGCCTCAAGCCGACAGATATTGCATTTCTCGTGAACGATCTGCTCGTGGAGCATTTTAATCAGATCGTTGATTATGCGTTCACCGCGAAAATGGAGGACACTCTTGATGAAGTTGCCGAGGGGGAAAAGAAATGGGTCCCTGTCATGAAGGAGTTCTACGAACCGTTCCACGCAAACCTTGTGGAGAAGGATAAAGAACTTTCAAAAAAATCCCTTGCCACTATCGAGGAGACGGATATTGTGTGCGAAAAATGCGGCAAACCAATGGTGAAGCGCATGGGGCGTTTCGGGAAGTTTCTTGCGTGCACGGGGTTCCCTGAATGTAAAAACGCGAAAGCTCTTGAAGAGGTCGGGGCGTCGGGAAGCGAGGGACAAGAAAATGAACAGACAGCAATTCCACCGTGCGAAAAATGCGGCGCGCCCATGGCCATGAAAGCGGGACGCTTTGGAAAGTTTTTGGGGTGCAGCAAATATCCGGATTGCAAGAATATCCGGAATCTCCGAGATAAAAATCTGGGAATTCCCTGTCCCACCTGCACGGCTGTCGGCGTATCACCCGCGGGGTCGATTATTCAGAAGCGGAGTAAGCGAGGGAAAACTTTTTACGGCTGCAATCGGTATCCCGACTGCGATTTTGTATCCTGGACGCGGCCGGGAGTGCCGGAAGAAAAAAATCAGGACGCAGACTGAAATCGCTCTTCTACCCGAGTCCAGTCGACAGCCTTCATGAATGCTTCGATATAATCTGCGCGCTTGATGCCGTAGTCGGTTATATAGGCGTGTTCGAAAACATCCATAATGAGTAAAATTTTTGTTCCGGCGAGATGACCAACATCGTGCTCATTTGCCCATGCATTGAAAAGCATACCTGTCTCGCGCTCATACCGCAGGATCGCCCAACCAATTCCACGCATTGCAGCAGTTGCCCTAAAGTCTTTTTCCCACATTTCATAACTGCCAAACTGAGCCGCAAGTTGTGCTCGAAGGCTGGAGCCTTGATCTAATGGCGAGTTGGCGTTTAGCATATTGCCAAAGTAGAATTCATGTAGTCTCATGCCGTCAAACTCCCATCCAAAATGACGCTTTAGTTCACCATACTCGGGCGTTGTTTGTTTTTCATCTGCTAGAAGTTGCTTCAATTTTTCTAAGAGGGTGTTTGTATTCTTCACGTATCCTTCGTAGAGGGCAAAGTGGTTTATCAGAAGCGTATCGGAAAACCCCGGTGTACCCAGGAGCTGATCGTATTTTTTTGCTTCGTACATAGTTATATTTTCCCGACCAGATCGAGTCCGGGTGTGAGCGTGCCCTTGCCTGGCTCCCAGCTTGCAGGACAGACCTGGCCGGGATGTTGGGTTACGTATTGAGCCGCTTGCGTTTTTCGCAGCAACTCCTGTGCATTCCTCCCGATGCTGTTGTCGTGGTATTCGCACGCCTTCAAGACTCCGTCCGGATCAATAATGAACGAGCCGCGCAGCGAGAGCCCCTCATGTTCGATATAGGTATCAAATGCGCGTGCCAATGCGCTGGTGGGATCCGCTGCCATGGGGAAGGTAATTTTTTTTATTGCCGGAGAGTTGTCATGCCAGGCCTTATGAACAAAAACGGTATCCGTGCTAACGCTGACGATCTCAGTATTTATTTTTGCAAACTCTGGGTACAGCTTTGCCATTTCTTCAAGCTCTGTCGGGCAAATGAAGGTGAAGTCAGCTGGATAGAAAAAAAGAATAAGCCATTTTCCTCGGTAATCCGAGAGCTTTTTTTTCTCTATCTCATCATTGTGGTATACCTGGAACGAAATATCCGGTACCGGTTGTCCGATTGGTATCATAGGTGAGAGGTTAGGGGGGGTCTAAGGTTATAGGTTATAGGTGAGAGGTTGAGGGGCTGGGGTAGGTTTATAGATAAGAGGTATATAGAATTCCAACCTCTAACCTAACACCTCTTACCTCTAACCTGCATTTACGGTCCATCGTATAGTTCGAACATAACCTTTGTGGCGCCGCAAATAGGGCAGATCCAGTCATCGGGGATCGCCTCGAACGGAGTGCCGGGATCGATTCCGCCATCTGGATCTCCTTTTTCTTGGTCATAGACATAACCGCAAGGCGGACAAATATATTTTTTCATAGAATACTGATATGGGAGTGAAAAGGTATGATAAGTGTAAAGAACGGGCGGCAGCTGTCAAGCATTGAAGTTTTGCCGTCTCTTTGCTAGGCTTTGGGTGAACGAGTATGTCAAAGGAGGAGCTGATCTCACGAGTCAAAGGATACAATCCTTTGGCCGATACGACAATGATCGAGCTGGCATACGACTTTGCCGAGAGCGCGCATGCAGGGCAGGTGCGGCTCAACGGGGAGCCGTATTTTTCGCATTGCCTGGGTGCCGTCGAGCATTTGTTAAAAATGCACTTGGACGACGCGACAATCATTGCGGGGTTACTTCACGATGTTCCCGATGAGACATCTGTCACGATTGATGAGATTCGAAAAAATTTCGGAGATGATATTGCGACCCTCGTTGACGGGGTGGGCCGATTGGGAACGCTGAAATATCGTGGCATCGAGCGGTACGCCGACAATCTCAGGAAGCTGTTCATCTCCATGGCGCACGACATTCGCATTATCTTCGTGAAGTTTGCTGATCGTCTTCACAATCTGGAAACACTCTCCGTTCTTCCGGCAGAAAAGCAGCAGCGTATCGCGCGCGAGGTCGTCGACATTTACGCACCAATCGCGCATCGACTCGGTATTGGGTATATCAAGACAGAACTTGAGGATCGCGCATTCCAATACGTTCATCCGCAGGATTACGAACAGATTTCCTTGCTCGTTGCGCCCCGACAACAGAAGAAAACGGAGTACTTGGAGGCAATACGCGACAACCTGCTTGCTGAACTGCAGCGGACAGGAATTCCGGTGACCCTTGTGGAGAGTCGTGTGAAGTCTTTTTTTAGCATTTATCGAAAAATGCAGAAGAAGCGGATTTCCGACCTCGAGGGAATATATGATATTACCGCGATGCGGGTTATTGTGCCGAACATCAGTGACTGCTACGCGACATTGGGGTGCATTCATCAGCTCTGGAAGCCGCTTCCCGGAAGGATCAAGGATTACATTGCGCAGCCAAAACCCAACAACTACCGCTGTCTTCATACGACCGTATTCTGCGATGAGGGCGAGGTGGTCGAGTTCCAGATTCAAACCCGAGCCATGCACATCGAAGCGAAGTACGGAGTTGCCGCGCACTGGCATTATTCAGAGGCAAAAAAGCGGTCTGAGAAAATCACCCGCGATCTGGACTGGGTCCAGGAGATCCTCTCGATCCAGGAGCGAACGCCCGACAATCAAGAATATCTCCGGTCGCTCAAGTTTGATGTTTTCAAAAAGCGCATTTTCGTCTTTACCCCGAAAGGAGATGTAATCAACCTGCCAGAGGACGCCACACCGATCGATTTTGCGTATACGATCCACTCAGATATCGGGCGACGATGCGTCGGTTCACGAATCAATGACTCGCTCTGCGCGTTAAGCACGCAACTCAAGAGTGGCGACGTTGTGGAAATTCTTACCGAAAAAAATCGAAAAATTCCCAGCGTCCACTGGCTCTCAATCGCCAAAACCCATCTTGCGCGCGCAAAGATAAAAGCACAGCTGCGCGAGCACGAGCTGCATACCGGAAGCGGATTCTCGAAATAACAGTTTTTATGACTCGATATCGCTGGATCATTTTTCTTATATTTTCGATTCTGTTCTGCGCAACAGGAGTTGCTCTATTATTGTATGCGCAAGGATACCGCTATCATTTCGGCAGAAAAACGCTTGAAAAGACCGGGCAATTGAGTATTGAATCAAAACCAAAAGGCGCATCGCTCAGCGTGAATGGTCAGCAGTCTTTTGGTAGAGCGCTCTTTTCAGGAGGGGAACAGGACGGCAAAACTCCCGAACGCATCCCCGGCCTTCTGTCAGGAACCTATACTGTTCATCTAGAGAGTGACGGGTATTATCCCTGGACACGAGTTGTTACCGTTGAGTCGGGGCAGGCCACGCTCATTCGGCCTGCAATCCTCATTCGGAAAAATGCGACAGATGAGATTACACCAACCCTTGAGAGAACCGCAACACTTGCCGCAGTGCCCCTCTCCCAGGTTTTTGTTGCCACTCAAAATGAACTCACTGTTTTTAATCCAAAAACAAAGCAGTCCCGAATCATCCTTCGGGCAGGGGAGCCATTTTCATTCGTCTCGAAAAGCCCGAACGAACAATCGATTCTTCTGGCAAGCAAGAAAAACGCATGGTTGGTCGGAAGTGACGGACGACTCGACCCCCTCATTCTCCCGCGCGATACCATAGATCAATTCCGTTGGAGCACGAACGGCGACCGTATAGTAGGACTCACGGGCGGCAAGATTTTCCAGTTGTTTTCGCGTTCCAAGCCTCGTGTCTTGACAACAACCTCTGCATCTGACGCTCTTCTTCATGGTTCGTCGCTTATTTTTGTCCCGAAGGAAAATCCCAGAGAAGTGCGTCGGCTATCTCTGCTTGAAAAGACTTCGCCCGAGGAGGTTGTCGTCCGGGTGTCAAGCGCGATATCTCGAATCATTGCAACACACGGGAGCCACCTCGTTATTGCGTATGGAAAAAATGATCTTGCGGTGGTGGACGACTCTTCTGACGGGACAACGCAATCGTCATTACGCGCGGGCACAGAAGCTCGATTTTGGGATGCTCGTACTCTTATTTCCTGGAATGATTTTGAGGTGTTCCGGACTGATTTTATAAACGAACGGGCTGCAACACCCCAACTCATAGTCCGTAGGAGTGTACCGATTCGTAAAGTTGAACTCCTTCCCGAAATCGGATATATCGCAGTACTATTCGATGATGGATCCGTAAGTGTGATAGAACAAACGGGGGCAGAGTCGCGAAACCGATATACTCTTGCTGATCGGTCGATTAAGGATATTACTGCCCTTGATGGGAAGGGGTTGGTGTGGATTCGGTCGGAATCTGGAAAGGACGTGATGAGGTTGGAGACGGTACGTCTTGTCCAGTGACCATGTCGCTTCCTAATATAATGACAAAATCAGGCGGGAGAGCAGGGGAAGATGTTGCTTGAGAATTATCCTCAATCAGTGTCGACGATGGAAGAAGTGAGAGAAGCGTTTCTCGACTGAATTTTTTTAACGGTACGGGCGGAGAGAAAAGGCGCGAAACCACTGCGTCGCGCTGCTCTGCATTTTCAATGGAGACGACCGTGTAGCCCGCTTTGGTGAGAGAGGAGGCAAACCGGCCCGCAAGTCCGGGCGTGCGCGTGCCATTTTTGACGACGACGCGAGGCGCCTCGTCGCGGATTTTTCGTGCGGTTTCTTTTTTGACCTCGCGGCTAAAAATATCACGGACAACGACTTGCATCTGCTCGAACGTCCCGTCTCGGGGAAGAAGGACATACGCCCCCTCAACGACCGAGCTGGTCAAAAAGTTTTCCGGTCCGTCATCAAAGACAAAGGAAAGGATATGGTCCTGATCGATCGATCGGGCGAGCGAGAGAAAGGCGAGGAGCTCCCACGACTTGATGTTGGTCGAGATGTGCTCGCGAAGCGATGAAACGACGTCGTTTATTTTTTGCGGATTGAGCAGGAATTGAGCAGAGAATACTTTTTCCTTGACCGCGGTGATGACTTTTTGCTGTCGTGCACTGCGAGCAAAGTCCGATCCCTCATTATTCATTCCGCTATGGCGCGACCGCACGAACATGAGTGCACGCGCGCCGTCCATGGTTTGCGGTCCGGCGGAAAAGGAGATCGTCTGGTATTTGTAGTCATCAGTCGGGTAGCTGTAGTCGGTGAACGGTTTGTCTACGTCAATCTCAAGTCCGCCGAGGATGTCGACAATCTCGCTAAAGCCGGCAAAATCGACCCGGAGTGTGTAGTGGACGGGAACATTCAACACCTTACTGATGACCGCGGCAGCCGTTTCTGGTCCGGAGCCGGGCGCATTCATCTCTGCAAAGGCGTTTGCGTTATTGATTTTTCTCCATCCGTATCCTTCAATGGGGACGAGAAGATCGCGCGGGATGGATATGAATGCCGCTGAACGGGTTGAGGGTTTCACGCTTAGGAGAATGTTGGTGTCGGAGAGCTGGGGGCCATCATGGTCTTTGCCGCCCACACCCAAGAGTAGTAGATTAATTCGATCTTCCTGTTCACCCAAGAGCGCACGATCTTTCGTCTCTCCGAACTGAGGACGCGATCCGAATAGGATCGAATGAAGCACAGAATTAAGTGCCGAGGTATCGTTTTGGGATTGCTGGTAGGAGAATACCGACGTTGCGCTCAAGATGACGATGCCGATCGCGAAAAAACCCAGGAGGGAGGGAAGGACACGAATGGTTGTTTGTTCTTGTTTTCGATCGGGTTTTTTCGGTGTATTTTCGTCAAGTCGGAGCAAATTGATCTCAACTTTGTTCATAGTCCTTGCGAAGACGGAAAAATTGACAGGTGATTGCGTTAGGATACACTAAAATTGTCGTTCTGGCAATTATTGGTTTGTGATTCTGTACAATGAGCTGGAGCTGATTATCCGACGAAGACACAAAAACTTCATCATTACTCATGGGCGATATGGGCGTTTAGCTCAGCTGGTTAGAGCGCACCGTTCACATCGGTGAGGTCAGAGGTTCGAGTCCTCTAACGCCCATGAGTGAAGGGGAGGTCACATCCGTGAGGTCACGGGTTCGATCCGCGGGTCTGGGGATTGTATTGTCAATTTTTTACTTCTTGAGTTGTGATCTGAATGAGGGCTTCGCAGGCGGCGCTGGCATTATTCCCGGCGCATTCTTTTTTGATATTTTCAAGCGCTGACATCAAGTTCGCTTGCCGCTCTGATCCGTGAAGCCGCGCAATAAAGATTTTTTCTAACGGGGTGGGAATCTCGCCGGCAATTAGGAGTTCTTCGGAGAGGCGCTCTCCCGGGCGGGGAGCGGTCGTGATGATTTGAATATCGATTTCAGGTTGATAGCCCGCAAGGCGGATCATTTCAGTGGCAAGGTCGCACACTTTGACGGGCGTGCCCATGTCAAGGCAGAAAATTTCCCCGTTTCCCGAGAGCGCTCCGGCTTGTAGGACCAGGAGGCACGCCTCTGATGTCACCATAAAGTATCGCTGCATGTCCGGGTGTGTAATTTCTACCGGGCCACCTTTTTTGATTTGCTCTCGGAAGATTTCTATCACGTTACCTTGTGAGTCAAGGACATTACCAAAGCGCACGGCGCAAAATGAGGTTTTGCCCGGCCCGGTTCCGTGGAGCTCGACGCAGAGCATCTCCCCGACGCGTTTGGTGCGACCCATGACTGAGACCGGTCTGACCGCCTTGTCAGTCGAGATGAAAATGAATTTTTCCGCCGCATGTTCAATCGAAGCACGCGCAACGGAGAGCGTACCGAAGATATTGTTTTTGATCGCCTCCAGGGGGTTTTCTTCCATCACCGGTACGTGCTTGTACGCGGCGGCGTGGAATACGATCTGGGGTTGCCGCTCGCTAAAGATCGCCGCGATTCGACCCTCATCACACACGTCCGTAACGATTCCGGCAAAGGGAGCATGGGGAAGTTTTTCCCGAATCGAACGGGAAAGATAAAACATTGCCGTCTCATTCTGATCAATGCCGATGACGGATTGTGGATGAAACGCGAGTAATTCGCGGATAAGCTGCGAGCCGATCGAGCCGGCGGCGCCAGTCACCAAGATCCTCTTGCCCTGAATAAAATCGCGCATAAGCCGTGTGTCGATTTTGACGGACTCGCGTCCCAGCAAATCTTCGATAGAAATGTCGCGAATAGTGGAGAGCGTTACCCGCCCTCCTATAACATCTTCGAGCGAGGGAAGGACTTTGAGGCGTGCAATATCGACCTGCTGTTCGCGTGCCGCGGCGATACATTTACGGATCTGTGGGTTTTCCGTTGCAAGAAGGACTTCGTCGATCGAGTACAACCGGAAGAGACGACCGAGATCTCCAAGTGTGCCGAGGACCGGGATGCCGTGGATCGTGGTGTGCTGTTTCACATTACTACCATCGAGAAAGCCGACCAGATGGTAGGTCGCGCTCATTAGGAGCGAGCGCGCAAGCTGCGCGGCGGCGTCCTCGGCGCCGATAATAAGGACTCTTTTCCCCGTGCGGTAGCGTCGCACGTCCCGTATCATTCGCTTGAGAATTCGTACCGAACCCAAAAGGACAATCGAGAGGAGAAAATTCAGGAGCAGTGTCGAGCGAGGGAAGCTTTCGATGACGCCATAATCGCGGAGTACAAAGACGGTGAGAAGCTCGAGAAGCGTTACCAGGAGAACTCCTTTCAGGAGTTGGTACAAGTCTCTGATACTTACGAAAGAGAGATTGATGGTGTAGAGTTTTTGCCACAAAAAAATCGGAATTGAGTAGGCGACATTCAGTGCGGAAAGGAGCACAAGGTTTCGCGTGAATATAGGGGGAAGAGCACCGTCGAAGCGCACGAGGAAGGCGGCAAGAGCCGCGACGCAGACGAGAAAAATATCGGCAGCGATAAATAGCGCATACCGATAAGGCGGTCGGGACAGGGTTGAATACAGTGAACTCATAGGAAACGGTAGAGAGCGAGTCCGCAGACTACAAGCGCGGCCTGAATACCATAGAGAATGAAGAGCGTTTTTTTGATCGAACCAACACGCCGGTGTAGCGCGTCATAGAAATGATCGCGATCCGCGAGGAGCGGCACCTGTTTTTTGAGCGTTCTTCGAATTATTATATAAATGCAATTCACGAGCGGCAAGCCGACCACCAAGAGGAGCGAGAGGATAAGAAGCGGGGAGAGAATCTTCAATGCAAAAAACATTTGAACACTGACGAGAAAGCCGAACAGATAGCTCCCATTATCACCGAGAAAAATCGATGCGGGGGGAAAGTTATGTAGAAGAAATCCAAGAGCCGCTCCGCCGGTTAGCGCCGCGATAATCATTCCAAGCGCATTTTGCTCGTGAAGGAATATGACGAAAAACCCAAGCGATGAGAGAGCCACCAATCCCGCCAGGAGACCGTCAAGTCCGTCGATAATGTTACTTGCGTTGATAAGGGTAATGAGAAGTACCGCGCCAATGAGTGACCCAACAAGGGTTGAGGTGGAAAGGATGACTCCTGCGTCGGCACTCATGAGGAGGACACTCGCAAGAGTGGCCATCACAATTTGAGATACAATTTTTTGCAAAAGTGCAGGGGTACTTCGAACTTGCCACTTAAGGTCGTCCCACAGTCCAAAAAGCCACACGACGATGCCGGCAAGAAAAACAGTCCAGAGCGTGGGTGAGGCGTATAAAACTCCAAAAACTCCAAATGTTTCAGCGAGGGTGCTGCCAAGAGCAACTGCCGCAATACTGACGAGAATCGCAAGGCCGCCAAGGAATGGGATGGGTTTGTTATGGATCTTGAGGCCGTCGTTGGCCGGGTTGTCCGTGAAATTAAATAATCGCGCACCTCGCTTGATGAGAGGCAAAACGGCTGCGCATACCAAACCCCCCAGAAGGAATATCAGGCCCAGAAGTACCGGAAATGTCATTGGTTGGTGATAAGTTTCAAGGCGTTACTGTAGGTTTCTGCAAGAGCTTCCCGGGTATAGTGCGCGGTCACAAACGAATATCCATTGCGACCCAGCTCTTCGCCCTTCTCGCGGTTACCGGCGAGAAAAAGGATTTTTTCCTTTAAATCATGAGGATTTTCCGGTTCGCAGAATACACCCGCGTGTGCCCCTTGTACCACAAGATCGCGCGCGGCACCGTCGATTGCGAGGATGACGGGCCTTGAACAGGCCATATAGTCAAAGACCTTATTCGGATAAACCGTCTTAAAAATATCAAGTTTTTTGAGTACCGCAAGCCCCGCATCGCACGCCTCAATCATGTCGGCAATTTTTTCTTTCGGCATGGGATCGAGGAAGGCGACCTGTTTTAGTCCTTCTCGCTGTGCGCGATCCTGGAGTTCCTTCTTTTTCATGCCCTCGCCCATGAGCAGAAAAACAATATCCGCGCGGTCCTTGAGCAGCGCGGCGGCGTCAAGAATCTGGTCAAGGTGGTTCGCGATACCATGCGCACCGATATAGAGTACTGTATATGCGTTCTCGATCCCGAGACGCTGTCGCATAATCTCGCGGGGCGTAGTGACGCGAAGTAAGTCCATATCCGCACCGTTGGGGAGGAGGATGATTTTTTCGCGCGGAACCTTCTTTTCGTCGATGAGCTTGTCGCGGAATGCTGGAGTAAGTACGGGAATTAGTGACGCTGCAAGGTACAGTTTTTTTTCGAGCCACAGCGCAGTGGCGATGAGAAAACGGTTTTTGAGGACCCCGACCTCGATAGCGGACTCCGGCCAGAGGTCGCGTACTTCAAAAACCAACGGGATACGCCATCTCCAACTTGCAAGAAGCCCCGGTATGCCGACATGCAGGGGTGGCGAGGTCGCGATCACCACATCGGGCGTGCCGGCCATAAGCACGCCAACACTCGCGCTCACGGTAAAAGAGAGATATCCCCACATGCGGCCTAAGAAATTTTTATTGTACGCATCAGAGACGAATGTGCGGATTAATGTGACGTCATTATCTTTTTCAATTGCAATAAGTTTTCCGCGGTATTTTTGCGGCTTCGTGCCGGTCAGATAGTGCGCCATGCCACAGACCACCGTGACAGTGTGCCCCTCACGCGTCCAATATTTTGCAAACTGATTGAAGCGCGAAATCCCCGCACCGCCCTGCTCAAGATAGTATTGGTGGATGATAAGGATCTTCATACCCTGCCTGCCTTCTCAATAAAAATTTGATGCCAAAGTGAGAAGGTGATGAGCGACCAGAGCTGATAGCTCGTGTCCCCGATATCTCGCTCGTGTGCACTCACGAGCTGCTGGACTGCTGCAGCGTTGAAGTACTGCATCGATGGACGGTTGGGGGAGAGGAGGTCTGACCCGAGCTCCTGGAGCGATTTTTTCCACGATCGGATCGGAAGCGCGAAACCGGTTTTTTTCTGATACACCAGATCCCTGGGAAGCGTTGCTTCCGCGAATTTTTTTACCACATATTTCCCCTCCACACCTCTCAACTTGAATTGGAGGGGCAGCGAGAATGCAAACTCGATAATATCGCGGTCAAGAAACGGCGAGCGGACCTCGCAGCCCGATGCCATGCTCATCTTGTCGGTGTACATGAGGTTGTGCTCCGGGAGGAATGTCTTGAAGTCCGTGTAGAGTTGCCGCGTGAGAAGATCACGACTCCCAAAGCGTGCGAAGTGCCGACGTTTTGACGCGAGGGTGTCGAGAGGCACGACAGGCCTTGCAAGTAGATGCCCGACCTCCGAATCGGTCAGCCAAGCAGTGAGTCCCAGACTTCGCTCGTCGCGCGGGAGCACCAGGAATTTTCCCTTACGGACGAGATAGCGAATCCAGGAGTTGGTGTGGCTCAAGCGTTCCAAGGCGGGCGAACCTACCGAGAGTGCGATTTTGACGAGCGGATTTACGAGACACTGGACAGCGTCCAGGTTCCGGAGCTTCCAGGCCATGAGATAGTGATTGTATCCGGCAAAAAGTTCATCGCTTCCCATTCCCGAGAGAAGCACGGTGATGCCGCCGCGGCGCGCTTCACGGCAGATGAGATACGCGTTGATTTCGGCAGGATCCGTGATCGGTTCATCAAGGTGCCAAATAACGCTGGGTAGGAGCTCGAGGAGATTCGGTTCGAGAATGAGCTCTCGATAGTCGATCCGAGGCCCGAGAAGATTTTTGAGTTGTCGAGCAAAAACAAGTTCGTTTTTTCCCGCAGTGTCCCGGTGTGTGTCGACTGCGCGAAACCCGGTGGTGAAGGAGACCAGAGGCTCATCGGTGAATTCGCAGGCGTGTCGGACAATAAGACTTGAGTCTAGTCCGCCCGAAAGAAAGGCGCCGACTTTCACGTCTGCAATCATATGACGTTTGACTGCCGAGCCAAACAGACGTCCGAACTCGTCGACTGCATCAGTGAACGTGCCGGAGAACGGCGTCACTCGCTCAAGGGGATTCCACCACTCCTTGAGTGTCACGGTCCCGTCTTTCCACAAAAGAGAATGGGCTGCGGGGAGCTTGAAGATTCCCTCAAACATAGTGCCGGGTTCGTGCACGCGCAGGGAGGCGAGGTACCCCGGGATTGCAGTAGTGTTGACGCGAGGAGAGACGAGGCCGGATGCAAGGATCGCCTTGATCTCGGATGCCCACACGAGACTGCCGTCCGGCAGGTGTGAGTAGTACAAAGGTTTTTGGCCGGTATGATCGCGCGCAAGGAGCAGCGTATTCTCGCGTTGATCCCAGAGCGCAAGCGCGAACATGCCGTTGAATTTGGACAGCGCGTCCGCGCCCCACGCTCTGACGCTTTCCACAATAACCTCGGTATCCGATCTAGAGCGGAACGTGTGTCCGAGGTGCTCAAGGTCCGCTTTGATTTCTCGGAAGTTATAAAGCTCACCGTTGTAGGTGATCCAGAGTTTTTGTGACTCGTCGCTCATCGGCTGGTGTCCCGCTGGGGAGAGATCGAGAATTGCCAGACGGCGCATGCCCAGGAAGACGTTCCATTCGCCCGCACGGCGCACGACGGTGCCGCGGTCGTCGGGGCCACGATGCGCGATGCGATCCGTCATCGCATCGATAGGTACGGTGTTATTTTTTGTAATTGCTCCGACGATGCCGCACATACTGGGTAGCCGTTAGCTTTTAGCCGTTAGCTTTTAGCTGGGAATAATAATCTCGCCAATACTGGAGGAGGTGGGGGAGGGTGTTGTTGAGGAAATCGAATTGAGGGTGCCAGCCGGTTTCGCGCGTCAGTTTTTCGTGCGACCCGACACTGACTGAAGGCTCTCCGGATACGGACTCACAAATCTCGATGGGCACCTTCGCAAGCCCAACCGCCGCCTGAGCGATCTGGCGGATCGAGAGCTGACGACCTGAGCAGACATTAAAGATGTCACCTTTCATTTCGTGCTCCAGAAGGAGCTGATACGCAGACACCACGTCTCCAACATCGAGATAATCGCGCAGATTCTCTGGATTTTCAATATGAATAATCGGCTTGCGCAAGCCTTGTTCGATCTGCGCTATCTGCTGTAAAAGACTACTCACGAATGTGATCGGTTTTTGTCCACCTCCCGAATGTTGGAACGGGCGTACTATGGTGAGTGGTATTTGATGTCGATCGGCAAAAAATTTCGCACAGCACTCCGCACCGTATTTACTGAGCGCATAGGGTGTGTCAAGCGAGAGGAGCGACTCCTCAGCGATTGGGTCTGGGGAAGGGGAGTACACGGCAGATGAACTTACCAAAATGACGCCAGTGTGTGCAGTTCTGCACGCATCAAGCACGGCAAGAGTTCCTTCGATATTCGTCTCAATGGTTACTTGAGCACCCTGAACGGTTCTTGATGAGGGTCCGTGCGCGGCGGCAAGGTGAATCACGGTGTCGGGCTTCAGGTCAGAGACGATACGCGAAACGCCTGAGGCGTCAGTGACGGAGCAGTTAAATGTCTGACCGCGCAGGAGAGCGGGCGGATGCGAATCTTTTCGCGTAATACCAAACACCTCATACCCCGAAGCAATCAAAGAAGCGGCAAGATGCCTCCCCACGAATCCATTCACTCCGGTAATCAGTATTTTTTTCATTTCTTCATTTCTCGTTCATTCAACTCCTTGAGTTTAATCGAAATATGAAACTCCTGGATACCACGCAATATGCAAAACACAAATCCCGGATAGCCGTCCAGAAAACCCCGTTGGATGACGTACATAATGAAGAAGCGTAAAAAGGGCCTCCCCGGCAGCCGGTAAAAAATATTTTTTAGCGCGCGTTTTTGCTCGACCGGATTTCGGGAAAAAAGTGAACCGTCGAGCGTCTCGGTTGGGCGTATGCGTTCTGTCGCCTCAAGCGATGAGTAGCGGTTATGTTTTTTAATCCACGCCTCCAGTCCTTTATGATCCTCGTGAATGAGGTCTTTGGCGATATAGCCGACCGACCCGGACGGAATCATATGCTCGTCAACGCCGCGGTCTTCATACCGCGCCGCGCTTTTTTTGAAGAAGCGAAGACTCCACGACGGATACCATCCCGCGTGACGGATCCATCGGCCGAGAAAATAAAAACGTCGGTTGACATACCAGCATTCAGGGCTTAAAGAGTCGCTAGTAACACGGACGAGCTCATCGCGCAGCTCTGGAGTGATGCACTCATCAGCGTCAAGAATAAAGATCCACTCGCCAGTGAACGGGAGGGTATCAAGTGCCCAATTTTTTTGTTTTGCATACCCGTCAAACTGCCGCTGAACCAGGTGTGTGTTTGAAAAACTCTTTACAATGTCTGGCGTGGCATCCGAACTGAAGTTATCAACGACGAAAATTTCATCCGCCCATGCGCAACTCTCCAGCGCATGACGGATATTTGTTTCTTCATTATAACTTTGGATGAGAACCGAGATTCTGTTCATAGCTTGACCCCAAAGGCGATAGTGTCCATCCAGAGAGGCGCAAAGCGACCAATATGGCGAAATGCGGGCGCAAGACCGCGCTTACGTAAAAGATTGTGCAGCGCCCGGTCAGAAAAAAAACGGATATGCGGTCCGGTGACGTCAAAGTGCTTATCGAATCCAATTAGTGCGAGAATGAAATTTTTTACATACCCGTGAAATGGAGTTGTGATGAAGAAAAATCCGCCGGGCGCAAGTACCCGAGCAATCTCCGTGACGAATTGCTCGGTATCATACACATGCTCAATCACTTCCGCGCAAAAAATTGCGTCAAATTGTCCTGGCGCGTAGGGGAGTGTGCCGTTCGATCGAATGAGATCGAACGAGATATGAGGAAACGATGTTTGTGCTTTGCGAATGGCAGTTTCGGATAGGTCGACGCCGGAAATATTAAAACCAAGTTTTCCGATACGGTCAGTGAGCGCACCATCGCCGCAACCGATGTCGAGAATTGATTGCGGCCTACTCTGCTGAATATGATTCAGAAATAAAGACAACCGAATTGGAGAAAGAGGGTCATTTTCCGGCGGGGCTTCGTGTTGCCAATAGGTGTTATAGTACTCTCTGCTCATATGAAGAAAATAATTCTAAAATCCTTGAAACATGATCATCCCATCGAAAATAGTGAATCCGCTCTTGAGTTTTGCGGATGAGCTGATCTTGGAGTCCCTTATTCAATGCGAGCTCCCGTATTGTACGTGCCCAGGCGCTTGAATCAAGAGGTGAAACATAGAGCGCGGCATCAGCGCACAGCTCGCGGTTGACGGGAAGATCCGAGCAAACAATCGGCAGGCCCGCCGCCATCGCCTCAATGAGAGGGTGTCCGAACGACTCGGCAAGCGAAGGCCAAACGAAAATATCTGCATCCGCATAGAGTGCCGGCAGTTGCGGGGGTGGGAGGGGTCCCAGCGCATTCAGTGAGTCTCCCAGAGCCTTCATAAGGTCGAGGTCGTGGCTGGCGGTTGGAACCGTTTTGAAGAGGGGGAGCGATGGATCAATCGTCGCGGTCAATAAAAACTGCAAGGAGCCCTCGTTTTTGAGCCTCAGAAGGCCTTCCAGAAGCGAGGAGTAGTTTTTATAGTCCGAATAATGGCTGGTACATAAAATTCGCACCGGCGTACGTAGTGGCACTGTATTTCTGGAAAATGCACTTGGGTCTGTCCCATACCAGTTTATGCTCGTCCTGACTGAGTCAACGGGTTTTGGCGTGAAAAAATCTTGTTGGAGGCTCGCAGTCGGGAATAGTGTATGTGTGGCAATTTTCTGGGAGGCGCTGATCAGGAGCGAACGCAGTGTAAACGTGAGGCGACTCGACAGAGATTTTTTTCGAAGAATGTGAGTTTTGTAGAGCTCTGAGAAGTACAGCGGGATGCGCACCAAGAGGATTTGAGGACAGGGAGAAAAAAAAGTTGCGAAATTCGCCGTTGAGTAGAGAAGATCGAATTTTTCTTTCCATAGGAGAATTGGCAGTGTGATTTGTTGCCACAAAAAAATTCGAATAGGTGACTCGCATATACTCGCGTCGACAATTGCCAGCCGAATATTTTTTGCTGCACAGTCCACAACTCCTTGTCGCACGACGATGGTGATTTCGTGTCCACGGGGGCGAGCATCCAGCTCGCGGATGAGCCGCTCAAGATACGTGAGCGCGCCCCCCATCCGCGCCGAAGTCGCGTTAATCAAGATTCTCATCGTTCGGTGAGCCCACAAAAATCAAGGATCTGCGCGCCTTGGGGGAAAGAAACTTTTTTGAACACATCATGCGCGACCAGACACACGATAATATCGCCAGATTCCAACGAAGGAGCAGTATTAGTAATGTAGAACTCAAGCGCGCGCGTGATGTGCGGATCGACGCAGAAAACATCGTATCCCTCACGGATCAGTTGTCGCACGATTGAGAGAGCCGGTGATTCGCGAATGTCATCGCTATTTGGCTTGTATGAGAGTCCAAGACAGGCGATTGATGGCGCGCGATGGTTGACTCGCGTAAACTCAAATGCCGCCTTCCGAATCTTATCGACAACCCACTTTGTTTTTTCGGTGTTGCGATGATGTGCCGCGGAAATGAGTTTTGCCTCGTCTCGCGCAGCATGGGAGATGAAAAGCGGGTCGACGGCGACGCAGTGCCCACCCACTCCGGGGCCGGGTTTGAGAATGTTGACGCGCGGATGCTTGTTTGCGCACTCAATCACATTCCAAACATTAAGCCCCGACTCATCGCAGATCATGGAGAGTTCGTTTGCAAAAGCGATGTTAACATTGCGATAGGCGTTCTCGACGAGCTTTGCCATTTCCGCAGTGCGCGCGTCAGTAACAATCAGCTCACCGGTGACGAACGATGCGTAGAACTCCCGGGCGCTCTGCGATGCTCGTGGAGTGAGTCCGCCGATGATTCGGGAATTTTCAATAAGCTCCGACAGAGTGTTTCCCGGTAATATTCTCTCCGGACAGTACGCGATATCAATATCGTCGAGCGGTACGCCGCACTCGGCAAGTTGAGCCGCAACTTTTTCTGTCGTGCCGACCGGAGAGGTAGACTCCAAAATGATGAGATTGCCAGGTCGCACATGGGGTGCTAGTGCGTGTGCCGCCGCAAGGACGTGATCGATATTCGGGATGAAGTCATCCTTGAGTGGCGTGGGAACGGTAATCAGGAAAATATTGGCGGCACTTGGCTCAAGCGCTGCCGTCAGCAAGCCCGTACCAACGCTCCCCGAAACAAGCTCATCAAGGCCTTCTTCGGCAATATGAATCTTGCCATGATTGATCGTCTCGACAACTGATTTATTGATGTCCACGCCAGCGACACGGTAACCGTGACGTGTGAGTATTGCCGCCGTCGGCAGTCCGACGTAGCCAAGACCCATCACACAGACTGTTTTTTTTGTTTTTTCGGGTATTTCCATATCGTATTTATCAAAGGCAATCCTACCGTACCCTCACTATTCTGTGAAGCGTCTTTTGTATGGAGATTCTTCATATTTCATTATTCTATCACGACCCGGTTGTGTTCATTGACAATAGGTCGCTCAAGCTGTAGTTTCATAGCGTTCTGAATGTATGGAGGAATTGAAATGAGCGTCATTAATGGAGTGGGCACGCTCCTTGAAACAGTTGTGGGTCCGCGGGTGCTTGAAATCAGGAAAAGCGGAGAACTCGGCACGGAGCACAAGGTGTCCTTTAGGGACATAAAAACCAAAGGCGATACCGAGTCTCAGCGACTCATCTTCGCTTTCCTTCGTGAGCATTTTCCCGAGCATAGCATTCGAGGCGAGGAAGATGAGCAGGCAACTGCGCATCAGGGCACGAGCGAGTACGAGTACATCATCGACCCTATCGACGGGACGACGAACTACGCGTGCGGCAGCCCGTTCTTCGGTATTTCGGTCGGCGTCGCCAAGGCCGGAGTTCCGTATGCAGGTGTCATCCACTACCCGGCCATGAGTGAGACTATTTGGGCCGAGTCAGGAAAGGGTGCATTCATCAATGGGCGACCGCTTGTCATGAGGCAGTACACAGGTGAGAAGTGTGAGCTCCTCATGGCGGGAGACCTTCTGCCCGGTTCCGAGCACTTGTTTGCGCCGCTGAAGGAGCTTGCGGCAAACGTCGTCATGTTTGCGTGCTTCACGGTTACCGCCCGGTTCGTTGCTGAGGGTGTATTTAAGCTCTACGTCCACACCGGCGCAACTCCATTCGACATATGCGCGGCAATTGCGATCGTGCGCGAGGCAGGCGGTGTCGCAGTGGGTATTGTGAGCGACGAACTCGATCTCTCTCGCGGGCAGATTCCTATCATTCTTGCGTGCAACCGCGCGATTGTCGAGGAGCTTCGTTCACGGTTTGCAAACTCTGCGAGAACTGTGCGGGTGTAACCCCACTCAATCCCAAAGCGGCTCATACGCACGCATCGGGACGAAGTGGGGATCTTCTTTTTATAAAAGAATAAGAGGAATTGACAAAATACGATAATAATAGCTATATAGTGCCAGTAGAGTGAGAATGATATGAAGGAGGATATCCCTTGAAGCGAGATGTGAAGGTTCTGGTCGGGTCAGGCTTTGCCTACAACCAGGCCGATCCCGGCCAGGTGTTTCTCGACGTGAAGACGGCGGATTACCCGTGGAAGATCTTTGCAGGCCGTATAATGTTCATCGGCGGCCAGTGGATCAACAAAGCATGGGAAACCGATGTAAACCCTCGCGAGACCTATGTAAGGGAGGTGCTTGAGGAGATATCGTTTTCACGGCCTAAAATCTCTACCGAGGAGATGGCCGTCCTCTGTCCACTAGTGACAACCGATAGCTATATCGCGCCCGCGATCAAAGGGGCGCCGACTGCCGAAGATGAGAGGCACTTGACGCACGTGAAGGCCTCACTCGTTGATCCGGCGCACATGTGCTCGTTCGGGGACTATCACATTCGAACTCCTGCGTCACTCATCCAGACTCTTCAGCCGGAATACAGCGGCACTGATTTGACGGCAGTCTTCTCAATCTTTGCTGTCGGTCTACCACCGGACGAGTGGGATATGCTGTGCGACTTGCAGGCGCGGTTCGAAAACCTTTCAAATGAGTCACAATCGGTTGTGACCTCGCTCAAAAGGATTCTCGCCGGCGAGATCGCCTTCGCTTCTGGCTATGACCAGATCATGCAAGATTTCTGGATCTTCAAGGGCCTTCCCGGGGTCGAGGGGATGCCGACCCAGAAAGGAGTCGAAGTGGTGCGTATGGGCTTGGCACTCGGTTCGTACCGCGACTATCTCGCCAGGTACGATGTCGAGAAGCGGCCGCCTGTCACAGAATCACTTACCCCCAACCTACCATAGGCGGGGGTTTTATTTTCTTTCGAAGGGGTTATGATACTCAAATATGAAAATTGCGGTTATCAGTAGCGACCCATCTGTGCGTGGGGGTATACAACGATACACGGCTGAGCTCATCGGCGCGCTTGAGAGCAAAAAAGACGCGCGGATTGCAACGTATTTTTTTACAAAAAAAAGCGAGTTGTCAAAGGCGGTTTTTGCAATCAAGACACTGATATCAATCTACTTCCAGCGGCCTGATGTTATTCTGTGCGCCCATATACAGTATGTTCAGGTCTGCATACTTGCAAAGCGCTTGTTCGGTATCCCGTATGCGCTCTTTTGTTACGGTATTGAGGTTTGGGACAAATCACGAAACATAACACATCGCGTATTGTTTGAGCAGGCTACTCTACTAATCGCTATCTCGCCCTATACACGAGATCAAATCACTGAGGGGTTGCCCCAGGAAGAAAAAAAAATCCGGATCATTTCTCCCTGTGTAGATGACGAACGCTTCGTACTGCGCGAGTCTTCTCGAAAGGATTTGCCAAATGGTATTGGACGGAAACACCCCCTCATTCTTTCGGTTTGCAGACTTTCCGCGTCTGAGCGGTATAAGGGATATGACGATGTTCTATCAGCGCTACCTCGGGTTTTGGAGCACTTTCCAACGGCTGTGTATGTTATTGTAGGAAGTGGAGACGATCTCAAGCGCGTGCGTGCGCGCATTGTAAACGAGGGTTTGTCTAACCATGTCATATTGGCAGATGACATTGCGGATGATGATCTTCCTCATGTATACACCGCGTGCGATGTGTTTTGTATGCCGTCTCGTGAGGAGGGCTTTGGTATTGTTTTCCTGGAGGCGATATGCAGTGGAAAACCGGTGATTGCGGCACGCTCTGCAGGGGCGGTGCACGCACTCCTTGCCGGAGCTGCAGGTGAATTAATTGAACCTGGGGAAACAGAGGAGCTTGCAACTTGTCTGATAAAAACTCTTGATGGCGGGCATGGACGCGACCCTATGAGTGTTCGGAGACTGATTGTCGACGCATTTGGAAGGCGCGCCTTCCGGCTAGCGGTGCACACCCTCCTTGATGAGTTTAAGGGCATGCGGTAGGCTTTGAAAGTTCTTTACTTGCTATTATGGTCATTACCAGAACACCATTTCGCATCTCATTTTTCGGCGGAGGCAGCGACTATCCGACGTGGTTTAATCAGCACAGTGGAGCCGTGCTGTCCGCAACGATCAATAAGTACTGCTATATTAGCTGCCGCTATCTGCCGCCATTTTTTGAGCATACAAGCAGGGTCGTGTGGTCAAAAATCGAGTCAGTGAAAGGTGTCGACGAGATTCAGCACCCAGTTGTGCGTCATGCCCTGCAATGGCTCGGCATTTCCGAAGGTCTGGAGATCCACCACAATGCCGACCTTCCGGCACGTGCGGGCCTGGGATCAAGTTCGTCGTTTACGGTCGGTTTTCTCAATGCCCTCCAAGCACTGCAAGGCCGACTAAGCACTAAGTATCAGTTGGCACTCGACGCAATTCATGTCGAGCAGGAGCTCTTGAAAGAGAACGTCGGCTGTCAGGATCAAACGGCAGCAGCGTTCGGGGGGCTCAACAAGATCGAGTTCGGCGGAATGGAACAGGTGAAGGTCTCGCCCATGGTTTGTTCGCGCGAGCGCTTGAAAGAGCTGGAGAGTCATTTGCTTCTGTACTTTACGGGTATGTCGCGAACGGCATCTGAGATTGCTGCGGAGCAAATCGCAAATATTCCCGACAAAGAACGCGAGATACGCGAGATGGTCAGGTTCGTCGACGAGGCGGTCACCATTCTTCACTCGCTCCAGTGGGCGGATCAGTTTGGCAAGCTTTTGCATGAGACCTGGCTTTTAAAAAAAACGCTTTCGAGCAAGATTGCAAACCCTCTTATCAATTCGTTATACGAAGAGGCGAGAAGTGCAGGCGCTCTTGGCGGCAAGTTGTTGGGCGCGGGTGGCGGAGGTTTTATGCTCTTTTTTGCGAAGCCGGAAAATCATCCAGCTATCAAGCAGCGCCTCGCAAATTTTTTACATGTACCGTTTGAGTTTGAGACGTCAGGGAGTCAGATCATTTACCATGCAAATTAATGAGAATTGGAATAATCGGCGCCGGTATTATTGGTCTTTCGTGCGCACGAGAGTGCCGGAAGATTTTTCCGAACGCAGAGATTATCGTCTTTGAAAAAAATGCCGCGGCATTTTCTGAAAACAGCATCCACAACAGCGGAGTCGTACATTCGGGCATTCATCAAAAATTAGGGTCGCTCCGCAGTTCATTCGCGCACACCGGAAGCAAGCTACTGACCGATTACTGCCAGCAAAATGAAATCCTATGCAAACCGACTGCGATGCTCATCGCTATTGCCCCCGCCGATATGCCCTCGCTTATCCGAGAGGCATCAATACTGTTTCGACTCTGGGAAAACTCCCGTCGACAGAGGATTCGGCCGCCGAAGGTCGTGTTTAAAAAAGATATATACGCGCTTGAGCCAAACATTTCAGCGATCTGCGGACTACTGCTCTCAGGCATTTGGGTGATCGATCAGAAGTCATTGGGCACGCAACTAGTCCGTGAGATGGAAGGTATCGGTGTAGACATTCGTTTACGGACGGAAATAAAAAGCATTTCATTTAATGGCGAGTATGCGGTGTTCGGTACCGATACTGCCGAGGAGAGTGTTACCCACGTAATTAATTCAGCAGGACTGCACGCCGACATCATCGCGCGCATGGCAGGATTCGACGCGCCAGAGATCTCTCCAGTACGTGGCGAATACTATGAAGTCTTCAGTGATAAAAAAAATCTCATTCATTCACACCTCATCTATCCTGCGCTCCCCCCAGGCCATCCGGTGAAAGGTATACACTTCACAAAAACTGCTGACGGACGACTTCTCATCGGGCCAAATGCCACCGCCTGGGATCGGCGTGAGGACGATGCTTCGGACCAGAGCCCTAAGAAGGAGTTTGTCGACGCGGTCAAAAAATTTTTGCCTTCCCTCACACCAGAGGACATACAGTGGGCCTACTCCGGCATTCGCCCCAAGATCGGTGGGAGCGCTGAAGAGCATGACTTTATTGTGCGGAGAGAGCAATCCAGAATTCCATTTGTCAATCTCATCGGCATCGAATCCCCGGGCTTTACCGCAAGTTTTGCCCTCGCAGAATACGCTGCAGGACTCCTACTGTGACCGACTTATTTTTTGCAGCGGTATACCGCATAACCGTATCCGGGAATCGTGTTTGCAATAGGGAGTCTCCAAAGAGCAACCTTGCCCCGAGCATAGTTTTCCTCCACAAGCGTACAGCTGCCATTCGCCACTTGCGGAGCCTTGGTTTCACCGGTTGAAAATTGCTGTCGTATGAGCAGGCGGTTCGCATTCGAAAGATCTTCGCGAGGCTCTTCAATCAGGGAGTAGTTCTCCGTAAGTGGCCACATTCGTTGAGTGACCAGGAATAGATCGGATACATGAGATGACTTCGTAAGGCGCAGAAACGACTCGCGCGCTTCATCCAGGGAGATACCCTCCGTTGCATAGAGGGGGAATAGATAGAGTAGTCGAATAAATCCAATGCATGTTAGCGTAAGGGTTGTCCATGATAGAACGCGTAATGCTTTATATCGACTTTTGATAGCCGCAGTCGCTACCGCTATGAACATGAGAGGAGCAAAAATGTATATATACGAAAGATGGCGCGGCGCGACTGCACCGAAAGCAATAACCAGAAAAGCAATAAAGAAAGAAGTGAAGAAAAGAGGGGACTTGATTGAAGAACGATGAATGAAGGAATAGAGTCCAAGGAGAACCACGCTTAGGATGGCGAGTAGGCCATAGAAGGTCGTATTTGGCGCGAAAAAGTGGTAGTATAAAAAACTCCATGACAGGCCCTTTTTATAGATCAATGTGAAGTGGTCGGCAATTCCATTGAGTGTGGTTGGGAGTCCATAGGGAGTGAGTGAGACAATCAATGCAAACGAGATTGCAGCGGTAAGCCCTATTACCCCCAAGTTTAGCAGACCTCGTTTCCAAGGGACGGAGTAGAAAATATACAGGGCAATGAGGCCCGCAACGAGCGCAGCAGCGGTAATATGCATTGACCCAATACTGCCAAGGAAAATGCCAAGTACGATGGCGAACGGCAGCGAATCGGCACGAGCGCGCATGAAGTACATCAATACCGCGATCAATAGTACGATCGGTCGTAGAGGTGTTTCTGGTCGGAAATCATTAGCAAGGAGAGTGGTGGAAAGGCCGCAGAGCGCAAGGGCCGTCGCCACGCTTAGTCGCCATTTAGAAATTTGCTCGCTCGAATTAACAATGCGCACGAGTAAGAGTGAGGTGAGAATGAGTGTGACAATATCGATTCCGGCAAGAGCGAGGTCGAGACCCCGAGGTGTTGCAGTAGGAGAGATAGCGGCGAGCAACAATGGGTAGAGCGGGGGGTAAAAAATTAGGCGGTGCTGTCCGGGATCAATCGCATGTCCAATTGCGTTTATTTCATTAATAAGAGGCTTGCCATGCATAGTGTTGATGGCAGTTGGGCCGAAGTAAATCGAATCTCCCTCGAAGACCGGGTAGGACCAGTATCCAAAAATGAGATATATCGCCGCGAGAAGTAAAATTGTCCCAATTAAAAATACCCGGTGCATAGGTGGAGCGGTTTCAGCACTTGTATGCTAGTATGGCAACTATGGTCTGTCAAAAGAGTTCGTCCCCCGTCATTTTTTTTGACGTAGACGGGACGTTGATTCTCCGTACATCATGCGAATATTTACTACTGCGACACCTATTGATACGCGGAAATTTTCCTCTCACCAATCTGGTTCATGCTTTGGTGTGGAATCTTGGGAAAGCAAGGACTTTTTTTTACTCCCTCCATTTCAATAAATTGTGGTATAGGGGATACTCAGTCGACGGACTCAACAAGCATATCGATGCAGTATTTCCATCAATTTGCAGACACATATCGCAAGGGGCCATCAATGAAATGCGGCGAGCTCATGACGGCGGATCTCGCATCGTCCTTCTTTCTGCGGCTCCCGATATTCTCGTGCGCCGGATAGGGGAGTATATTGGCTATCATGAGGTGGTTGCAACATCCTTCGAGATTCATAATACTATCTACACAGGCAGAGTAACTGGCATTGTACCTTATGCCGCCGGGAAGATTGCCGCAGCTAGCGCATATGCCGCGTCACTAGGTGTTCGTTTAAGCGATTGCACCGCATATGCAAATGCAGGCTCAGACATTCCGCTCCTGGAGAGCGTCGGGACGGCGTATGCAGTGAATCCGTCAGTGGGACTGCAAAAACACGCAATGAGTAAGGGATGGAGTATTTTAAGATTCAACACATAACAATTTAATATGAAGACGCTTGTAACAGGTGTTCCGGGTTGGCTTGGATCGCGACTCACGTCGGTTCTGACAAACCCTAACGACCCCCTGAATCATTTTTCCGGTTATTCAGATCGGGAAGTTCGCTGTTTCGTGCTTCCCGGAATGAATGCAACGGGGATTAACCATGCAGAGATTATCGCTGGAGATGTGCGAGATGCGGACTCTCTTCATAGGGCCCTTGATGGGGTTGAAACAGTTTTCCACTTAGTCGGCATTATCCACCCAAAAAAAATATCAGACCTTTATGCTGTCAACAGGGAAGGTTTTCGAAATTTGTTGAACGCCGCTGAGGCCGCGGGGGTGCGCCGAGTCGTGTTCGTGAGCAGTAACTCACCCGCGGGAACAAACAAAAACAGGAACATTCTCATGAAGGAGAGCGATACCCCTCAGCCCTACAAGCATTACGGCATAAGTAAATTGGAAGCCGAGCAAATCGGACTGGATTTTGTGAAGAGAGGGAGAATTGAGGTCGTTATTGTGAGGCCCTGCTGGTTTTATGGTCCCGGCCAGCCGGACCGCCAGACCAGATTCTTTCGAATGATTAAAAGCGGAAAGCCGCTCATGTTCGGTGATGGAAAAAATCTTCGCAGCATGTCGTATGTTGACAATACCATCCAGGGCCTCCTTCTGGCCGAGAAAACTCCTGACATCTCAGGGAGGACGTATTGGATAGCTGATGAAAAGCCATACTCTACAGAAGAGATCTATTGGACAATTGCCGAACTCCTTGACGTGCGCCATCTCACACCGCGTCATCTTCCAGAACTCGTTTCGAAGTGTTGTGAACTTGCTGACGACCTACTCCAGGCTGCGGGCATATATTCCCAAGAGATTCACGTCGCAGGAGAAATGGTAAAGGATATTGCGTGCAGTATTGAAAAAGCGAAATTAGAGCTTGGGTACGCACCAGAGATTTCACTTCGAGAGGGAATGAAGAGATCGATCGAATGGTGTCGGCAGCGCGGTGATGAGATCTAATATGGTATTAGTGACAGGTGGCAGCGGATTTATTGGAAGCGAGCTTGCTCGACAGCTCTCAGTGTCCGGAGAGCGCGTTCGGGTTCTCGATGTTGTTGGTTTCCCTCAGCCGAATCCAGACATTGAATTTTGTCATGGCGATATACGGAACAGAGATGATGTTGAAAAGAGTCTAGAAGGGGTAAAAGACGTCTACCACTGTGTCGCACTCGTCCCGCTTGCAAAGGCCGGGCGAAAGTTTTGGGAGGTGAATGTTGGGGGGACTCAGGTGCTTCTCGATCAATGCGAAAAAAAAAATGTGAGGCATATTGTCCACATCTCCTCCAGCGCTGTATATGGCACGCCCGAGTGCCCCATTACTGAAAAGACGCCGTTTCATCCTCTTGAAATTTACGGGAGAGCGAAGTATGCCGGAGAACGATTGGTATTTGACTATCAGGCGAGGGGCGGATCTGCAACCATTATCCGTCCACGAACCGTTCTGGGCGATTTCCGGCTGGGCATTTTCGATATCCTGTTTGAGTGGATTTTTGAAAATAGGAACATCTATCTGATTGGCAATGGGCAGAATCCATTCCAGTTTGTACATGTCGCCGATGTCGTCTCGGCCTGTATGCAGGCGTGTTCATTGAGGCGCACCGGCGCATACAATATCGGAACCGACCGATACGTAACACTCAAGGCCGACCTGGAGTCGTTCATCTTGCAAGTTGAGTCACGCTCTTCTATTAGGTGTATTTCTGAATATCTCGCGATTCCTATGCTGGAGCTTCTCGACTTGCTCAAGTTCTCACCGCTTGCGCCGTGGCACTACAAAACCTATCACAAGCCATTTTATTTTGACATTTCAAAATCCGTCAAGGAACTTGAGTGGAGGCCGCTCTACTCGAATGTCGATATGCTTGTTAGTTCATACCGCTGGTTTATTGCGAACAGGGGGGTGAGCTCGAAAACGCCCGGCTCCACCCACCACACCTCGCCAAAGCAGAAGCTATTAAAAGTCCTTAAATGGTTCTCATAAAAAAAATACAAGGTTTACTACTGCTTGCCCGTCCGTATCAATGGCATAAAAATGTACTCGTCCTAGCCGCGCTTTTATTTTCCGGGCAACTTGAGAGTGTGTCCTCAGTTCAGCTTTCACTCGTGGCATTCTTTGCTTTTTGCCTCCTTTCTTCAGCGATCTATGTAATAAATGACATTCGCGATTGCGATGACGATCGTCATCACCCAGTAAAACAAAAACGCCCGCTTCCGACAGGAGATGTGACATTGATTCACGCATGGGTACTGAGTATAGTTCTTCTCGTTTGCGGAATGTTGGTAAGTTTCTTTCTTGGAATTTCTTTTTTTGCGGCTGCAGGTGCATATGTCGTTTTGAACGGTTGTTATACATTTGCCCTGAAGAGGATTCCACTTCTGGAGATTTTTTCAGTCGCTATGTGTTATGTGCTTCGTGTTGTTGCTGGCGCCTTTGCGATCCATGCTCCCGTAACACCCTATCTACTGATTGCAAGTATGTTGCTATCCATTCTCCTCATTCTTGGAAAGCGCAGGCATGAGCGTATGCTCTTTCTTGAAACGGTCCCATTACACCGACCGGTTCTTGCTCAGTATTCCATACAATTTTTGGACCAGCTTACTACAATATCAGCCGCGGCGACTCTTATTGTGTATATTCTCTATACCCTTGACGAGCACACAAGGACACTTACAGGAAGTTCACTCATGCCCCTCACTATACCGTTTGTCATCTATGGTCTCTTCCGCTATCTTTTGATTGTTGGTAATCTTGATCGCGGCGGCGATCCGTCGAGAGATCTTCTTCTCGACAAACCTCTTCTCGCCACGTCGTTGGTATGGGTAGGAAGCATTATCCTCATTATTTATTCTGCCCGCCACTCCTTATGAAGCATGATCCGCTCCAAATCCAATTGTTTCGTAGTAAGCGCGTTCTTGTTTTAGGAGACATCATGATTGATCATTACATCTACGGCGATTCAAACAGAATTTCTCCAGAAGCCCCAGTTCCTATAGTAAATCGTAAGTCAGAATCCTACCATCTTGGCGGAGCCGCTAATGTGGCGCACGCAATTACGTCTCTTGGTGCAGAGGTTCTCCTGTGTGGAGTGGTTGGTAATGATGATGCAAAGTCGATCGTTTTTAACCTCCTCCACAAGGCCGCAATCGCATCGCACGGCATTTTCTTTTCGGACACAAAAAAAACGGTCATCAAACAACGCATCGTCGTCAACGGTCATCACATGCTTCGTCTTGACAGCGACGACACCCCGTACTTCTCTGAGGAGGATTGTCGGCGTTTTACGGCCATGGTCGAGCCGTTGATTGTTTGGGCAGACGTGGTGCTTTTTTCCGACTACGGAAAAGGCGTGTGTTCCCCGTCGCTGGTCAAACGAATCCTTGCACACGCAAAAGCGCATGGCAAAGCCGTGATTGCAGATTTTAAACCAGGAAATGACGCACGCTTTTGCGGGGCGAACCTTATTGTTCCGACCGAGCAGGAGACGCGAGAACTTACCGGATGCAGTACATTTATGGAGGCGGGCCCACGTCTCGTGAGTGAATACCAGTCAGATGTGTTGGTGACACGCGGAAAAGAAGGAATGACGATTTTCTTCAAAAATGGGGACACCACTTCCATTCCCCCTAATCCCATGAACGAGTTTGACGTTACGGGAGCAGGGGATACGATCCTTGCGATTCTCGGTTTGGCATATGCGGTCGGAATGCCGCTGCATGAGGCAGCAACACTTGCGAATCGAGGAGAGGGGATTGTGGTGCAAAAGCCCGGAACTGCGACCGTAAGTCTTGAAGAACTAATTTCGAGTGTCGAAGACAATCGTCATATCGAAGGCGTTAGTCTTGTGCCCAAGATCTGGGGATATGAGAAATGGTTGGAAAATAGTGATAAGTACTGTTCAAAAATTCTTTCACTCAATAAAGGGTTCCAGTGCAGCCTTCACTACCACAAAATGAAGGACGAGATGTTTCTTATACTTAAGGGGCATGTACGCATGGAGGTTGGCGACACCGTTTCACATATGCGCGAAGGTAACTTTGTTCGTATCGCACCCGAGACCCCGCATCGATTTACTGGAATTGACAATTCGATGATTTTGGAGGTTAGTACCTATCACGACGAGGGTGACTCATATCGAATACAAGAGAGTAGGAAACTAGACGAGTATGAATTCAGCTTCCTCGCTCCCGGTCGCACTATATGAGAAGAGCTGTGTTCTTTGATCGGGATAACACTTTAAATAAAGATGCTGGGTACACACATACAATCGAAGAATACCAACTTCTGCCCAGCGTTCTGTCCACTCTCAAGAGGTTGGAGAAAACAAATTTTTTGAAAATCATTATCACTAATCAGTCTGGCATTGCGAGAGGATATTATGCGGTAGAGCATTTCGATGGGTTTATGACTCACATGCTCAATGATTTTAAGGGCAATGGAGTTACAATAGATGGCGTGTATCACTGTGCTCATTTACCTGATGATTCGTGCAACTGCCGAAAACCGCAGCCCGGCATGTTTTTTCAAGCTGCCACAGATCACGGCGTTGATCTTTCAATCAGTTGGTCCGTTGGTAACTCCCACTCAGATGTCGTCGCCGGAAAACGTGCGGGAGTCCGAACGATAATGCTCGGCGCAAGTAATACTGTTGACGAGGAGGCGACACCTCACCATAGTGTCGAGACGCTTGATGCTGCGGTCGATATTATTATGGGCACTCAATGAAAGTCAGCCAGCTTGGGAAAAATATTATTACGTCATTCGTCGGCCAGGGCATTCTCCTGGTTTCTTCTTTTATCTCAACACACGTTATATATCATCACTTAGGACGAGATGTATTGGGACTTCTGAATTTTTCGCTTCTGATCACATCCTTTTTGGTAAGCTTTTTGGATTTTGGCATCAGTGTGGTTGCGACACGCGAGTTGGCCGCCTATCGATCAACGAGGCCAGAATACACTGAGTCGATTATTCGTTCACTTTCGTTTATCTCACTCCTTACGTTCTGCCTCTCTTCTCTTGTGATCGCGCTCCTCTCGCCACTTCTATTGAACGGTTGGGTGCGTCTTGAAAATATTTCTGTTGTTAATTCCTGGGTGCTTGTCTCCTTTGTATGTATCTCTGTTGGGCTTTTGCTGGGAATTCTGAGAACATTTTACAGTATTGTCCTCAACGGCTATGAGCGTGTTGACGCCGTACAATGGTCGCAGGTTTCGTTCGTCGCGATCCAGCAGATTGGACTTATTACACTACCGCTTATCAAGAGTAGCTTATTTGTTATTGCTGCGTGGTATTTGGTATCGGGCCTGGCGGGAACGGCTCTATTCGGGTGGCGAGCATTTCGTGTTGCGGGGTGGCCGTTGTTTCGGCCGCGCGCATCCTTTTTTTTCCTCCGTAATAATGCGAGGTATGCCGTGGAAAATTTTTTTGCAAGTTTTTCAGGAACACTCATTTTCCAGTCGGACAAGTGGCTCATGAGCAGATTTTTCCCGATCGGAATGCTGGGGTTTTACACATCCACGCAGGCGCTAGCCGGTAAGGGTACGATCCTTGCAAGCTCGGTGGTTAGCGCAATTTTCCCCTCGATTTCACATGACGTGGAGAATGTGAGCGTAAATGAGTGGCGGAAACGGTATGCGGTTGCGCAAGATATTTGTTTAGTTACGTCGGGGTGTCTACTTGCTGCCATCTATTTTTTTGGGACAGATCTTTTGACCGGAATTTTTTCTGCAGAGATTGCCCTACAGATGAAGTATCCGCTGTTCATCTTGTGTGTGGGGGCGTTTTTTCACGCGAGTCTCTATGTGCCCAGCTGGGTTGCTATTGCGATGAAGAAGACCGATATGCTTGTGAAGGCAAATTGTGTAAGCATGGTAATAGTTTTTCCGTTGTTGTGGTTCCTTGCCAGTAAATTCGGAATACTCGGCCTCTCGACAATCACGCTTCTGTTCATTTGCGTCCAATATGTTTTTTTTATCCCGCGCTTTGCAGCCGAGTGCATCCAATCGTCAGCGTGCCTATGGTATCGTCATGCATTCGCTCTTGCAATGTCTGCGGGCGTGACGTATGGTAGTTTCTATGCTCTCTCGACTTTTTTTCCTGGGATCGCGATCCGAGTAGCGTTCTATTGCGCTGGCACTGCGGCCTTCCTTGTAATCAGTAGTCAGTTGGTTAGCGTTCGACTTGCTGATGTCCTACGCGAATTAATTACAAACGCTTTTTCAAAAATACTTCCTTACCGTAACATCGTATGAGTGGCACGATTACCGAGTGTCGGGTCTGCGCCTCGCCCATTCTTGAACCGGTCATCGATCTTGGATCGCAGCCATGGTGTGGCAATTTTCTGAAAGAAGATGCAGTTGGTACGGAGCCGCTATTTTCTTTGCGGTTAGTATATTGTGAGCGATGTTGTACACCGCAACTCGACTACACCGTGCCAAAGGAGTATATGTTTTCCGACCATACATATCTCTCGAATATCACATACACGCTGAGTAATCACTTTAAGTCAGTTGCGCAGGAGGTGAAGCAGCGATTTTTCAGGGCACAAGACACGCCATCAGTTCTTGACATAGGCTCAAACGACGGTCTCGCACTCAAACACTACCAAGACCTTGGATTTGATGTATTAGGCGTTGAGTCAGCTAAAACTGCGGCACGTCTTGCGCGGGAAGCGGGGATACCAACAGAGAATGCGTTCTTCGATCTTGGGTTTGCAGAGCGACTCGGTCGCACGTTCGATGTGGTGAGCGCCTCAGGAGTCTTTTTCCACCTCGAAGATCTCCATTCGGTCGTAGAAGGGATTAAAAGAGTCCTCGCTCACGACGGAATATTCGTTGTACAGTTTTTGTACATGAAGAGAATTATAGAAAACCGGGCATTTGATCAGATCTACCACGAACACTTGCTGTACTATACTCTCAAGAATATTGCAACACTTCTCAATAGTCATGGAATGGAGATGTTTGATGCATATCTATCCTCGATTCATGGTGGTTCGATCATCGGATTCATCACGCATAAGGGGAGACAGCCCCAGTCACAGCGCCTCGGCGACCTTCGATCCATCGAGGATCGAGATGAGACAAACATGAAAAAAACATACCTTTCTTTCGCAAAATCGATTGAGGTGATGAAGGTAGAAAATCTTGAGTACCTTGAGAGAAAAAAATCTCAAGGTAAAACCATCTTCGGCTTTGGCGCACCTGCAAAAGGAAATACACTTCTGAACTATTTTAATATCGGCGGGCAGTACCTTGATCTTTTGGTCGAGAAAAATCGTCTTCGTAAAAATTTATACTCGCCAGGACAGCACCTTAAAATCGTGATGGAAGACGAGCTCGCCGCCCCTCCGGATGTGTACTATGTGTTGGCATGGAACTTTAAGGACGAGATCCTCGCTAAGAATGCGCACCTTATCGAAAAAGGAGTTGAGTTTTATTTTCCGGTCGACCCTCTCGCCGTATGAGGGTGTGTGTTACAGGAGCGAGCGGGTTTGTCGGGAGTGCCCTTTGCCCATTTTTAGAGGGTCAAGGGCATGAAGTTGTGCGTCTCACCTCACGAAGCGCAGATCTCACTAAGCAAGGAAGTCTCGAGCCGTATGCCTCGATGAAGTTCGACGTGATCTACCACCTTGCGGCATGGACACAAGCAGGTGACTTCTCGCTTCATCATTGCGGTGAGGAGTGGATGATCAATCAGGCAATGAATACCAACCTGCTCACTTGGTGGGCGACTGTCCAGCCTCAAGCAAAACTGATTGCAATTGGAACAAGCTGCTCCTACGACCCGTCACTTCCTCATGTTGAGGAGAATTACACGCTCGGCATGCCAACCGAGAGCCTTGTGACGTACGCGATGACAAAGCGGATGATCTATTACGGCCTTAGTGCGCTTAACCGTCAGTTTGGTTTACGCTATCTTACGGTCGCACCATCTACTATCTATGGTCCGGGCTATCAGTTAAGAGACGGTAAGCAATTACATTTTATTTTTGATCTGATCAGAAAGATTGTACAAGGAAAGCTCACTGGCGAGGAGGTCGTACTGTGGGGCGACGGATACCAGAAACGCGAGCTTATTTACATCGACGACTTTATTGCTGTCTTAGTTGGGCTTGCTGGCATATGCGAGAATATGTTGGTCAACATCGGAGGGGGCGAGGAGCACACCATCCGGGAGTTTGCGGGGATGATATGCGATGACGTTGGATATGATCCTGCACTTATCCAGTATGACACGAGCAAGTTTGTTGGTGCGCGAGCAAAATTTTTGATTATTGACAAGCTCAAGGGCCTTCTTCCCGACATCTCATTTACACCGCTTCGCCAGGGGCTGACACAGACGATTGCGTGGTATTGGAATCAGTTGAATGCATGAGTATGTCTTCGTGGAGCACAAAATCAGCAAGCCCCCACTGCTCAGTATTGGGTAGTACCACCTGCGAGGTCTGAATCATTTTCTTAAAAGCAGGCACCTCCTGCAAGTGAGCAGTCGGTCGATATTTTTGCGCTTCCCTGCTGTGCTCCTGGTGGTAGATCGGGTGGGGAATTAGTACTTGTAGAAGGCGTGCATAATCGGCAAGAATAACCATGTAACAGTCGACGCTTCTATCAGCTCCGATTTCCGGATATCCACGCAACCGAGTCCATTGCGTGGAGGGCATAAGAAAGAAGTCGCCACAATTGATAAACAGTCCGTCAAACGAGCGTCCGTGTTCATCCTCTACTGTCATCTCTTTTCCGACCCCGATCCGATGAAGTTCGCGCATGATTTTTTCTTGTATCATGGCAAGAGAGAAGAACTCTCTACGATGGCGCAGCTGTGCTTTTTTCCACTCCTTATTATCCAAAATGACTTGGCCGCGAAGGCTTTGAACTCGAAATGAGTGATCTTTGCAAAAAAACTCCCTCTCGATGGGAGTGAGCTCATCTGGTACGAGATCGTAGAAGTCATATCGCTCAATGCGAAAAAAAGCATTATCAGGTATCTCAATATTTTTAAGGTATGAGATTAGTCCATCGGATACAATGATGTCTGAGTTCATTGCCGCTATATATGCGCCTCGCGCTCGGCGGATTCCGACATTCTTTGCTAAGAATTCGCAGTAGGGGATGTCGTTGGAGTGGGAAGTCTTTTCATGTACATCGGATGGGACAGTGATTATCCGTATGGGTTTCTTTTTGAGTTCATCTGGTAGACTTAGTACATCTATGAGTCGGGGCGCATTATCGGGCGGGTTCCACTCGACGATGATCAGCTCCATACTAAGGTCGTGCTTGATGGAGAGTTCCAAAAGCGTTCGAATACACATGGAAAATCGATGGAGGAAATTACCACCGAAATTGTCGTTCCGAGCGGGAATTACAAAACTATAGCGAGGAGAACCATTCATATACACGTTACTATACGAACTGAAAAGCATTGGGTCAACCCATTGACGAGAAAGGTCTTGCCTGGAATACTATCTTCACTGTACGAATGACTATGGACACTATTAGTTGCTGTAGAGTCTGTCAAAACCCGCGCCTACATAATTTTTTTCATTTGGGCGATCATCCGCTTGCCAACTCGCTTCTCTCAAATCCAAATGATCCGGAGCAGAAATACCCGTTATCTTTAAGCTGGTGCCAAGATTGTTCGCTCGTACAACTAAATGAGACCGTAGACCCTAAGGTGCTCTTTTCACAGTACGTCTGGGTAACGGGGACATCGCAGGGCGCACGAGAGTATGCCGAAGTGTTCTGCAAAGAGCTCTTAGAACGGATTGAGCTTTCTGCCGGAGACTTTGTTCTTGAAATTGCAAGCAATGATGGGACATTTTTAAAACCTTTTCGCGCACGAGGAATCACTGTCGTAGGCATCGATCCAGCTGAAAATATTATCAAAACAGCTAACGAGGATGGTATCCCAACTGAGCCAGTGTTCTGGGGGGTCGAATCTGCTCATGTATTGCGAAAAAAATATGGGAGGCCGCGTGTTATTTTTGCGCGCAACGTACTGCCTCATGTCGCCAATACGCAAGACTTTGTTCGCGCGATTGCTGACACGGTCGTTGAGGATGGGCTTGTTGCCATCGAGGTTCATTATGCCCGGACCATCCAGAAAGAGTTACATTACGACTCCATTTATCATGAGCATCTTTGCTACTTTACCGTTGAGAGTCTCGAGCGACTGTTGCGCGAGGCAGGATTGTACGTATTCGATGTGAATGAGAGTCCTTTGAATGGTGGGTCAATAGTTGTCTATGCTTCTCGCACTCCGAAGCAGACGTCACCGCGACTTGATGGGAGTCGAGCGAATGAGCGAGAGAGTAAAATAAATTCCCTCGAGAAGTGGCAAGAGTTTTCTCGCGCTGCCACGCGCCACGCCTCAGAGTTTCGAGCCCTTCTTTCGAGAGTCGGTGGAAATCACGTCGTTGGATGGGGGGCCTCTGCAAGGAGCTCAACGCTTTTAAATTATTGTGGTATTACGCGAGAGACAATAGCGGAAGTTGCAGACATGAACCCACTCAAGCAGGGATTATTCACGGCAGGAACCGGAATTCCAATTCGAGCACCGGGTGTCGTTTTTCAGACAAAGCCTGACCTTGTCGTTCTCCTTGCATGGAACTTTACTGACGAGATTCGTGAAAGTCTCCGGACCGACTTTTCTTATTCCGGAGCAGTCATTACCCCTCTACCAGGAGCTCCGACACTCCACCCTTCATCGTAACTTCTCCCATATTTTTAATCAGGAATATATGCTTGACGGAGTTCAAGTCACGCCACTAAAAAAAATTCCAGATGTGCGCGGCACCATTATGCCTGGTGTCCGTTGTGACACGTTGATGAATCCTTTCGGCGAGGTCTATTTCAAGAAGCTGTATGCAGGTATTATCAATGGGTGGCATGTACATGAGACGCTGACGCTGAATTACATCTGTATTGCGGGAATGATCAAGATCGTTCTTTACGACATGCGGGAGAGCTCTCTGACATTCAAGCAGTTGCAGGAAGTGTATCTTGGTGATGACAACTATGCGCTCCTCCACATTCCTCCTGGGATTGCGAATGCCGTAAAAAGTATCGCCTTACCTCACGCACTTTTTTGCAACATCGCATCTGAGCCGCATAATCCGAATATAAAGTACAGAAGAATCGATCCGCACTCGAGCGAGATACCATACGATTGGAGCAAAAAAGATTTTTAAGAAGTCCACCCGATGACGGACGTTAATGTATTTATCGAGACCTTTACGCATAAAGTCACTACTGCGCTTTGCTCTGTTTCAGTCGAGCAGATAAAATCGGCAATTGCAGCCCTTCGAGCGTGTTGCACTCGTTCGGGTCGCGTGTATGTTTTCGGAAACGGTGGTTCCTATGCAATGGCAGGGCATTGGTCAAGCGACTTGAATAAAGCAATTCTGTATAGGAGGGGCCGCAAGCGAACACAGAGTGATTTCTGTGTCGTTCGCTTGCCGATGAGTGACGCCGAATTAACCGCATGGGCAAACGACAGTGGCTATGATAGTGTATTTGCGGGTCCCCTGATGCATCTTGTCCGACCCGCCGATCTTGTAATTGCTCTTTCATGTTCCGGAAACTCTCTCAATGTTCTCAATGCTGTCAATGTCGCGAAACAGCTGGCCGTTCCCGTCATCGGATTCACTGGCTTTGATGGCGGAGAGCTTAAAAAAATTTCTGATATTTCAATTCATGTGCAGACAGAAAAGTCGGAGTATGCTGCGGTTGAAAGCGTTCACGCGACAGTCCTGAATCTCTTAACTGACTTCTTCAACACGAACGACAGTACGCTTGCGATATGACCATGAATAAGAACATCCCGATTGTGATTTTGTGCGGTGGAAAAGGAACTCGTCTCAAAGAGGAGACGGAGTATAAACCAAAACCTCTCGTTCGAATCGGTGAAAAGCCGATCCTTTGGCACATTATTAAACTTTACGCGCACTTTGGCTTCTCGCGTTTTATCCTCACACTTGGATATAAAGGAGATATGATTAAGGATTATTTTCTGAATCATCGCTTTCTCGGCAACGACTTTACGCTTCACTGTTCCACTAATCAAATTGACTTTCATAGCGACGACACACTTGACGTTTCAATTACCTTTGTAAATACCGGCAGCGAAGCACTGACCGGCGAGCGTCTTCAAAAGATTAAGAAGTATATTGACACAGATTATTTTATGGTAACCTATGGGGATGGAGTTGCTGACATCAACATTGAACGACTGCTGCGCTTTGCTCTGGAACAAAAAACACTTGGAACGATTACCGGTGCTCACCCCCATTCTAAATACGGAATGCTGAAGGTACACAAAGATCTAAAGGTTGCTGAGCATTTTGTGCAAAAACCGTTGATGCACGACCTTATCAACGGTGGATTTATGGTTTTTCAAAAAAGTTTTTTTGAATATCTCGACAACACTATCATGGAAAATGCATTTGAAAAATTAATTCAGGAAAAGCATCTTTCTGTCTACGAGCACGATGGTTTTTGGATGGGAATGGATACTTATTCCGATGTCGAGGCACTCAATGAACTATGGAGGACTGAGAGGCCTTGGGCTCTGTGGGAGGAAAACCCCGAGTATGTTACAGGTTCACGCCTTGCATGATTTTTACAAAGGAAAGAAGGTTCTCATTACCGGACATACTGGTTTTAAGGGGGGCTGGCTTTCGCTAGCGCTTATTCGTCTTGGCGCACGCGTCTCCGGGATCTCCCTAGACCCGCCCGAGAAGAGTTTTTTTAATTGCGTGGGTATAGGTACTCTTCTTATTGACCACCGTCTCGACATTCGTAATGCCGATGCCATTGCTGGAGTAATTGCAGCAGAGCAACCTGATGTCATTTTTCATTTAGCGGCTCAACCTCTAGTGCGCGAGAGCTATAATGAACCACTTGCTACATTTGCAACGAATGCGCTTGGCACTGCGCATGTCCTCGAGGTGATCCATTCTATCGAATCAATCCGCTCAGTCGTTTGTATCACCACAGACAAGGTATATGAAAATGTCGGAGACGGTAGAGCGTACGCAGAAACTGACCGGCTTTCCGGCCATGATCCGTACAGTGCGAGTAAAGTGTGCGCTGAAATGGTTGCGCGCGCATACCACGCATCCTATGAGACTCTCGAACGAGAGGTTGGCATTGCAACAGCTCGCGCGGGAAATGTCATCGGGGGAGGGGATTGGGCATGCGATCGTCTCGTTCCGGATATTATACGTTCTCATTTTGAGGGGACTCCGCTCGTTATTAGAAATCCTCAGGCATCCCGTCCGTGGCAGCATGTGCTTGAACCTCTTTATGGATATATGCTTCTCGGTCGTGAGTTATACATGAGACCGAAAGAATTCTGCGGGGCATGGAACTTCGGACCGCGAGATGAAGACCAGTGTTCGGTTCAGGAGATACTCACAAAGATCGAGTATGTTCTCGACGTCAAGATGCGATACAATGTCTCGAGCGATTTATTGAGGCCAGAGGCACATCTACTTCGATTGAGCAGCGAAAAAGCAAGGATGCGGCTTGGATGGTGTCCGCTTCTTAATCTTGATCAAACCATATACATGACGAGTGATTGGTATCGACTCCAGAATACGGGGCAAGACATGCGGAAAGTGAGTGAGTCCCAAATAGAAACTTTTTTCTCTGCAGTTACACCATGACCATGAAACGATTACTCATTATTGGTGGATCGGGTCAGCTTGGAGCGGCGCTTCGTAAAGACGCATCTTTTTTCGGCTATGAAGTATTCTCGCCGTCGAAGAAAGATCTTGATATTACCTGCGAGAGTTCAATCCTAGAAGAGTACGTACAAGACTGCGCACCGAATCTCGTTATTAATGCGGCGGCATATAATCTCGTTGCGTCGTCCGAAAATTTTCCGCTTGAAGCTATGAACCTCAACTGTTTTTTTGTGGCAAATCTTGCTGCAGCGTGTTCAAAGATCTCTGCTCCTCTCGTGACTTATAGCACGGATTACGTCTTTGATGGAAAGAAAGGATCGCCGTATATTGAGCATGAACAGCCAAATCCCCTCCAGATGTATGGTATTTCAAAGTGTGCCGGCGAGTATGCAGCCCGAGCGTACTATGAAATGGGGTCGATTGTTATTCGCACCTGCGGCATCTATGGAGGCATTTCGGGAAGTAGACAAAAAGGGGGAAATTGCGTACTCAACTTCATTCGCCAATTGCGATTGGGCCTCAGCTTTTCCGTCAGCGCAGACCAGTGGGCAACCCCGACCTACGCCCAGTCAGTCAGTTGTGCGACCCTTGCTCTTCTTGAAACAGAACCAGCGGCTGGCATCTATCATCTTGTCAACGAAGGGCATTGCTCATGGTATGACTTCGCACGAGAGATCAAACTCTTGATCGGCAGTTCAACACATATCGAGCCGATAGAGACTGATAAAAGTACTGTACCTGCCAGACCCCTTTTTTCAGTTCTTAGCAATGCGAAAGCGAAACGTCTAGGCATCCAACTGCCTTTTTGGAAAGATGCATTGGCCCAGTATATTGAGAGTGAACTCCTCCTAAATCGCTAACCGACCTGTAGGCATGAAGCAAAAAGTAAGTATTTGCATCCCGGTATATAATGGAGGTCAGTTACTGCGAAGGGCCATCGAGTCCGCGCTTACTCAAACGCACCCCACTGTTGAGGTTGTCATTGTGGATAACGCGAGTACAGATGAAACGCCTACGCTTGTGGCAGAGTACGAGGCAAAGGACTCACGCGTAAAAAGCTTTCGGAACGAAAAAAATATCGGTAACAACCCGAATATTTTAAGGTCTTTTCAGCTTGCCACTGGCGACTTCGTCCAGCTACTGTGCCACGATGACTGGCTCTCACCCACGTATATTGCTGATGTTTATAGATTATTTGAACTTCATCCCGAGAGCTTATTTTGTACAGGAAAGGTTGTCGGATTTTTGTCAGATGAAGGCTTTTCGATCACAGAGTGCAATTATCAGAACTATTTTACCCGTGAAAAGTACTCGATCTCGGATATACTAGGAAAGCTCTATTCATCAATCTGGTTGCACTATACTATTCTTGGAATGATGAGAAAAGATGATGTTGATAAGGCGATAGCGAACATGCCCGATGCCGTCTATCAGCAAAACTTCAGTTCTACTGATACGAATGGCTATTTACGGCAGATTTTTTCTGATGCATTTTTGATTCTTGTCATCCAGTCTCTTTTCTCATATCGATGGATCGGGGCGACTAATTCATGTTTTTATGCAAAAGTAGGCACAACGGTGACCAAAGAGCGCGTGGAGCGTATCTACCCGCGTAACACAATTCAGCAAGTCGTTGAATACCAAACAATGATTGCGGAGCACTATAGTAAGCTTTATTCGACGCTTGGTTTTTTAAAGTACCTTCCAGCGATGAAATACTATTTTTCACGCACGCTACTCAATGAACTTGTGATCCACTGCCTGAAGACTAAAACCTCATTACGGGCACTCTTACAGCATAAAAATGTAAGAGATTATCTAGCCTCCATCCCAAGAGTGCGACTCTTGGCTGAAATTATTCGCTGTTTGCCGTGGCTTGTCTTGAGAGGATTAGCGTATAATGCCCGCGGGCAAAGAAAAAAAAGGTTTACCAGCTTCTGCGTGCCGCCTACGCCCCTGTAGTATAACGTTTCATGTCCGCATCGACCATCATTTCAACGAGGCCAGAAAAGTCAACCGTGTGCCGCCATCCGAGAATGCGGAGTGCTTTCTCTGAGTTTCCGTGCAGATGATCGACGTCTGTGGGACGCTTGTGGGTAGACGTCGAAATAACATATCGCTCCCAGTCAGCAATGTCTACATGTTCGAACGAACGCTGAACGAATTCGCGCACAGAATGACTCTCGCCGGTTGCTACGGCAAAGTCGTCTGGCACATCGTGTTGGAGCATGCGATACATCGCTTCTACATAATCTCCCGCAAAACCCCAATCGCGCCGAGCGTCTAGGTTCCCAAGCTCGAGCTTTTCAGCAAGTCCAAGCTTGATGCGCGCAACGGCGTCCGTGATTTTTCGTGTAACGAACTGCTTGCCGCGAAGAGGGGATTCATGATTGAAGAGAATGCCGTTTGCCGTAAAGAGGCCATAGGAGTGGCGGAAGTTGACAGTAATCCAGTAAGCGTTCAATTTTGCAATGGCGTAGGGACTTTGGGGATTGAAGGGCGTATTTTCGTCTTGTGTTCCGTCCTCTGATTTGCTCCCGCCGTACATCTCAGACGTCGACGCCTGGTAGAATTTCGAAAGCGGAGAAAAGAGCTTGATAGCGTTCAGGAGGTAAATCACACCGAGTGCGTTGACTTCAGTTGTGAGTTTTGCGAGGTCCCACGAGAGGCCCACAAAGGATTGCGCGGCAAGATTGTAGACTTCAGTGGGTCTGAGTTGCTTGACGAGGCGCAACAGTGACGCCTCATCCGTGAGGTCGCCGTCGACCAACTCAACATCCTTCGTGATTCCCAGCCAGTCGAGATTCGAGAAGTTTGGGTTTGAGTACCTACGGAGCATGCCGTAGACCTTATAGTCCTTCTCAAGTAGGAGTTTTGCAAGATAGGGACCGTCTTGGCCCAAAATTCCGGTAATCAGTGCCGTCTTTTTCATATGCCAAAGATTAGTATTGACTGGTAAACAGTATCAAATTCATGATATGGTGCAAGTAGCTCACAGTATGGGAAAAAACATCTCATTCAGCATTATTGTCCCAACGTATAATGAGGAGAGCGACATCGCACGAACGCTCTCAGCTCTTGAGGTACTTGAATATGAACAGTATGAAGTTATTGTGGTCGATGGACGATCGCACGACAGAACGGTTGAAATCGTGGAGTCATACACGAAGCGCCTGCCGTACTTCTCTCTTCTGTTTGAGCAGGTGAACTACGGCGTATCCGCTGCCCGAAACATTGGCATTCAGGCCGCAAGACATGATGTCCTTGTGATTCTCAATGCAGATGTGATCCTACCTCCCAACTACTTGCACCAGCTGGAGCCATACTACCAGCAAGGCTATGAGTGGGTTGCGGTTGTGGACCGAGTTATGAATTTGGAGACTGCATACGCACGGTTCATTGAAAGCGAAGCCTACATCGCTAGATTCGTGAAAAAAAACCACTGGGTCTGGACAGAAGGGTTCTCGTGTACTAAAAAAGCCGCGCTTTCAGTCGGGTGTTTTCCAGAAAAGATGCCAGGCTGCGGCGGGGAGGATGGCGTCTTTGGCGAGATGCTTGAAAAGTCGAATAAGGGCTTACGGGCCCTGGATATCATCGCGCCACATATCGCCCCTTGCGACTTTGACTCGTTCTATCGTGCGCAGATTGTTCGCGGGCGTGGTAGGACATTCCACTATTTTTTTGTGAAGCACTATACCTTCACGCACGTCGTTGTAGATACGCTCCTTTCATCGATCGTGCGTATCATGAAAATGTTGAGCGTTCTGTTCCCGCTTGCGGTAGTATTGAGACTTTCACGCTATTCGAAGCGCGGTAGTGCCGACGTGCCTATCTTTTTGTACCTTTTTTATCTTCGGGAAGCGGTTCTCTTACGAGGTATGTGGGAGGCGCTCTTGCGCGTTGCTGCGAGAGCGTTCAAAACGGCAGATACTCCCGTCCCATAACTCCATTCTACAATGATTTCACTCGAACGCTTACCCATTTGCTCTCGCTCGTGTGGGTTATTGAGAAGTAGAGAGATATATTCCCCAAGCCGTACAACGTCGCCGACCGGATAGATGTACCCACTTCCGTCTTGCACGAGATCAGTGGCGCATCCGACAGCATCGGAAGTGATTATTGGCAACCCAAAACACATAGCCTCATTGACGACAAGTCCAAATGTCTCAAAGCCTGACGGCAAGACGAAAATGTCAGCGGCACCGAAGTAGAGAGAAAGTTCACTTTGATTTTTGAACCCCTCAAAGAAAACACCATCTATGGAGTTTTTTTTTGCGTAGGACTCAAGTTCGGATCGAAGTGGACCGTCGCCGACGAAAACGAGCACCGCACTCTTTTTTGGCAAGCAGGAAAACGCTTGCAAGACATCGTGCGGTCGCTTTCGATTGATCAACTTTGCGGCAAATAGAACGATAGGAAGATCCGGATACCCCAGTCTTTTTTTAAGGTCAGATTTTTTTGGAAGTGCTTTGCGTTGTGTGAAGAAGTACTCATTGTCTACGGCATACGGCATAAAATAAAGCTTGCTTTCGGGAATTTTATAGTAATCGTAGAAAGCTCTGCTTTTTTTTCCAACGGGAAAGCATGCGGAGCATCCACTGAAAAAAAATTTAAAAAAAAGTTTCTGTACATATGCCCGTACCCCTGAGTGGGGCGTGATGATCGTCTCGCCGCGGAAAAAGATCGGAACTCCTTTTATTCTCGCTGCAACGTATGCAATGAGTGTCGTTGCGTGCGTGTATCCGTGGATGAGAAGGGCGTCATACGTGCCCACAAGGATTTCGTGCACAATTCCAAGATTGACCAGTCCAAAAAATGAGTTGACGTCAGGTTTAAAGGAGTAGTTCTTGAGAAAATGACAGACGTACCCACTCACAAGGTCGCGATCCCAGGTAAATCGGACGCCGAAACCCGGATCAATAGCAGGCCGAAGTGCGTGGTCGGAACAGTAAAAAACAGTCACGTCAATTTCTGTGCACTCGGCAAGCTTTCGAAAGAATGGCGCGTGGTATTGAATTGGGTGAGTTTGCAGGATCGCAAGCCGGAACGGGTTCATTTCTTTTGTAGAATATAATAATCGACATACTGGAAGCTATTCTTATCCTGTACGAGTAGAGATGAGAGGGGTGAGTTGGCGAGAACATTTTTTACGAGTGTTTTAGCCGTAACAAGAGGTACGAAGTACGGGCTTGTCGACCGCCAAACAAGGCGATATCTCTTCAATAGATCATCAAGGACTGCTTGAGTGTATTCGACATGAGCCTGCGGCACAAGCAACAGAATGTCTCCGGTTTGGCATTTTTCAAGTCCTGGTGAAAAAACAGAATAGTGCAGATCAAATTTAAGGCTGGAAAAACGAGTTGAGCGGGGGGTGGCCGAGCGAAGATCAAAGTCTTTATTCGTTAGGCCCCGGAATTCGAGAAATTGAGCCATAATCGAATAAGTACCCAGTCCCCCTGTATTGGCATCGAGCACGGAGTCAATAAATATACTAACGGGTTTATTCTTTGACTCCTTTATCAGTGGGATAAGGGTGTCAAGCATGTTATTGAAATTAAGAGGAAGGTACTTATTATAGGTGAGGTAGTGCGCCCCTGCCGGTATCACATTGACCGCAAAGATAAGTAAGACAAGGATTACCGGAGCGATAATTTTTTTTGCCTGCATGCGTGAGATAAAAAAGGCAGCGGACGGGATAGCAAACGCATAAGCGCCGAGCAGGTATTGCGGACCGTAGAATCCAAGGGCAAGGTATGCGATCATAAAACACAAAGCAGCAAAAAGAAGAGCGTCGTAGAGAGGATGTGGCGAGTCGTGCTTGAGGGCTATTCTATAGATCCGATGCAGCCCGAGCGGCAGAATTGCAAAAAAAAGAAATGGATCAGAAAATGTGGCGTAGTTGATCAAGTTTTTTGCGAATACCAGAAGATTGAACGACTGATGGGTTATGAGTCCAAGATCTGCATATGGCAGGACAAGAAATTTATAAAAAACAAGATAGGTAATACTGGAGGCGAGAAGGAGTGTATCGAGTGCTTTTTCACGCGCGGTGCCTCCTTTCCAAAACAAAAAGATTCTGGCGATAGAGACCCCTCCAATAAGGATAAAGGCGGTTTCCTTATAGTAGATTGTTGCGTTTGCGGCCACTAAGGTTGCAAGAAGTAATGGAATAGTTTGCCTATTTAAAAACAGAGAGTAAAAAAATATGAATAGGAGCGCATAAAAAATTACATTACGATCCGTAAGCTGCAGCCGAAACCACGATATTGTAAACGCCGGGAGGAGAAAGAGAAATATCGATGTGCATAATGTTCGCCATCTACTCAGCCCACTCCAGCGAACAACGATCCACAGAAACACAGCAAACAGAATAAATTGGACCGCATGAAAGAAGAAATAGGCACGAGGGTGGTTTGAAAACAATGCTACGGCGTTATATTCCAGATCTGAAAGAGGCGTGAAGCGTCCAGTTGCCATCGAGTCGTAGTAGGGAAAATCTGGCGAATAGTAAAAAAGAGATTTATTAATTTGAAGAGTCTTAAGAAAAACAAAGTCGTCCGTCGGGCCAAGTAATGGTGAGACAAGAAAGATTGCCGAATATACCGCGACGATAAGTATGTATACGAAAATGGCAGGATGAATTTTTTCCATACCAGGAGGACGTTTGACGGTGAAGTGTCTATCTGTATACTATATTCAAAAGGAAATTTAATGCAAAGCTTTGAGTCGCAGATATGGAATCAACTCCGTTGCGCTATCACCTCGCAAAAGACACAATCGATCGAAGCGATATCGACGCTCTTATTGAGTGGCTCAAAGGATATCCGCGATTGACAAAGTCAACCCTCACGACCGAGTTTGAAAAAAAATGGTCAGAGTGGCTAGGCATGGATTTCTCCGTTTTTTGCAACTCTGGATCTTCGGCGAATCTATTGATGTTTGCCGCGCTCCTGGAGTCAAAGCGTCTTGCAAATAAGAAGGTGATCGTGCCGTCAGTTGGTTGGGGAACCACAATTGCGCCTGCTATGCAGCTGGGATTTGAACCAATCATGTGTGAAGCGGATTCTGAAACCTTCGGCCTCGACCTCGATCATCTACGTATTCTACTTGAAAAGCATCATCCATCGACAGTCATTATGGTGCAAGTATTGGGGGTTCCCCATAAGATGGACGAACTCCTTTCTCTAAAGGAGCAATATGGCTTTATTTTACTTGAAGATGCCTGTGCAGCAATGGGTGCGTCGTATAAGGGAAAGCATGTTGGCACGTTCGGAGACATGGCGAGTTTTTCCCTCTACTTCGGTCACCAGATATCGACAATCGAGGGTGGACTTGTATCGACTAATGACCCCAAGTTCCGTGATCTACTCCTTATGCTAAGAAGTCATGGGTGGGGCAAGGACCTGGACGAAGAAACGCATAACGCATTTGTAGACAAACACGCGATCGATGATTTCCACAAACCATTCGTTTTTTACATCCCGGGATACAATGTGCGATCAACAGACTTGAACGCATTTTTGGGTATCCGCCAGATCGATAAGATGGAGCGACTCATCAAGTCTCGATCAGAAAATCATAGTCGCTACACGCAGCTGCTCGGATCGTTTTTCCAGTGCCAAAAAGCACCCGACCAGTCGGTTGTGTGTAGTATCCATTTCGGCGCACTTGCACATAGTCGAGAGCAGCGGAAAGCAATCGTCTCAGCGTTATTGGAGAACGGCATCGAAACACGCATATTTTCTGCAGGCAACCTCGGCCTTCATCCGTTTTGGACGAGAAGCTATGGAGAGACATCGTTCCCTGTTGCCGATCGCATTCACCACGCCGGTTTTTTTCTGCCCAATCATCCGTCCTTAGGGGAGAAAGACATCGAGTTTATCGTGCGAGTTGTGCTTCAAGCCGCTTCTGTCACCAGCTAATATGGCAAAAGTTTGCGTTACCGGCGGAGCAGGGTACATCGGATCAATGCTTGTGCCAGAACTCCTTAGGCGCGGGCATGAGGTCGTCGTCGTTGATAATTTTATGTATCGACAAACATCCTTGCTTGAGTGTGTGCACGACCCCACGCTCAACCTTGTACGAGGCGACGCCCGTAACCGACAGACCATACAACGTGCCGTGAAGGGTTGCGATGTTATCATTCCGCTTGCGTGTATTGTCGGCGCCCCTGCATGCGATAAAGACTCTCAGCTTGCGCGTTCGACAAACCTCGATGCCATACTTCTCCTTTTGGAACTTCGCGATCAAGGCCAGCGAATTATTTTTCCGAACACTAATAGCGGGTATGGTATTGGGCAGGACGGTATGTTTTGCACAGAGGAGAGTCCTCTCAATCCAGTTTCGCTCTATGGACAGCTAAAGGTAGAGGCGGAAAAGCGACTGCTCGAGGCGGGCAACGCCATTACATTTCGACTTGCAACAGTATTCGGTATTAGCCCACGCATGCGGTTAGACCTTTTGGTAAATGACTTCGTCTACCGCGCGGTCTTTGATCGCTTCGTAGTCCTCTTTGAGCCTCATTTTAAGCGTAACTACATTCATGTTCGCGATGTTGTTTCTGCGTTCTTGCACGCGATTGATCATTTTGATGAGATGAAGGATACGACCTATAATGTCGGTCTTTCTAATGCTAATTTATCAAAGCATGAACTCTGTCAGGAAATTCAAAAAATTCTTCCATCTTTTGTTTTTCAGGAGGCGTCGATCGGGGAAGACCCAGACAAACGAAACTATGTTGTCAGTAATGAAAAAATAGAAGCAACCGGCTACCGCCCACAAGTGTCGTTGCGGCAGGGAATCGAGGAGCTGGTTAAGGGGTATCAGGTCATTCCACCGCATCACTACTCCAACCGGTAGTTCTATGGGACGCACCTTTCAAAAAGTGCTCGTTACGGGCGCGAGTGGTTCTGGTGGAAGTTATCTCGTTGACTACATAGCAGCGAATCATCCCCATGTTGAAATTCACGGCGCTACGCGTTGGCACAGCACGACTACAGGAGCCAACCTTTCACGCTCGCGCGACAAGGTCAAACTCCACGAGTGTGATTTGTGTGATTTAAGTTCCGTCGTCCGAGTGCTCAGCGAGGTCAAGCCAGACGCGATTTTTCATCTTGCAGCATACGCAAACGTCCGAGCATCGTTTCAAACTCCGCTCACGGTCATTGAGAACAATGTGATGGGAACGGCAAACCTCCTCGAGGCTATGCGCCTAACGGGGTGTGATGCGGTACTGCAACTGGCCAGTACGTCAGAAGTGTACGGACAGGTTGACCCCAGTGACGTACCCATTAAGGAAGACTGTCCAATCCGGCCCTCGAGCCCCTATGCAGTCTCGAAAACGACACAAGATTTGCTTGGTGGAGTGTATTTTAGAAGTTACGGTATGAAGATTGTACGTACACGGATGTTTGCGTACATCAATCCGCGAAGAGAAGATCTATTCGCGACCTCTTTTGCAAAACAAGTCGCACTTATCGAGACCGGGATGCAGACAGAACTTTTGCATGGCAACCTGGACTCGACCCGAACCCTTCTTGACGTACGTGATGCGATGGAATCTTACTGGGTTGCGACATCGCTTTGCGAGTTCGGCGAGATATACAATATCGGCGGGGAGACCGTGATTACGGTCGGGGAGTTTTTAGAGCTCCTAAAGAAAAACTCTACCGTTACCATACAGTCGCGCGTCAATCCAGACCTTCTCAGACCATCGGATGTGACCTTGCAAATACCCGATACATCGAAGTTTTTTAAGGCTACCGGATGGCGCCCTAAGTACTCCTTTGAGGAGAGCGTGCTTTTTCTTTTAAATTACTGGCGCGAGCGCATTCGTGCGGGTAATCTAACAAAATTGATATGAAAGTCAGCTTATTCATACCGACACTAAATGAGATTGAGGGCGTCAAGGCGATCATGCCGCGCGTTAAGCGCGAGTGGTTCGATGAAGTTATTATTGTGGACGGAAATTCAACGGACGGGACACGGGAGTATCTTGAATCTCTCGGGTATAGTGTATTGTCCCAAACAGTTCCGAACCTGATGGGCGCATGGTGGCAGGGATTCCAGGCTGCAACAGGAGATGTGATTGTTCTCTTCAGTCCGGATGGAAACTCTATTCCAGAGCTCCTTCCAGCACTCATTAAAAAAATGCGGGAGGGCTATGATATGGTGACCGTTTCCCGCTATAAAGATGACGCAAAAAGCGAAGATGACGATTTACTAAGCAAGCTTGGTAACGGTTTTTTTACGGGTATGATTAATTTGCTTTTCCGTTCACATTATACCGACGTTCTTGTCATCTTTCGGGGATTCAAAAAAGAGTTACTTACGTCTTTCCATCTTACTAAAGATTCCGGAGCTCAGTTCAACCCAACGAGGTTAGGAATTTATGAGCTTTTTCTATGTATCGGCTGCGCAAAACAGAAAAAAAGGGTTGCTGAAATTGCTGGTGATGAGTTGCACAATATTGGACGAAATGAAAGTAGGGCGTTTAAAAATAATTATGCAAAAATCGCTGCCGCGTTCACCATGCTGTACCATATTGTGAGGGAACGGATTTCTTCTTGATTCGAACCATTTTTTTTGTATTCAGATATTTTTTACTCATGCAAATTGACTAAGCAATCCTATTGCGCGGCGGTCCGCCTTCCAGTGTTCTTTTGACGTTTGTCGAAGCTTTTTTTCGCATTTCCTCCCACGACTGCTTAGAATAGTATGCGGAATGAGGAGTGATGATAATTCTGTCATGATAGGCAGATGACTCATTAGTCCACATGCGAAGAAGTTTATCAGAAAAATTCGGCGGCTCCTGCGGAAGAACATCAAAACCAACTCCTGCCAAGGTTCCGTTTTCAAGTGCGACGGCAATACTATCAAGACTTGCAATAACTTTACCTCGGGCGGTGTTAATAAGAATGGATCCATGGTTGAGTCGTGAGAGGATTTTCTCGTCGATCATACCCAGTGTCTCATCTGAGAGCGGGCAATGAATAGAAATGATAGTCGAAGAAGAAATAAGATCGCTGAGAGAATCGTATCGGACCATGTTTAGTATTTTCTCATAGCCTGGGGAGATAAAAGGGTCGTAGCAGCCGATCTGCATACCGAATGCACTCATCCGTAGAGCTACAGCAGAGCCAATCCTGCCAGCGCCTATGATCCCAAGGCGGTGTTCGTTGAGGCGTCGTATGTCGGGTAAAGAGTTTTGGCTCCAGGCATGCGGCCCTTTTTTTGAAAAACGATCGTATTCAAGGATTTTTCTGGTTAACGTGAGTATCATCGCGCAGGCGGTATCGGCAACTTCGTGTACACCATAGTCCGGTGTGTTGCACGTGATTATTCCCTTCGTGCTGGCATAGGTGTGGTCGATATTGTCAAATCCCACGCCATATCGCTGGATGATTTTGCACTTTTTCAGTCTGTCGATCGTCCGAGCAGACACACGCGCGCCCCAGACAAGCAGGGCGTCTGCATCCGCAACTGCCTCTCCAAATAGAGACTCATCGCCTTTATTTAAGCATATGACCTCATACTCCTCGCCAAGGGTAGCCGTTTCAATATCGGGATTGACTACGTAGTCAGTTATCACGATTTTTTTCATATCCCGCCGCCGAGAACCCGCAGGACGGCCACCATGAAAGCCGCCGTATCGCGAGGATGACGTGATGTAATTAGTGAGCCATCGATTATGGCCGGAGCATCTTCATAAAGCGCGCCGGCATTTAATAGATCTATTGCAATGGCTGGGTGACAGGTTGCTCGGCGTCCATCGAGTATTCCCGCCGAAATCAATACCTGTGGTCCATGGCAAATGGCCGCAACCATTTTCCCCTCGTCATGCAGCGTTTTAATGAGCGAGAGTGCTTGCGGAATACGTCGGACCCTGTCGGGAGCCTCAAAGCCACCGGCAATAATTACGCCATCATAATCGGCGGGTTGAAGGTAGGCAATATCTGACTGTGAGGCGTAAAACTCGACAAGACGACTTGCCGGATAGCCCAGTCGCCCTACTGCCGGCAATCCATTCGGGGTGGCAATAATCGGCTCGTACCCAGCCTCTTTCAACCGAATAATTGGATAGATAAGCTCCTCATCTTCAAAGCCATTTGCTGTAAGAAAGATGATTTTTTTCATAAAAGTAGCCGTATATTATTTTATGTGATGCTAAATCGCTATTGAGGAAAGGTCAACTATTCGCTGGCGATAAGCGGTGATTTGACAGGATGAACGATACGGTTACAGTATATCAGTATATGGAAAATTTTGTCACAGGAATAAACACAGAGAACGCCACATCACAGTCGCTCGAGTGCTGGCGAAAAATGTGTGTTGCCCGGACCTTTGAACTGAATGTCAAAAAGGCTTTTGATGCCAAAGCGATTCGCTGCCCCATTTATCTTTCTCTTGGACAGGAGTCAATCCCTGCAGCGGTCTCAACCCTCTATAAGAACCCGGCAATTTTTGCTCAACACCGCGCGCATTCGACATATCTTTCATTCGGAGGAGATCCTGAAACACTCATTGATGAGCTGCTTCTTAAGCCAACCGGGTGTAGTGGAGGGATGGGGGGGTCAGCATCGATTCAGGACAAATCCATCTCAATGTTTGGCCATACGGGATTCATTGGAGATCAAATTCCCATATCGGTTGGTTTCGCGCTTGGAGCAGCACGTAACGTGTTAACGATATTTGGAGACGCTGCAGCAGAGGAGGATTATGCGGCATCATCAATCGGGTATGCTGCGCATAAGAAGCTTCCGATTCTTTTTGTGTGCGAGGATAATAATCTGTCCATCTTAACAGAAGTAAAGGTTCGCAGGAGCTGGAAAATTGTGGATGTCGCTCGAGCGATGGGTGTTGCAGCCGAAGACATATCGGATGATCCGTGGGAAATCATGCAGTCGGTGAGCGAGATGATCGGCCACCTCCCGGCACTTCTCAACATTCATACCATTAGACATCTATGGCATTCAGGTACCGGTATTGATGGCGCTCCCGCCTATGATCGTTTCCTTCTCACGCGTGAAAAATTATCTTCCATGGGTTTGTCATCCGAAGTGGCAGCCATAGAAGACGAAGCCGCGAAACGCATGGAGAATCTGTGGCAAACAAAAGTGTATCAACGAGTGAGCTAATCAAGAAACAAGTTACGCATTCATGACGGTAGCAGAAACAATCAGTGAGCTTACGAGGGAGCATCTCCAAAAGAATAATGGCCTTGCCCTGGGGCAGTGTCTCACCGCGGTAGGCTGGGTCGGTGGAACTGTGCCGCAGATGCGAGAGGAGGATGGCCTTGTCGAGCTACCGGCGACAGATGTTGCCGGAAGTGGCTTTGCGGTTGGCGTTGCACTTGCTGGTAGACGCCCGATATATATCGTTCGGTATCAGGGATTCCAGTGGTATAACGCAGTCTCTGTAGTTAATTATGCCGCTAAATCAAAGCACATTTGGGGGAGGCCGTGCCCGGTATTTGTTCGATCGATCGCTATGGACGGGGGTATAGGACCGGTAGCAAGTGGTAGCCACCATAGCATGTTCACACGCATGCCGGGTATACCCGTTGTCGCGCCGATGACTCCGAACGAGTATCGGGCAATTTGGCATCATTTTCTCTCGCACGATGACCCGATGTACGTGAGTGAGCACAGACGAAGCTTTTCGATTGACTACGAGATGCAAGACAGTATAGGAGAGGCAGATGTAACCCTATTTGCCATTTCATCAACGAGACTCAATGCACTCCAGGCAAAAAAAATACTTGAAGAGCAGCATATTCCTTGTAACATTATTCATCTACTCTGGCTGAAGCCATTCATCGTTGAACAACGCATGCTCTCTGCACTAAACCTCTCGCGGTTTGGCGGATTGGTGATTGATGGAGATTTTGAAAACGGTGTACTTAAACATGTCGCTTATGACCTTATGCGTAGTTCAAAAGCTGAGATCGAGGTTCTCGGTCTTGAAGATCGCGTAGCGGGTTTTGCACCCGAGCTTGATAACCTTCCTCCTTCGCCTGATCGAATAGTGGCAAAGGTTATCGATATTATAAACAAGAAGCGGGCATGATCATTTCCATTATTCCGACCAAGGAAGACATTGAGGCGATTGCTGACCTTCCTCACGACCCGTCAATTGAGGAAGATGATCTATTTGACTACTCAAGCGTTGTTATAGACAAGCCGTGGGGGTTTGAGTATTCGATTTATAAAAATGATATGCTCGATGTATGGCTTCTGCGACTGGAGTCCAGCCAGCAGACATCACTGCACTGCCACCCGGGCAAGGATACGTCGCTTATTGCGCTCTCGGGTAGACTTTCGGTATCAACTCTTACCTCGACACACTGCATTTCATCCGGAGACACCCTACGTATTGCCCGCGGCGCATTCCACTCCACACTCTGTCTCTCAAATGGTGGTGCGCTAGTGTTGGAGTGTGAAACTCCCGCGAATAAAAAAAACCTTGTGAGGTATAACGATCGGTATGGTAGGCGCGGTAAACGGTATGAAAGTGGACATTTTGTACAACCGAGAAACGCTGCTCTCCATCCATGTTTTTACTCGTCGGCGATGGATGATATTCACCAGTTCGGCGACTGGAGATGCAAACGTGTTGTTTTGTCTGACTCGCAAGCGAAAGACGCGATTCTTGACAGTGTTTCCGAGGGGAGCGCACTTATTTTGCAAGGAAGTATTTATTGCGGCAAGAGTCGCGATGTGAATTCGCCTGGCAGCGTTGTAATCCTCAATCAGCTCAAAGATGGGTACTCCTTGGCAGGTTCGACCTGCGACCTGCTCCTTCTCTATCGCTAATATGCCTCGGCGTTACGAAAGTCGTAATTTTCAATCTATTCTCTTTGACTTTGACGGAGTGCTTGGCGACACGATGGAAGATCACTTCCGAGCATGGAGATCCGCCCTGGCCTTTGTTGGTATCATCCTCAAGCGAGAAGCTTTTTTTCCGCTTGAGGGAATGAGTGTATATGATACCGTTGAGCACTTTTGCAAACTTTTTAACATTCCGGCCTCTCGCGCAGACGAGATATTAAACAAGAAGATCGAGCACTATCTCAAACACCACTCATTTGTATTCTTTCCTTTTGTTGAGGAGTTCATAGATTCTCTTCGGCTGAAAAACATATCCTTTGCTTTGGTGACTGCGGGTATGCGAAACCGTCTTAACGCAACCGTGCCGTTGGATTTCTTGGCGAAGTTCCCCGTTATTATTACTGGTGAGCGGGGTGTACGCATGAAACCATGTCCCGACCCATACTTGGCGGCAGCCCAAGAGCTTGGGGTCGATCCCCGTGAATCAATCGTTGTGGAAAATGCGCCACTCGGAGTGCAGGCCGCAAAAGCCGCCGGTTGTTTTTGCATAGCCCTCGAAACCAGTGTATCAAAGGAGTATCTCACTCAGGCAGATGAAACATACCCATCATTTCTCGATATGCAAAAATCTTTAGCAATCCAAAACCTTACTATTAGTACCATATGCCTACAAAAAAAATAGTTATCACGGGCGCAGACGGGTTCATAGGTCGAAACCTCTTCGACTTTTTTGCATCACATAAGGAGTATGATGTTTGGGGGACGTATCACCTCAAAAAATCATTCGATCATCCTAATCTTATTCAGGCTGATTTGATGCGTCGTGAGGATGTATCACGCATCTGTACGGGCGCAGACATCATTGTCCACGCCGCAGCAGTTACCTCCGGGGCGAAGAATATAGTATCGCGACCCTATATTTATGTGACAGACAATACAATCATGAACACCCTCCTGTTTCAGGAGGTATATGACAGATCAATTTCACGATTCATTTTTTTTAGTTGCTCCGTAATGTACCCGATGGATCGTACTGTTCCCGTGAAGGAAGAAGACGTCGATCTTGAGAACGGCATCCATCGAGCGTACTTCGGCGGTGCTTGGATGAAGGTGTACGCAGAAAAAATTTGTGAGTTTTATTCGCGATTAGGACGCACGTCGTTTACGGTGATTCGACATTCGAACATCTACGGCCCTCATGACACTTTTGACCAAGATAAAGCGCATGTGTTTGCCGCAACGATTCTTAAAGTGATGAACGGCAAGGACTCAATCACCGTGTGGGGAGACGGGTCGGAGCGGCGAGATCTTCTCTATATCGACGACCTCATTCGTTTCGTCGGTCTTGCTCTCGCAAAACAGAAATCTCCGTATGAGCTAGTTAATGTCGGGGTTGGCCGCGCAGTGTCAGTTGCAGAGCTCGTATCAAGAATTGTCACACATTCCGGCAAGAAACTACAGATACATTTTGATCCATCGAAACCGACAATTCCGAGCAGGCTCGCGCTTGATTACTCAAAAGCCCGCGAGCTGTTCAATTGGGAGCCAAGCACAACACTGGATGATGGCATTAAAAAAACTCTTGACTGGTACGGTCGTCAGTCTTTGGCGACCTGAACCGAATCACGAAAGACATTATATTTTGTGTCAGACGCGGTACGGTGAGCAAGAAACCATTTGACGGTTTCGCGGATTCCGTCCTCAAGCGCAACGCGGGGTGCGTAGCCGATGGATTTTGCACGCTCTATATCCATAATTCGGATTGCGTCGCCGCTCTTTTTTGAACTATCCCACACAACGTTTGGCGGCTGTGGAAATGCTGCGCAGATTGCGTCGACGAGCTGTCGAATACTCACTCCTGTTCCCGAGCCAAGGTTGATCGGACGACCATCCGCATGTTCCATTGCAAGGAGCATTCCATGCGCGACGTCTTGCGAATGGACAAAGTCACGGATTTCCGAACCGTCGCCCCAGACAGTGAGCGGGTTTTCGCCATCCGCAATTCTTCGAATGAGCGAAGGGATCACCATGGCATTAGCTGGGTCAAAATTATCAAAAGGCCCATAGGTGTTTGCCGGGCGAACGATCGCGATTTTCGTCCAGCCATATTCGATCGCGTACGCTTCTGCCTGCAACTCTCCCATGCGCTTTGCCCATCCGCCGAACCAGTCGAGCCTCGAGGGCATTGTCTTCCAAACATCATCTTCAAAAAACCGCTGAGCAGGTCCATAGACGCCGAGGGTGCTTGTGTAGAGATAACGCTTTACACCAGAGACTCGTGCAGCTTCCATCATGTTGGTGTTGAATAAGATGCCGGGCACGAAAATACTCGCGGGACGCGACAGTGTCGTGCCGGCGCCGACTTTTATTCCGGCGAGATGGAAGACGAACTCAATTCCCTCACACGCCTTTAGACAGTTCTGATACTGCATGAGGTTCAGCTTGATGCATTCGACGCCCTCGGGCATTCCCTTCTGCTCATCAAGCGAAACGACGCGGACGCGTGCACCTAGGTCAACTAATTGAGAGACGAGCTGTCTTCCAATCATTCCAGTGCCGCCAGTTACAAGAATACTCTTGTTCAAATAGATACTTTTGTCCATGTGCTTACTATTTTTGTGATGTTTCACTAGTCTATCAGTCTACCTTAATCTGGACAAGGAGCCCGAGACTGTCTCCATGATTGAGGAGTGAGTGGGGTTGACAAGAATAAAAAAGTTGCATATAACGTGGAAGCAAAGGTATAGAAGGAGGAACAATCATGAATAGGAAGAATCTTCCCACTCTGTATGTGGAGAGCGGAGCTTCTCTGGTAGTCCACAACCGCATCTCTGACAGCGAATTTGCGGCTGCTCAAGACAGGCTGCCTATTCCGTCGACCGATATTGTCGTGATCAACCTTCAACGAAGAACACTGTATCTCGCTCGGCGGAGTTCTGCACCGGCTGCCGGCCAGTACTGGTGGTTCGGCGGCGCTATGGTAAAGAGTGAGACCGACCTCCAGGCGGCGCAAAATCGTTTCAGGGACGAAGCAGGGCTCTATCTACCCGAGAACCGTTTTGAATTTGTACGAGCATTCGACAATATTTGGGCGGATCGCTGTCAGGAGCCATGCCGCAATGGTGTCCACTTCAAAACTCGTCTCTTCACTGTCGACTTACGGCCAGACGAGCTGGAGGCCGTACAAAGAAAGGTTGATGACGAGGAGGTTCACTTTTCGTCTCCACTCATGGAGTGTGACCGAAGTGAACTGAACTGGCGGCACCATGCCGGCCAAATCCCTTCCACGGTTCTTGACGCATATGACGCGATCTTTGCTCCGCAGCAGTTCGCGACCAAGGAGGAATGGTTCGAGCTCCTCATACGCATCTATGGCGACTCCGTGTCTGCCGTGTATGTCGATGCGGGAAATCGAATCACCTACATCTTCGGTCAAACTAAAGACAACCAGGGGGAGGTCCTCGATGCAGTTTCCGGGCCGATGCCTAGTCGCCCAGTTTCTAGACTGATCGCGATCCCGACACTGGAGGCTGGATACGGTTTTCCCGGATACGCCGCATGGAGAAAAGATCTTCTTGAACGGGGATTCGATGAGCAGAACATCATCGGCATCGACGAGGCTATAGACCTCGTGCAGCCCTGCACTTCCGCGGAAGCTCTCGGGCTTGTCCGGTGGTTGCAGGGTCACCCCGAGGTGACGGTCGTTTATATCGTGGCGACGCGGTTGCATATGGCGCGGGTTTTCATTACAACTGTCAGTGCGCTCTATCGCTTGGGCATGACACAAGTGAAGGTGTATGCGGCGCCGACGGATGCAGCGTCATGGTGCGAGCACGTCACCCACTCGCAAGGGGTTGAAACCGGCATGCGGCTCGACCTTCTGCAAGGAGAGCTGGTCCGGATCGAGCGGTACTACGAAAAGTCCGCGAGAGACCCTGATGTTGTCGGGCTGGTGTCTGCCCGCAAGGTACTTGATTATCTTAACGCTCGCAGCACTCTCGAAACCGTGGTGGAATCAAGCACTCTGTAAGGGTGCTTCTTTATTTTATGCTCCATGCTAGAGTGAGACCGTATGAACGTGACCATTTCTGTCGGAGGAAAGTTCCAAGCGTTTGATCTTGCGAGAGAGCTTGAAAAGAGAGGAGGGCTTTCGCGACTAATTACGTCGTACCCCCGTTCATTTCTGGACCCATACGAGGTTCCGCGGTCGAAGGTGCGCTCTGTTCTTCTCAAAGAGGGGATTGAGCGGGCATGGAAGCTGTTACCGTTTAGATTAAGAACGTGTTTGAATCCACAGAACCTTGCGTGTGAGACGTATGACAGAATTGCAGAGCAGCTGCTCCCGGGCGAGATAGACATTTTTGTTGGCTTCAGTTCGTTTTCACTTCACAGTTTGCGAGAAGCAAAAAAGCGCGGAGCAAAAATCGTTATCGAGCGCGCAAGCTCGCACATCGCGTACCAAGACAAGCTCTTGCGTGAGGAGTATAATAGGCTCGGCACCACAATTTTTCCCTGGCAGCTCTCTCACCCGAAGAATATCGAAAAGGAGCTACTTGAGTACGAGGAGGCAGACTTCATTTCCGTTCCTTCAACGTTTGTAAAAAATACTTTTCTCGAGTATGGCTTTCCACCCGAGAAGATTGTTGCCATTCCTTACGGTGTAGATGTGCGCATGTTCAGCCCCACTGTCAAGCGCGACTCGGTTTTCCGACTCATCTTCGGCGGGGGTCTCGTAATCCGCAAGGGCGTACACTATCTTCTGCAGGCCTTCGCGGAGCTTAATCTACCCAAAGCCGAGCTCCTTCTTATTGGTCCGGTGACAGAAGAGATTAGACCATTTTTAAAAAAGTATGCCGGATCTTTTAGACAAATCAACTATCAGCCGCTCTCTGAACTATACAACTTCTACTCCCAAGGTTCTGTTTTTGTTTTTCCTTCACTCGAGGAGGGGCATGGCCTTGTAATCTCCCAGGCTATGGCGTGCGGCTTACCGGTTATCGTGTCTACAAACACTATTGCGCATGACTTGGTCCGGGAGGGCGCTGACGGGTTTGTGATCCCAGTCCGTGACGTCGATGCGCTCAAGGAAAAAATACTTTTTTTCTATAATCACCCAGAAAAGAGAGATGAAATGGGCGAGAGTGCCTTACAACGCATGAGACGCTCATTCACTTGGGATGAGTATGGTGATACAATGATGCGTGCCTATAAAATGATATGCCAATCAGCACGATAGTCCGCGAAGACATTAAGGTAATTGTCGAAAGCCTTTCGAGTGACTTGCAGACATTTACTGGTAAATCCGTTCTTGTGACAGGTGGGTGCGGTTTTTTGGGAAGATACCTGATAGCGACATTACTGGAGATGAATGAGAATCTCTCTATCCCTTGTAAAGTTATATGCGCGGATACATTCATTACTTCTTCTCGGGAGCAGGCAATCTTTGACTCCGACGATCCCAACTTTACCCTTCTGGAGCACGATGTGTGCGTGGAGTTGCCGCAGCATATTCGGCCCGACTACATTATCCATGCCGCTGGACTTGCGTCGCCTTTTTACTACCGCAAACATCCGATCGATACGATGCGCGTATCAGTTGAGGGTACGCGTACACTACTCGATCGCGCTCGATTTGCGGGTACGAGTAAAATAATTTATTTTAGCTCATCGGAAATCTACGGCGACCCTGTTCCTGAATGTATTCCCACGCCCGAAACGTACTGGGGAAATGTTTCATGTCTTGGCCCTCGCGCGTGCTATGATGAATCCAAGAGGCTCGGTGAGACGATTTGTAGCGTCTACCAGTCACTATACGGAGTCCCTGTTTCTATCGTCAGGCCGTTTAATGTATATGGACCTGGGGGACTTGCCGCCCAGGATTTTCGAGTCATCCCTGCGTTCCTCACGGCAGCTTTTGCGGGGAAAAAGATGCCGGTACACGGCAAAGGGAATCAGACGAGGACATTTTGCTATATGACAGACGCAATTGTCGGTTTCTTTAAGGTGCTTCTACATGGAAGGCCTGGCGAGGCGTATAATATTGGGCACAATCAAGATGAAATCAATGTGATCTCGCTTGCTCACGTCATTACAGAGCTGATCGGCGGGGGTACTCAAGAGCTTGTTGACTATCCGGAGACATACCCTGCGGGCGAGCCTCAGCGACGCTGCCCCGATCTATCCAAGGCGCAGCGGGAGCTTCATTTCTCCCCGACAATTGATTTGCGATCTGGTCTTATTCGAACGATTCAATGGTATAGAGAGAGTCAGTTGATATGATGAATGCTCACCAAACAACAGAGGCGTGGAGAAGAGTCATGACCCCAGAGAGTTATCGTGAGACGGTTACCTCACAAACGGAGCTCAAGCGCGTTACCTCATTCTCACGCCTCTGGAGACGTATCTTTCGTCACCTACCACCAGTCAGCCTCGATACGCTTGCAATATTTGAGGCTGGCTGCGGAGGGGGGAAACACCTCGCACCGTTTGCATACGCCGGCGCGCGCATCTCCGGACTTGACTGCTCAGAAGCAGCGATTCTCAACGCGCGACAGTTATTTGTAGATATTGAGCGCATCTCCGGTAAGAACCTGTCTGCGACCCTTGAGTGTGGAGATTTTTTTGTATATAACTCGAAATCAAACTATGACATTGTTTTCCACTCCGGGGTTATTGAACACTTTTTGGATGCAGGTGAGAGAATACAGTTTTTAAGAAAAATGACCTCGTGTGTAGTGAGTGGAGGAACGGTCGTCTCAATAGTTCCCAACGGTTGTCACCCGCTGCGTGGTCGTATGAAAAAAGAGGGTCTGGGCGGCTATCTAATTCCTGAAATTGATTATACGCCAGAGCTCATGCATGCAGAATTTGAAGAGGCGGGTCTCGAAAATGTGACGATTCTTGCGCATAACCTTTTCGACTACCTGACACTCGATAAACCTTCCGTATTTGCCCGAGTTGCATACATTGGGTTACAGCTTTTATCGCCGAATCTTTTCCCATTATCATTTTCGAGTCGCCACGCCGGCACCCTCATTGCACTTGGCACTGTTCGACGATAAGAAATTGTTGTTATGGATGATTTGAGAGAGCGCGTTCTAATTTCGGTGGTGCGATACGTCTCCTACGGAGTTTTTATTATTCCGTTGTTTATTACGCGGACCACATTTTTTCCGTATATATTCGGCAAGATGCTCGTATTCCAGGCGCTTGTTGAAATTGGGGGTTTGGCGTGGCTGCTCCTTGCGATGATGTCTCCTCGATATCGACCATCATGGCGTAATCCGATCGTTTCTAGCGTTACGGCGTTTATCGGCGTCCTCGTTATAAGCACTTTTGTAAGTACGTCGCCCCAAGCATCGCTGTGGTCAAGTCAGGAGCGTATGACCGGATTAGTCGCGCTTCTTCATTTCTGGCTATGGTTCCTGACGCTTCACGCCTGCTTCCGCTCCTCAAGGGAGTGGGATCAGTTCATTCGTTTCAGTATCGTCATCTCACTCGTTGTTGGACTCTATGGCCTCGGACAGAAGTTTCATCTGCCGTTTGTCATGCCAAACGCCACTGGTGAGAGGCTTGCATCAACACTGGGAAATCCCATTTATCTCGGGATCTATTCGATGATTCATGTTTTTCTATCCGGAATTCTGGCGCTAAAAGCGACCTCAAGAAAAGGAATCTTTTTTTATAGTGCATTAGTGGTTTTTAACGTAGCGATACTTTTATTATCCTATAGTAGGGGGGTGTTTTATGTATTTCTTCTCTCCTGCGTTATCCTCGCGATATACGCGGTGATGCTAAGGGTCAAAAAATTCTCATGGGCCGCCGTCGCAGGCTCACTCGGAATAATAATCCTTTTGATATTCGGCCTTCTCTGGATTCGATCACCGGCCGCGTCTGCGTATCTATCAAAAACCCCCGAAGCATTTCAAAGAGTCATCACGCGTAATGTCGTCGACAACGATCGCATCGCGCTGTGGTCGGTGGGCATACGCGGCTTTCTGGAAAGGCCGCTTTTCGGCTGGGGCTTGGAAAACTTCAATCTCGTTTATTATAAATTGACGCACCCTACTGAGCGAGGAGCTCATTTGCAACAGGCGTGGTTTGATCGATCGCACAATCAAGTTATTGATATACTCTCGCTGAGTGGTGTCATCGGATTTACGGCCTACGCTGCTGTCTGGGTGCTCCTCATGGGGTGTTTGATGCGGCATATACGGAAAGCGCTATCCGTCCGCGAGAAATTGTGCAGTGCAGCGCTCCTTGTACTCTTTGGCGCCTATTTCACTCAAAATCTTACCGTCTTTGACTCGCCAGCCCCCTTGCTTCTTTTTTACTTCTTGATTGCGTACGCATCTGCTCTTGTGCAACAGAGCTCGATAAAAAACGATGGAGTTCGCGGAGATTTATCTTCTACACACCCTTTACGCTCACGACCAACTCGAGCTTTGATAATGATAGGTAGCGTATCTCTTGCGGCGTCACTTTTCACAGTCGTTGTTTGGATGCCACTGGAAAAAAGTAGACTTGGAATCCGAGCGCTGGCAGCTGCAGGACAGAACAGATTCACTGAGTCCGCGTCTCTATTTCAGAGCGCTCTCGCCGGAAAGACTTACACTAATCAAGAGATTCGCAGACACCTCGCTCAAAGTGCTCTTGAGGGAGTTTCCCGGCTTGGCGGCATGACGCAACCCCTTTCAAATCTTTTTGATTTAGCGACTACAGAGCTTGAAAAGAGCATCCGTGAACAGCCGTTAGAGATCCGCAACCATCTCATTCTAGCGCAATTGTATAGAGTGAAGGGGATTCTCGCTGCGGGACAATTTGAGCGGGGAGTTGCCGTTCTTGAGATGGCACGCACTGTTGCCCCGTTTCGTCTTGATCTATACTATGAGTTATTGGAAATCTACAAAAGCAGTGGCGATGGTTCAAAGGCCGAGGAGATTCAAAAAGCAATTCAGCGGCTGAGCGTGAGTAATTAGTACCGGGTATGCGTGCATTTGATCGAGTAAAATTTTTTCAAGTTGTCGAGAAGACTATTGTTTGGGCAATCATTGCGCTATCATGCGTAATTCTTATTATACCACTCCTTGTTCAACGTGATGTTTTGTTTCTCTATGTTTTCGGAAAAGTCATCGTATTGAGGAGTCTGATCGAGATTGTCGTTGCGCTATGGCTGTTTCTCTGTATCACGAAGAAGATCTATCGGCCGAATTTCAGAAATCCGCTTATCGCGGCGTTCACGATATTGAATCTGATTTTTGCAATCACGACGCTAACCGCCTACGATCCGAATCGCGCTTTTTGGTCTTATCAAGAGCGTATGATGGGGTTTTTAACACTTTTCCATCTGTATCTTTGGTTTCTGGTACTCTCATCTGTGCTTCGCACGTGGAAAGAGTGGTCGGTTCTTTTTTATACAACTCTTGGTACTCTCGTCGCGGTTGGACTCTATGGTATCGGTCAGAAATTTCATCTGCCCTTTTTATATATGGAGGCAGATTCATTGCGCATGGCATCAACGCTTGGCAACTCTCTCTATCTTGGCGCGTACGCACTTATTCATATTTTTATTTCTTTATTCCTATTTTTTCAGTCGAAGAATAACCTCGCGCGTCTATTCTGCTTTTTCGTATCCATTTTTAGTATCTATTTGCTTTTAGCATCAGCGAGTCGCGGAGTCACGCTCGCGGCAATTATTTGTGCTCTTGGACTAGGAAGCATGGCGACTCTTATTGTATCGAATGATCGTGTACGTATGTTGATACGAACGATTGTGATTTCTGGCATCGGAGCTGCGTTCTTAGTTACTATTTTGTTGTATTCCCCAGCGGGAAAAAAAGTAGCAGAAGTCTATCTCCCGATTTTTGCCCAAAAACTCATATACAAGTCATTGAACGATCCAATGCGTATTTCGCTTTGGGAAATTGGTTTAAAGGGTCTTCGCGACCGTCCACTCACGGGTTGGGGCTTATCAAATTTTGATTATATTAACAGCCGGTATATATATGACGTGAATCGTGTTCGAGTCACAAATCCCTGGAACGATCAGTCGCACAATCAAATTGTGGACATGTTTGCCATGACGGGACTTTTCGGTGGATTTGCGTATCTCTGCGTGTGGGCCCTTGTTTTTGTATTGTTATGGAAAAAAATACGTTCTCATTCAGTTCGGAACGTACAGCTTTCTTTATTGGCATTATTTTTTGCATTCGCGGCGTATTTTCTGCAAAATCTCACCGTTTTTGAAAGCCCCGGGCCGGTGATTGTTTTGTACTTACTTATGGCCGTGACGGTGTATTTTGTTCGCGATAAATCCGGCGTGCTCATTGAGACAAGAGAGGAGGCGTTCGAGCGTAGGAGTGAGCGAGAGGGGATACGCCAATCTTCAAAGCAACCCTTTCCGACCGCGGGTTTCATACTTCTACCCGCACTGATTGCGGTTTCAGGCACGGCGATTTTTTTTCTAAATTATTCGCATTTTCAGCTGAGTAAAAAGGGGATTACTGCGATTCGCATTCTTGAGTCCGGCGACATCGTGCGATCGACAAACTTATTCAAGGAAGTATTTGCGAGTAACTCATTTGTAAAATCGGAATTCAGGGAGCAGCTGACCGGAGCGATGCCAACCGTATTGCGAAATCCTCGCTTTACTGCAGAGCAAAAAAGGCAGCTCGCAACTTTGTCTCTTGAGGAGAGTAAGAAAAATCTAGCAGAGCATCCGAGGAATTTTCGTTTTTTCCTTCGATTGATGCAGGCCTATCGCGATTTTCAGGTGTTTGACCCATCATCGAACGATCGAGTTGCCGAAACGGCACAGAAAGCGCTCATCCTCTATCCAAACCGATTTGAACTCTATAAGGATCTCGCGGAAAGCGCCGCGACGAGCAGGAAATTTCCCGAAGCGATCGACTATGCCAAAAAAGCCGTTGAATTTGACCCCATTAAAGTTCGCTCGCTGTGGTATTTAGCCATTATTTATGCGCAGGCCGATGAGGTCGAAAAATCTGTCAATGCTGCATGGGATGCCCTCATGGATGACTGTAATGTCTACGTCTACACACCGTATTTTGCGGCTCTTGCCGAGTCGTTTCCGGCGACACTTGACAACCGTGCTTTGGAATTTTTCACCACCATGGCGGTAGCCTACGGCCGCAAAGATCCCACGTTCATGTATGCCGGCAGAAAAGTTTTGATCAGAGCAAACCAACTGCAGACGCAGAGCTCAACCGCATCGAATACTCCGACGGTGAAGTAGTGATGATGTCATGATATTCAAAAAGCGATACTCGATTCTCATTCTTGCGGATTGTTTTGCGTATACTTCCGCATTTTTTTTGTTTTTATTCATTCGATTTCATGAGAGCTGGACGGTTGTTTTTTTCTCCCATATTGCAGTTTTTGCTCCGCTACTCATTTTGTGGCTCGGGGTATTCGGAGTAACGGGACTGTATGATTTAAAAGCACTGCAGAATTCATATACTCTGTTAAGAAAAATTTTTTTTTCCGTTTTTCTTGCAAGTTTTATTAGCGCGATCCTATTCTACTTCCTCCCGCTTGGCATGTCTCCGAAGGCCAATCTCACCCTATTCAGCGCCCTTTTTCTTATCCTCGATGCAGTTTTTCGTATTGGCATTCACTTGATTTTTTTTCGCCCAGACCGAAGAACACTGATTTTTGGAGTGAGCCCCGAACTTGGTGAGCTTGAAACCTTTCTTCGCAATAATCCTCGTATCGGGTTCCATGTCGTGTTGACCTTTGATTCGACTCAACTACCATCAAGAATCGAATTTATTGAAGCGATAAACAAATTCAAGATTGACACGGTACTACTTCAAATGAACCCCCACGGCGTTGTCATTGCAGAACACCTCTCGTCATTGTCTGTGAGGAGCGTCGAGGTTCTTGATTTTTCGTTAGTTTATGAGGAACTCCTTAAAAAGGTTCTCCTCTGCGATAAAGATAAATACGATATTGTCGTAGTGAACCAGCAATTTGCAGTAAACGCGTATGATCGGTTCAAATATCCTTGTGAACAGATTATAGCGTATATATTGGGCGTGTTACTGTCACCACTGTTTTTTTTACTTGCACTTGTGATTTTTTTAACCTCAGGATTGCCCATATTCTATACTCAACAGAGGGTTGGGAAAAATAGTGTCTTATTTTCAATATATAAATTTCGGACCATGCATCAAAACGCTGAGTCTGCCGGCGCGCAGTGGTCGTACAATCTCGACCCACGTGTAACCCGTTTTGGTCGGCTTATGCGCAGGGCTCATCTTGACGAATTGCCACAACTGTTCAATATACTGCGTGGCGAGATGTCATTCATTGGCCCTCGTCCCGAGAGGCCTGAGTTCATTACCAAACTTTCGGAGGCCATACCCCTCTACAACTATCGACATACTGTCAGACCGGGCATAGCCGGCTGGGCGCAGATCAATTTTGGATACGGTGGGTCGTTGCAATCTTCTCGTGAAAAACTACGATATGACCTGTATTATATCAAAAACCGCTCGCTGGTGATGGATGCACTGATCCTCTTAAGAAGTCTAAGGTTATTTTTCACACAAAACAAAGACGCATGAAATGTACATTTTATCGTTAATAAAACACTCATTATGGGCGTAGAGGGATGGCTCGGCCCACTTTGTAAATATTCTTATCCGTAGAAGATAAATTTGTTGAAACTGTATGATGCCGCACCTTCAACTCTATTGGCGCCAAGGATCCTCCTGGTGCGGCAACGTACCCCTTCTTACGCAACGATGGTATGCACTGCTCGCATGCATGATATTGATCTTATTGCCGATCGACATCTCTCTCCCAATCCAGGCAACGACAAGCCCTCTGGTCGGAATTACCGCATTCCTATTGGTGCCATTCATGCTTAGAAAAATAGTGGTGACGCCACTCTTAATTGCTGTCGCATTTTTTGTTGTGTACATTTTTTTTCATTCAATTTTTTTTCTCGTCTATGACATGACGCAGTATCAAATAGAGCCCCTACGCTTTTCCTCTTGGGTTCGTCAGAGCGCCGCTCTCCTTACTGGTCTGGCATTGTATCTGGTCTTTCGAAAGGTTTTCCTTTCAATCAGGTATTCACTTCTGATGCGATCCCTATCAATAGGCATAGTCCTTGTTCTGGTCGTCTCAGTATGTACTCTACTATGGAGATTGATGCCCGAGAGTATTTTTCAGCAAGTAGTAATTTTCTTCCGGGCCGACTTTCTTTCCCTGCCGGTACTCACTCAGCCGTATCGTCTCGCAGGTCTTTCTCGTGAGCCGGCCTATTTCGCATACTATATTACCCTTATTGCGCTTCCTCTCGTTTTTGCATTTATTGAGTATAACGGAAAATTTCGTTGGAGCATTTTGTTTGTCGTTATATTTTTGATCGGGGCGCTCTGTTTAACCTTTAGTCTCACTGGGTATATCCTTTTGTTTTCAATGCTTATGCTTGGCTGTATCCTTGGGCCGAGCAGGCGTAACCTCCTACGGGTTTTATTACTCGGGATTTGTTCTCTGGCATTAGTTTTTTTTATCGTTCCAGGAAATTACGCCCAAAAAAGCATCGATTTATTTTTTACGGGTTATTTTGAAAAATCCGAATCTTCTGCCGACCGCCTAGCAAGTCTTTCTCCTTTTTATGCAATCTTCTCCTCACCGATTGTCCTTGGGTATGGACTGGGTTCAACACCATTTCATTTTTATGATATTGTCCCCGAACCCATTGCGGCAATAGTAACAAAATTTCAGTGGAAAGAGTATCCATCTTTTGGATCTTTAGTGGCCCGTCTATTTACGGAGACTGGCATCATCGGTCTCTTATTTTTTTTTGCCATAGGCTCTATTGCATATTATGAGATACTGCGAATACAGAGATCTCCCTATAATGATCGTTGTCCAACAGCTCGTTTTTTTCACCTCGCGCTCATTGGTACAGGAATTGCGTATACTACGAGTATCGGTTCGTTTGCGTTTCCCTACCTTTGGTTTTGGCTTGGTCTTATTGACGCACACTACATTCAGATAAGCGTCAGTGGTATTAACTCTCCCTATGATCATTCTTGAACAGGTGCATGAAGCTGATCTAGTGGCACTCTTTAGAAAAAGGTGGGTTCTAATGACTTTGGTAGGCATTATTCAGATTGCGACAGTTGCAGTACTACTGAGCGTGCTTCCACGGGATTATGTCAGTACTGCCGAAGTTGAGGCTGGGACAAGTCCAGTAACCGGCAATTATTTGGAGACACCGCGTGCTATCGCTGAGTTCTTTCAGTTAAATCAAACGTCAGATGCAATTCGACAAGAACTCGAAAAAAATGGTGAAAAAACTCCGGTTTCTCTCCGAGTAAAAGCGCTCGGCTCCCAAATTAAGATTGATGGTATCGGCAAGTCGCCGAGGCAGGCACAACGAATCGCGGAAGCTGGAGTGAAGATTCTTCTTGATCGACACCGCATTCTCTCAGCCAAGGAAGAACAATCCACAAGCGCATCTTTTCAGGAGATAGACAAGAAACTCCGTGAAGCTAGAAAGGCATCTCTACTAGCAGGTAAGAACAAAAAAAATGATACAGGACGAGATAACCTCGAGCAGAACATGCGAGATCTTGAGGTTGCAGTATATACTATCGAATACCTTCGAAGGAGCGAAGCAATGCAAAAAGATGCGACGTTTCACACAGCGATAATTACACCTCCTCAGTTACCGGGCAAACCGTCAATTATTCAACCACTCATCGCCCTTAGTATGGCCACCATTATCGGCATGCTTTGTGCATGTATCGCAGCGATATTGGCTGATTTTTTTTTGAAACGTCCGGGACCTTTTTAGGTACTGCCCTGTATCAGGTTTCGTATGGTCACGATAACTTTTTTTTCCAAGAAAAGAAATGTGATGATGTAGATAAGCCCTGAAAAAAGAATATTGCTGATCAGCGAGATTGAAGATGTCGGCCCCCATTTGAGACCAGTAAAGAGTAATGTGGCCATCAAAAGAGATGCAATCAAACTGCTCCTCAGAGGCCGTGTATTAATAATTATTTTTATTCGTTTTGCCAGGAAAAGAAATCCCAATATAGTTCCAATGCAAAAAGAGGTTAAAAGCGCGAGAGATGGACCCATGATTCCAAAATTCTGTACAAGCGTAACTGAGAGCACAATATTTATTACGCCAGAGACTCCGTGGATGATAAGCGCCCCTTTTAGCTGGTTACAGGCTTGTAGAAACAGAGTAAAAAGTGTATAAAAAATTCCGAAAATTTGCATCGCAAAAAGTACAACGAGTGAGTCGTGTCCATAACTATAGCCGGTGCCATAAAAGAAGTGCAGAACCTCTTTTCCAGCAAGCGAGGCACCTATGACCATCGGCAGAGCAAGTGCAAGGGAATATCCTATTGCACTTGAGAGGGATGATTGAATTGGTTCTATAGCATCCTCTTTCCACCAACGATTAATTTTTGGCCAAAGAACAAAAGAAAACGCTGCGAGAATAATTGATGATAATGTCGAGAGTTGAAAGATGACTTTGTACGTTGATACATCCTCATATCCAAGAAAGTGACCGATGATGAGGGCGTCAATGTGCGAGGAAAGTGCAATCATTACTGACGCTGCAAAAAACCACCCTGCTGCTTTCCCGATTTTTTTGATGTGTTTTAATGATGGAGTTTGAATCCCGAGAGAAAGGTAGCGAACCTCCAGCAGGATGCCTATTCCGAGACCGGCGCATGTCCCGACGGCAAGTGCGGTTCCGCCAAATCCCAACGCGACACCGAGTATCTGAATGAGAATTGTGATGCCCGAACTCAGCGCATTACAGGTTGAGCGTACTGATAGCTTATCCAGGCCGGTGATACCGACAACAATGGGCGCTTGTATTGATGATATTCCCAGAAGCAGTAACAGCCAAAAAAAATAACCTGTATTCGTAAAATCAGTCAGGGCGTCTTTAAAAAGAAGCAATAGACCGACCACAGCAGCACCTGCAAGAATGCGAAATAAAAGGTAGCAGCTAAAATACTTTTCTCTGTCTTCACCCTCGCTGATATATTTAATTCCGGCATTACTGAATCCGAATTCGCTTAGACTATTCAGAAGCGCGAACTGGGAAGTAAAAAGAAAGTAGGCGCCGAGAATTTCCTGGGGGAGAACACGAGAAAAAAAAATAACTTTCCCGTATCCGGCGAAGCGAAGGAGTATTTGCCAAAATATATATACGGCACTCTGCTGCGTAATGCGAAAGGCTGGGGGTAAGTTGTTTTTGATCTTATTCAAATGATATACTCAGCTATGCATACTTGAGGGCTCATACCACTCGCTCCCCGTAACTATGTTGTTATTCGCACTAAAAGCCATACGTGAGTCAAAAATTTTTACCCCCCTTCTTACTGCCCTCATTCTTATCGGGATTTTTTTTGTCTGCGCAGTATGGGCGTACCCCGTATTCATTGGAGACTCGTCTTATTATATTCCCCCGGCAATCAATCTGAAAGGCGGTCGAGGCTTGATTAATCAAGTAAGCGGAATTTCAACCCAAGTGGATCCAAGCGGAGAAGCACGCTTTATCTATTATCCGCCGTTATTTCAATTTGTGCTTTCGTATCTTATGCCATTTGCAAATCCATGGGGAGCATCACTGGCGATTGCACTGATGAATGCCTGCGTTATTATGGGACTCGTTGTTCTGTTTTTTCGATATGCCCGCTGCTTTCTTTTTATCGACAGTATTCTTGTAAGCATAGCTTTTTTTGGGTTAGCGACAAGTTTCGCTCCATTTGAGGGACGCCCAGAGATATTGGCGCGAGTGATTTTTGTTTTTGGATTACTGGCTGTCACGTTCATACAATATAGGATTTATCGTATGGGAGTGTTGGGAGTGTTACTTGGGTGTATGGGTGCAACGGTTCCGGGAGGAGGGGTTCTTTTTTTTATACTTATCACATTATATATACTTGCCACCACAAACGTACGACGTGGTGCATTTGAGATGTTTAATGTTATAGGTGTAAGCCTCGTTGTCTTTTTCTTGGTGCTTTCATTTAGTCCATATGGAGCAGGGGAGACGCTCACAGGAATCCTCACGCACGCGAAAATTCTTGCCGAATCTGACTCTGACCGCACGGTCGCTCGTATGATTGCTCATACGATGTGGTATCCCCAGACTACTCTGTACGGGGTACTTTTTCTTATTTTTGTTATTTGTACTCTCATTCTCGTGCGTGTATTCTGGAAGCGAATATGCAGTAAAAAAAGCTTTCTATTCATTTTGTCTCTCTTTTTTCTTTTGTGTGCAGGTTTGATTCGGCTCTCATTCGAAAGCTATGTATTTCTATTTTCACCACTTTTTTTTATTGTGATCCTCTTTGCAAGGCAGCTAAATAAGAAGCCACTTATATTATGTGGTGTTGCAATTCTGTTTTTACTTACCAGTATAGGTTTTTTACGAACACACGTGCTCTTTATTGATTTTATGAAGAATGGAGTATCATTGTCCCAGGCGCGCTCACATTTTCAATTTATTATGACGCGGGATGCCAATCCAATCATGGTAAGTCCGGCGTTATGGGTGCTCTCAGATGATTATGATATTCTCTCAGGCGCTCGGAGAAGTGTAGCATCTATACCTCGTACCGTTCTCGTACAACAGGCGTACTCGAGCCGAACGAAACCGCCCGTGATGCCTCGCTGCAGCCTCATTGAGAATCATTTTTCCGCGGTAGTGCCTGAGCTATTCGGGGTTCCGATTGCTCACACAACACCTGGATATGGCTTTGCAGCCTATCACTGCGAATAACCTATGGATACATTCATAGTTTCAAAGAATGATTTTATTGTCGAGAAGTGCTTCAAAAAAAAAGTCCTAGATTTGGGTTGCCTTCGCCATGATGCATCTTTTTCCTTGGTTGACTCTCGTTGGCTCCATGGACAAATCGCGCGCGTCGCAACTGAGGTGATAGGGGTTGATTATCTTGAAAGAGAAGTCGAGAAAATTAACGCAGACGGCCGCTATACGATTCTCTGTGCAGATGTAACTAAAAGAATCCCCTTGGATGACATATTTGATGTAGTTGTTGCGGGGGATTTGATCGAGCACCTAACAAATTTTGATGGATTTTTTCAAAACATACGTCGCCTTCTCGCCCCCGGGGGAATCTTAATCATAAGCACCTGCAATCCCTTTTACCGCGAAGAATTTTTTTACACTGCGTTTAAAAACAGCATTTTTCAAAACCCCGAGCATACCTGCTGGATAGATCCTCAATCCATGGAGCAGTTGCTGGGGAGATTTTGCTTTCAAGTTACTATGCTCGGGTTGATTAAGGATACACGCTGGAAACTGAAGGATTTTATTTCCAATGCGGTCGACAATCGTTTTGATATTCTCCAATCTCGCTGGTCACATGCGGGTCTCTTTGCTCGCGCACAGAGAAAGGCCCTCGGGGCGTTGTTTTCCCTCTACTATCTCCCCTTTTTCCTATGTATTCGTAATCCCTTGGTGCGGTATGCTGACTATCTTGTTGTTGCACAGTTGAATACCAATAATCATGAGAATTCACGTTCATAGCGACTGCTATACATTTGGCGGATCAGAAAATGCACTCCTTACATTGTTTCGAATTGAATCACTGAAGTCGCACAGCCTGACATTTTCCTATCCCTCGTTTCCCTACTACGCTCAAGCCTGCATTCAAAAAACCCCAGGTATTTCAATGCGAAGATTCCCCCTATTCCTTCCGGACTTTTCAAAATGGTCTTATTGGCTGCGCATGCATCACGCCCCCCGAATTTGCTTGTATGGAGGCGGGGTGTTGATGTACGCGCTTGATTATTTTTACCTAACATTTTTCTTTGATGTTGCTCAGTGCTACCTTCTCTTAAAAGCCATCAAGCCTGACGTTCTGTATATTAACAGCGGAGGATACCCCGGGGCCGTTTCTTGTCGCGCCACTGGAATAGCAGGACTACTCGCAGGTGTTAAGATAATCTATTTTCATGTCAATAGCATGCCGAAGCCCGCTCCCGCATTATTCGAACGGCTCGTTGACCGCCTGCTGATTGAGAATGTGTGTCGTTTTATTACAGCCTCCCACGCCGTAGCCGAGGCGCTTTCTCGACAGCGGAGAATTCCACCAGCGCACGTACAGACAATTCATAACTCTTTTCACGAGGTTGAGCCAAATGTGTGCAGGAGAGAGGAGATACGATTGCGCCATGGCATCTCAGACGAAACAATCCTTTTCGGTGTTGTCGGCGAGTTGATTGAGCGAAAGGGGTATAGGGTCGTATTTGATGCGCTTCATCAATTAAAAAAAGAAGACCAGATTACCCATCTCTCTCTTTTGGTTATTGGTTCAGGAAAGTTACTGTCAACGTTGAAGAAACTCGTTCAAGTGCACGGACTTGGCTCCACGGTGACGTTTGTCGCTCATACGGATCGAATTCACGACTACTATCAGGCGATCGATGTACTGATCATGGCGTCGCTGCATTCAGAAGATTTACCCTATGTGATTCTTGAGGCGATGGCTGCGGGAAAGCCGGTCATCGGGAGTGCGGTTGCGGGTATTCCCGAGCAAGTAATTCATGGTGTGAATGGTTTGTTGGTTGATCCCGGTGACTTCCTCGGACTCTCGGAGGCAATGATTTTTTTTAAAAAAAATTTTGATGCGGTAAGGTCAATGGGTGCGAAAAGTAAAGAACTGTATCATTCAAAATTTCATCAAAGTATCGCAATTCCTCAGATTGAACAATTGTTTTTCAATAAGAAAGAACAGGTGTGCGTATCGGTGATTATCACCACGTATAATCGCTCATACTACTTGTCGCTCGCTCTTCAGTCGGTTCTCTCGCAAACATATTCTAATCTCGATATTATCGTCCTCGACGACGGATCGTCGGATGAAACAGCATTGATCGTGAAGAAGATTGATGATCCGAGGATTCGTTTCCGTACCCAGGAGCATAGTGGTAGGCCCGCCCTCCTAAGGAATAGGGGTATGCGTGAAGCGAAGGGAGAGTACATCGCCTTTCTCGATGACGATGACGTATGGCGACATGATAAGATACAAAAACAGATTTCCTATCTGAATGAGCACCCTCAGTTTCAGGTTGTATACTCTGACTGTATGGTAATAAATCAATTTGGACATGAAAAGGGGATTATGCCGAATTATGCATTAAGAAAAAAGGGGGACGTAATCAATGATCTATTGAAGGGAAACTTTATCCCATGTCCAACGGTTCTCTTTTCGCGGTCGTTGCTTTCTTACTCTCTCATTTTTCCGGAATCACCAGAAATGAAGGCGGTGGAGGATTATCACTTTTGGCTTCAGTTGGCGCGAGTAGCTCTTTTTGGATATATCGCTCAGCCGCTTGCGTATTATCGTATTCATTCGCATGGCATAAGCACGAGCCTCAATTATCCCTGTCTCAGAAAAAGAGTCCTTGAGAATATGTTGTCAAACCCACTATGGAGTGATTTTTATCGGCATATTGAGACACATATTCGGAAGCTCGCAGTGGCCGAGGCATTTTTTCAATGGAGCCACGGTTGCGGCAAGGAGGCTCGGCTGAGCATCATGAAGTATGTGCGAAATCCCACGGCAAATCTATTCACTGCCGGAGCGGCATTCTTTTTGTATGCCGTCAGTTTTTTACCGTGTACCCCCTTTACCGAGATATGTAGATGTGCTGTGCGACTCAAAGAGATTTTAAAGCTATGGTAAAGAATATTGTTTTTCATGTAAGTTCTGCGCGGGCAATAGGAGGAGGTGAGCGAATAGCAGTCGCGCTCTCTCGGGGTTTAAAGGATACCTATGATTTTATGATTCTTGCGCCTGCCGGAGACTACTTTCGCGAATGCAATCAGCGTGGGTATCGAACATGCTCTCTCGGATCCGGAGCATTTTTTTCTTCCATAAAAAACCTGTATGTTCTTGTAGTACAGTACAAGCCGTCCATCATCCATTGCCACGGAACTCGTGCGGCTGTATGGGGGCGCCTGGTCCGTATTCTTATCCGCAAGAGCCATCGCCCATGTCTGGTGTATACTGTGCACGGATTTCATGCAGCACGAACAAGAACGCTCAAAGCGAGGATTACACTACTCCTCGAGCACTTTCTCAACCGTTGGGCCGACAGTATTGTGGCAGTGAGTCCGTCTGATAAAAAGGAGCTTATCAGACACTATGGATCAGGAAAAATTAGGAGAATTGCGAATGGGATTTCACTCTTATCGAAGAGTTCCGGAGAAAATTATTCAAGTCAAGAGAGTGGCCGCCTGATTGTTGGCTCGATTGCTCGACTTGAGTTTCCGAAAGATTTTACAACACTTATTCATGCATTCAAATTGGTACTCAAAGTAAATCCAAAAGCCGAGCTCCATATCGTCGGCTCCGGATCCCTTGAAGGCGATATTCGCAAACAGATTCGCGAATGCGGCCTTGGAAGGGCAGTATTTTTGCTGGGTTTTCAGTCTGACATAGCATCTTTTTTGAGTCGATGCGACGTGATTGTACTTTCTTCTCGGTGGGAGGGAATGCCACTTGTCCTACTCGAGGCAGGGATGGCATCAAGGCCGGTTATAGGATCGAATGTACCCGGTATTTGTGATAGTATCCTTGATGGAGAAACCGGATTTTTTTTCAGATTCGGAGACCCGCAAGACTTGGCAGATAAGATCTGCAATTTTTCCAATGTAGAGTGTTGCAGGGTGATGGGCCAAAATAACTATGCGTATATTTCGAAGAATTTTTCAGAACAAACTATGCTCCAAAAGTATGCAGATCTGTATACTGATATGCTGCGGCAGATGGCATTATCGCAGGAAAACCAATGAAAATACTTGAAGTAAATAAATACTATCCTCCATGGATCGGCGGCATTGAAACGGTTGTCAAACAAGTTGCCGAAGGATTCTCAGATCGCGGTCAACAGGTAACCGTCTTGTGTTGTTCGGGTTCCAATGATGAAAAAATTGAATCTCAGGGAGGGGTACTGATTATTCGGGTCCAACGATTTTTTTCTTTGTTTGGGATGCCAATATCCCTTTCTTTCTTTCGATGGTATAGACGGTTGGTCGGGACTGTAGATGTCGTTCATATTCACTACCCATTTCCACTCGCCTTTTTTGCCGCCTGGCTCTTTCCTTCTCGAGCAAAGCTTATTATACATTATCATGCCGATGTCATTAAGCAGCGATATGCTCAGTTTTTTTTACTACCACTTCTTCACGCAATATTTTCTACATCAACCGCCGTTGTTGTTACCAGCGAAGCTCTTCGCGATACGTCTGTTCTTTTGCGTAAGTATGTTTCCAAATGCAGCGTGATTCCAATAGGAGTTCCGTTTGAGAGACTTTGCGAAGAGGTGCGCACCAGAAATGTTCTTTATTTCAGAGATCTGTATGGAGTATTCGTACTTTCTGTTGGACGACTTAGTCGCTATAAGGGTTTGCCGTATCTTATTCATGCGTGCCGCAGGATCAGCGCCCATCTGGTTATTGCAGGTATTGGAGATGAGCTACACTCTTTACGTATGTTAGTTAAGCAACTGGGAGCGAATGATGCTGTTGTGTTTCTGCCCCATCAATCACGGGAGAATCTTATGAGTTTGTATAAAGCAGCTGCGGTTTTCGTCCTACCCTCCATTTCTCGGAACGAGGCATTTGGAATTGTTCTCCTCGAAGCAATGGCAGTAGGCACCCCGGTGATTTCAACTGAGCTCCATACTGGTACGTCAACAAATAATATTCATGGCGAGACAGGACTTGTTGTAGACCCAAAAAATATTATAGAGCTATCGAATGCACTCAAGCGTATTCTTGACGACCCACAGTGCGCGCATGCGTATGGAGAACAAGGAAGCAAACGCGTGAAGAATCATTTCAGTGAGACGACAATGATCAACTCGCTCTTGGATCTCTGTAGAGAGGCACAGAGCGACTAATCCTCCTTATGGCCGCAATCGATACGCTGCTTTTTCTCACCTTCAGACCACTCGCTGATTTTGAAAAAAAAAGATATGATTTTGACCGTATACGCGAGCGTGGTTTTGAGATTAGAATACTTAACATCTCGAACATTATACATGCTCGCATTTCTCTTGGTGTCACGAGTGATTCGGAATCAGTTATCGTTACCGATCGAGCCGCATTTCAAGAGTATCTTTTCGCTCATCGAGACCGAGCAATTCTGATAGACTGTATAGCCCACCTTGTCGACTATGATTTAGATAACGAGTTTCTATATCGAATTATCAAAAAAATAAATATTCGATATGTTATCGTGTATCCGGGAGGGCTCCCATATGAACAAAAGAGCTTTTTTAAGAGAATGCTCTGGAGGATGAGAGTTCTTTTTCATTTGAGGCAATGGCTTATTTTTTTTTCAAGAAGAGTAACCCGTATTTTACGAAGACACACTTCATTATATCCTCGCCCCGAAGTTGTTTTTTCCAGTAATACCCAAATTATCGCAGACTATGTTAAGCGCGTTGGGAGGCGAGGTGAAAGAATGATTCCTATCGGTTCATTCGATTACGATCTGTACTTGGAGCAGAAAAGAAATTTCGAGAAAGTACCACCTCAGCCGTATTGTGTCTATTTGGATGAGGCGGCAACACATCATCCAGAGTATGCGCTAACCGATAACGACCCCTTGGATGCAAAGGACTATTACCCGGTGATGAACGCATTTTTTGATCGAATTGAAAATGAGATGGGTGTGCACGTAATAATTGCCGCGCATCCCCGATCATCATATGACCGTTTTCCGGGAGTTTTTGGCACGCGACAAATACTGAAGGGCCGCACAGCAAATCTCGTATCCTCTGCTCGTTTTGTTATCGCTCATGCGAGCACCTCGGTAAGCCTTGCTGTCATTTGCAAGAAGCCGGTGATTCTGGTTGGGTTTAGGGCATACGACCGTAATTTGATGGGTTCTCTCCCTCCACAATTAGCTCGCCATTTGGGTACTCGTGTTCTTCGCATCGATAGACCTTATACACTTTCTGACATAAAGAAATTGAGCATGCAGTATGATGTTCAGCACTATAAAGATTATTTGAGTACCTATATTACCTACCCCGGGAATACAAAAAGAATGGTTGATATAATATTGGACACATTCGATGCAATGGTTTAATTTTTGACCATTCAAGCATGGTCCCATTCATGGTAGTCTAGGAATAATAGCAGTGAACGAGAGTTAGATATGGATATTGAAGACAGTATGCACAATCGAAATTCATCGGGAACACTTGTTTGGATCACGGGTCTCCCCGGAGCCGGAAAGACGGTATTTGCAGAGAAACTCTCAGAAGATATTCGACAGTTCTCCCCCGCGACAGTGCACATAGACGGTGATATTGTGCGAGAAATTATGGGAAACGATCTTGGATACTCCACTGCCGAAAGAAAGAAAAACGCATATCGAATCGCGCGCCTGTGTGCATATCTTGCAAATCAAGGCATGATCGTCGTGTGCTCGACGGTATCCATGTACCATGATGTTCGAGAGTGGAATAAGTGCCACGTGCACAATCTCATCGAGGTATATATTGAAGTGTCACAAGATGTTCTGCGGGCACGGGATAAAAAGATGCTCTACTCCCAGAGGTATCTTCGAGACGAGGTGGTGGGAGTTAACCAAGAGTATGACATCCCCCAAAATCCGTCCTTTGTGATCGTAAACGATAATGATCTCGATTCATTTCTTAAGCACACCGAATCGGTATTTGCTGGCATTTACACGAAGAAGAAATAATTTTTTATAAAGAGTATGCCGGAAAAATTTCAACCTAACGTGGATAAAGAACCTCACTTTATCTCGTCAAGACTTCTTGCGGCACTCAGCGGGATAAAAGAACAGACCGAGGTTGGTGGGCTTGTCGATCGTGGTGCATATCTTTGGGATGTGGAAGACAGGGAAAAGGGAGCGGGACTGTTCAAGCATGTCATGCTCGCATCCCGTGTCGCGTATACGCTTGCTGAAGAATTGAAAAAGAAAGCCCCGGAACGATACGGATCCGTCGATTTAAAAAAAGTCGTAGAGGCTGCAATTTTACACGACATTTCAAAGCTTTTCGCAGAAGATCGTGAATCACTTTCTCCGGAACAAAAAAAAGTAATTGGCATCCGTACAGATTTTAAAGAAAGCGATCCAGATACCGAAGATGTCGGAGTTGCTTGGCTGCAGGAACTTGGTTTTTCAAAAGAAGTTCTTGACGGCGTGAAGGATCATTTTCCAGAAATGATCGCCAACGACCCTTACTGGAAAATTGTCCTTGTTGCTGACTTTCTCGCTGACAGGAAGATTGTGCCCCTAGAAGAGCGTTTCGCGAGCGTGCAATCCCGGTGGATAGATCAAAGACACGAACAGGGTAAGGATCCCCGTATTGATCCAGGTCACTTTGAAAGAGCCAAGAACAATATCAGAACCGTTGCAAATGAATTATTTCAAATTCTTAACACAACCGACATTGCTTTTATCGAAACCAACAAGCTTAATGATCCCGCATCAGCAAAACGATGGGAGCGATTTCTTACAAAAACCCGTGAAAATAAGGAAGAGACGCGAGCAAGGCGACATGTTGCTCGAGAAATTGGCAACTCCTAACGATCTATGCGTGCAATCATTCTTGCGGCCGGAATGGGAACGCGCCTTGGTCAATATACAAAAAATCTTCCGAAGTGCATGCTTTCTTTCGCGGGGAAAACACTCATTGAAAGGCAGATTGAGGTTTTGCGTTCATCGGGGGTGGAAGATATTGTCGTTGTTGGAGGATACAGAGCCGATGCTATCGCCCCTTCAAATTATACTCTGTATATAAATAAAATGTTCGGCGAGACAAATATGGTAGAGTCTCTATTCTGCGCAGAGCGCGAGATGACGAACGATCTTTTGGTTTGTTACGGGGATATCATCTACGAAAAGAACGTCCTCGATGTTGTTTTGAACAGTTCGTGGGATATCGGAGTGACCGTTGATACCGATTACTGGGAGTATTGGTCTGCCCGGCTTGATGAACCGCGGGAGGATGTTGAGAGTTTGGTAGTTGATGGGCAGGGGGCCATCATTGAACTGGGGGATCCGCGATGTTCACTTGAAAGGGCGGAAGTGAGATATGTCGGCCTATTAAAATTTTCCAAGAAAGGACTGTCTATTCTCAAAGAGCAATATCATATGCATCGAGAACGCTCATACGAACTGGAAAAGCCCTGGTATCGATCGAAATCATTTAAAAAAGCATACATGACATGCATGCTGCAGGCGATTATCGAGAGCGGATATACGGTGATGCCGATTCGAATCGACCGAGGCTGGCTTGAGTTCGACACTGCCACAGACTATGAGCGTGCATCCGCATGGCACGCGGAAGGAAGTCTCGGACGATTCATTCATTTGGCGGAGTCTCCATGAATATTCTAGTATCTCAGCGAAGTATTTTTTCAGAAGGGAGGGGAGCAAAAGATGGACTTGAACGGGAGTATGTCCGTTACTACTCTTCCTTCGGTATAACACTCATCCCGGTTCCGAACGTCCCCGATCTTTTATCGGAGTATTGCAAGTTGAATATCCACGGTGTTCTCCTTTCCGGAGGCGATGACATTTGTATGGATGCTCCACATAGCCCTGAAAGCGCATGCTCATGCGCGCGTACTGAGGTTGAAAACGGTCTTCTTCGCTACGCAATCGAAAAGAATATTCCGCTTCTTGCGGAATGTCGGGGTTGCCAGCTCCTTAACCTTTTTTTTGGCGGAAGCCTTGTTCGAAACATTCAGTCGGCCATCGGGGGCTTGATCGAGCATGTCGGAACAATGCATATGATTGAGATTGTTGATAAAAACTTCAGAAAATTCTTAGGGATGCGAGAAGTGAGGGTAAACTCATACCACAACCATGGCTTTACTGAGGAGTCACTTTCAAGCGATCTCTTAGCGTTTGCCCGGACAAGCGACGGCGTTATCGAGGGCGTGTATCATCCTTCCTATCCACTGATCGGAATCATGTGGCACCCAGAAAGAGGGCACGATGATAATGATTCTCTGAACTCAAAGATCGTAAATTTATTTATGGGCGGAATGAAGCTCGCAGGGTGATTATGCTCACATCATTCGGAACGAAGGGGGAAACACTTCAAAAGCTAAACGGAAATATTACTCATGGAATTATTGACGAGCTGGTTCTTTTTTCCGTTGCCGCATGGCAGGGAAGGAGAAAGCGAATTGTTCAAGATATTCGCAGATCTTTTCCGGGTCTGTCATTGGCAGTGCGAAGCAGCGCAAAAGAGGAAGATACTGAGTGCGCCTCGAATGCGGGTCATTACCGATCCGTTCTTAATGTCGTATGCGACGATTCCTCAATTCGTGTTGCGGTAGAAGAAGTTATCGCTTCATTCGACAACGACCGTGATGACAACCAAGTTTTTATTCAGCGATATATTACGGATGCCACGATGAGCGGTGTGATAACGACGTGTGACATTTCGAATGGCGCCCCCTATTATATTATTAACTATGACGATTTCACGGGTCTCACCGACACGGTTACGTCAGGAAGGGGAGCGCATCACAAAACATTTGTTGCATTTAAGCGAGAGGTGCGAACAAATGATGCACGTTTTTTGGAGCTGTGTTATGCCGCGCATGAACTCGAAGTATTTTTTGGCCATGAATGTCTTGATATTGAGTTTATCATTACGCACGACGGAATACACATCGTCCAGGTTCGGCCAATAGTCAATGCAAACCCAATTGACCCCGACGATGTAGACCAAATGCACACGATCCTGAAGACTCTTTCCGGGCGGCTGCCGGAGCTCGGAAGAGCACATCCTGACCTGCATGGTAGGCACACGTTTTATGGCGTAATGACCGACTGGAATCCCGCTGAGATGATCGGGATAAAACCTCGACCGCTCGCGTTATCACTCTATCGTGAGCTTATCACTGATAGTATCTGGGCATATCAGCGTGACAACTACGGGTATAAAAGATTGAGAAGTTTTCCTCTTCTCGTTTCTCTTGCCGGCCAGCCGTTCATCGATATTCGGGTTGATTTCAATTCGTATCTTCCCAAAGAACTCGATGATTCGTTTTCGGAGAAGCTCGCACAGTACTATCTCGAGACGTTACAATCCCACCCGTCCAGCCACGATAAGGTTGAGTTTGATATTGTTTTTTCTTGCTACACGCTTGATCTTGAAGAACGCCTCGCCGTATTGCGACAGCACGCTTTTACAATCGAAGATACGTCACTTCTAAAACAGGCACTCCTTGATCTTACTGTGAATATTATAGGAAAAGATGGCCTCTTTCAGAAAGACATGGCGACAATCGTCCACTTGGAGAAAAGAAGAAATGCTTTGTTGTTGTCTGACCAAACGCTTGTTTCGAAAGTATATTGGCTTGTTGAGGACTGCAAACGATATGGAACCCTTCCGTATGCCGGCATTGCTCGCGCCGCTTTTATTGCTGTTCAGTTTTTAAATTCGATGGTTAAGGTTGGGATTCTCTCATCTGATGACCGCTCTCGCTTTCTTCGGTCCTTTACGACTGTCGCAAAGCAGTTATCCTATGACCTGGCACGTGTTGGCAACGGAGAACTCTCTCGCGAGGAGTGCGTCGAGCGGTATGGCCATCTTCGGCCCGGTACATACGACATCCTCTCTCAAAACTACCGCGAGAATTTCGATGAATATTTTGACATGAATAATTTACACAGACCGGAAACCATTTGCGAGTTCATTCCCTCCCTCGAGCAGTTAAAAAAAACCGACGACCTTCTTCTCGAGCATGATATTCCGCTCAGCGCAGCCGAACTTTTTTCATTTATCAAAGAGGCGATTGAGGGTAGAGAGTACGCGAAATTTTGTTTTACAAAAAATGTTGACGCAATTCTCAAATGCGTAAAAGAATTCGGAGTAATAATTGGAATGGATGTTGATAGCGCCTCTTACATTGAAATTGGAAGTATCCTCAAGCTGTATTCACGAATCGGAGAAGAAGTCAATGAACACAAGTTGAAAGTAGAGGCCCTCCGAAATAGAGAGATGTATAGAGTGTACAGCAAGATCAAATTTCCCGAACTCCTCTATGGGCCTAATGAGGTTTTTTCCTTCAATATCTATTCGTCAGAGGTCAACTACATCACGCAGCATACTGCCATGGGCGAGACTATCCGTCTTACAGATATGAAGGAACCAAACGCAGTACGGGATAAAATTGTATTTCTAGAGAATGCAGACCCCGGGTTTGATTGGATTTTCTCTCAGGGCATTCGAGGATTCATAACAATGTACGGCGGAATAAATTCGCATATGGCGATCAGGGCGGCAGAGATGAATATTCCCTGCGCAGTGGGGTGTGGTGAGCTCCTTTATGGACAGTGGAGTCGGGCGCGTACAATTGAGTTGGACTGTTTAAATAAAAGGGTTGTTGTCATTCAGTAAACTTCACTATGATACCCATTAGACATGCTGATTTTACGCATCTAGCCGGTGCTTATGCGAATCGAGTTGGTTATTCGTTGTCGGTTGTCAGAAATTTGCTTACCTCTCTTGGAATAACAAGCGATAGTATCATCGCTGATGTCGGGGCGGGGACAGGTAAGTACTCGGCCGATCTGCTAAAATTTTCTTTCGTCAAGCGTATAATTGCAGTCGAGCCAAATGATGCAATGAGAAACGAAGGAGAACGATTAATGATTGATCCGAGAGTGGTATGGAAAAAAGGCTCAGGAGAGAACACGGGATTGCAGGCATCATCGGTCGACTGGGTGGTGATGGCATCCTCGTTTCATTGGGTGGATGCCCCCAAGGCGCTAACTGAGTTCAGAAGGATTCTTAAGGATCAGGGATATTTTACCGCCATCTGGAATCCTCGAAATATTCTTGAGGGCTCGATCCATCAGGATATAGAAAAAAAGATTTACGCGATTGCACCGCACATTCGGCGCGTATCATCGGGTTCAAGTTCATCCACGGCGACACTTTTTGACTCACTCATTTCGTCGGGAGAGTTTAAAGACGTTTGGTATACAGAGGTGCATCATACCGAACGAATGACGCGAGAGCGTTATCTCGGTATATGGCAGTCGGTAAATGACATACGTGCACAGGCTGGTCCATATGCCTGGGATGAAATACTCGCAGCCATCAAGGATCTTATGAGTGAACATGAACACATTGACGTTCCGTATAGGACGCGTGCATGGACGGTACAGCGAGTATGAGGGAGTACGGTATCCGTTCGTATACCGGATCAGGTCTTACGTGGGTGATGAACTTTCTCCTCGAGCTTGATATTTGCGTCTTTCGGGAAAAAAATAGTGATATCTGGGGGACGTATTCACATCGTGATACATGGAGACGTATCGATGCCAATCGTTATGTTCTTTCGCCGAAACATAGTTTCGACAAACAATATTTGCCGATTCTTTGGCGGAAAACAGAATTTGTTTTTCGTGACAATCTCGAGGTCCGATGGTCTCATGAGCTCCCCAAACCATACAATTGTACAGGAAAAATTATTTTATTGGTTCGAGACGGGCGGGATACCATTTATTCACAGTATAAGCGAGACTATAAGAATTCGACACTTATTGAAATGCTAGCCGGTCCACTCCATGGAGATATTGTTGTTACTCCGGCAGACGCCTGGGCTATATTCCACCTTCTATGGACGGCACTGGTTCCATCTCAAAATCTATTGGTCATCACCTTTGAGCAGATTAAGTCAGATCCTGCCACCACTGCTCGTAGTCTGCTGGATTTTATTGGGGTTACCCGGACGGTAGGAGAGGTGGCTCGCGCTATTGAAAATTCTACTTTTGAAAAAGCGCGAAATGCGGATTGTCTCTATCGTCAGACGCATCGTCAACCCCGTGTTTTTATGAGGAAAGGCGCAATGCGAGAGTGGACGGAACAGTATGGTCAGAAGGAATTAGCTTTTTTTTCAGGACTTCATCAGAGTATACTTGCACGTTTCGGGTATGATTCCGTCGAGCAAGATGCAGGCGCAGAAGATGCGACCGTGATCCCGCAATGCCCTGCTTCACGGGAAGAAAACGCATCTCGAGAGCTCAGATCCGCAGTTACTGTTGAGGATGTCCTATATTGGGGATGGGTATATACCTCCAAAGACTGGGCGCATACCCTCCTTTCAGGTGACACCAAAAGAGAGATACTTGTCTTTGAGTCGCTCCTCAGAGCACTTCCCCACTTGAACGGCAGGATTTATTGCGCCTCTGCAACTTCGCATGCCTTACTCAAACGCGGGTTTAAACGAGGGGCACTGATTCTGGCGGAGTATTGTCTTACAACCATTCATGATAGAAAGCTTCGCTATGAAGCGCTTTGGATGTGTGCATGGGCGGGAAACATATCTGCCCTCTGGATGTTTCTTGCAAAATCAGATTTGCGCGCGCGATTAACTTTCGGCGTGTTTGTTCTAAAAAAAATCATCAAGCGGTACGCCGCATCGAGATTTGTTGTGAGGCTAATTCGCTGTGTTTTTGCCAGTATTGAGTCACTTCTGTTGTGTTGGTCAGTTTCGAAATTCGTGTCCCGGAGAACATAGCAGTTACCGTCATCGTTTCCTGCCGAGAAACGTGATCGTTTCGCCGCAACCGTTTTCAGAAAGAATTTTTTTGTATCGCGCGTCAACATCTCTAATAAACGTGTTCAGTGTATTTTTCAAATTATGTGCACATAATTTTCCTCGTACGAGAACAGGATCT
>JBBTRP010000007.1:0-8383 GCA_038065125.1 Patescibacteria group bacterium
CCGGATGGAATAACGAATAATGCAAAAGCATACGGACGGTATAATCTGGGCGGATTTTTTGACCTTGGACAAAACATCCTCAAATTCGTTCTGGGCATCTCCGGCGCGTGTGCGCTTCTCATGTTCGTCTGGGGCGGATTCCTGATGCTCTCTTCGGGTGGAGCGGACACGCGCGTGACTCAAGGCAGAGAGGCCTTGCTTCAAGCGACGACCGGGCTTATTATAATCTTAGGCTCTTGGGTATTTGTGAACCTGATCGTTGTCGCCCTTTCCGGCGGAACGATATCCACTACCGCCGCGTCAATTCTCGGACAGCCGTGGTCTGAGTACGACCGAGATTGTTCAAAGTAATGATTATGAAAAAAGTAAAAACTCACTTGATAGCATTTCTTCTTCTTGCCGGCGTTGTGGCGGGGAGTGTGGGCGTGTCGGCGGTGTTTGCTGAGGACCTCAAGAATCCTTTGAACAATGCCACGACACCTGTACCAATCCCAACAATTGTAAAGAACGTCATCACAACTCTTCTTGGATTTACCGGCGCTGCCGCGCTTCTGATGTTTCTCTACGGAGGCATACTATGGATGACCGCGATGGGGGAGGAGAAGCGCATCAAGCAGGGGTGGGACACCATGACCTGGGCCGCGCTTGGATTGGCGGTGATTTTTTCAAGCTATGCGATCGTATCATTAATTTTGAGGGCCGTGTGTGGCGTCGAGGGAGCAGGTTCAAAATGTATTTAAATTTTTCACTTCACAGAGATCTGTTTTTTTTGTATACTACCTAGAGTCGACTTATCCACAGAACACTTAAACATTAATCATTCTTAAAATATTGTTATGAAACTTTTGATCAAGCGAATCGTGGCAAGCCTCTCTCTCGCGTTACTCCTTGCGCCAGCTGGCGTATTGGCGGTTGGGTTTGACAGTGTAGATAGTCAGAAAAAGCCGGAAGCTTACTTTAACTTCAACGAAGCGAGCGCGAACGGCGCTCTGGGTGGAGGAACGGCATATAATCTCCCGGGCGTTGCAAAGACCGACCCACGCGCGATTATCACCAACGTCATCAGCATTATTTCCGGGTTTTTGGGTATTGTTGCCGTAGTGATCGTCCTGATCTCAGGCTTCCAGTGGATGACAGCAGGTGGAGACGAGGACGCTGTCAAGAAGGCCCAGACCCGTCTGGTTCAGGGTGTGATCGGACTTGTGCTGATCCTCTCGACCTGGTCGATCGCGTACTACGTGGTCAACACGTTGAGCGCAAATATTTTTAAACAGTAGCCATTCTTTCCGGAACGGAAAGTTCAAAGACCCTCGGCATTCCGAGGGCTTTTTGATTTCCGGCTTCCAGTGGATGACGGCCGGAGGAGACGAGGACGCGGTAAAACAGGCAAAGGCTCGCCTTGGGCACGGTCTGATCGGATTGATCTTGATTTTCGCCTCCTGGTCGATCGCGTACTACGTGGTCAACACCCTTGCGCAAAAGGTATTCCAGTAATGCCGGGGATGCGGTATACTTTATGGGAGATGACACACTCATTTTCCTCGAGCGTATGAACCATGGTGTACTACTCGCATTTATTTTTCTTCTGAGCGGCCAAGCCGTTTTTGCGGCGGGCAGTGTCGAGACCGGACTTCAGAATGCCGGTGGCGGAATTTTCCAGGGCCAACTGGAAGACATTGTCGGATTTATTATCTTCACCGGCCTTGGAACTCTCGGTTTTGTTTTCTTGGCGCTGATAGTGTATGGCGGGGTATTATGGATGACCTCGATGGGCGACGAGAAGAAAATTACTACCGCACGCACCTATCTCTTTCACTCGATTCTCGGCCTCATAATTACGCTCGGGTCATACGCGATCACACGGTTTGTGATCGGCATGCTCGGGACGTCTGCGCTTCGATGAACGGGGCATTGAGAACAGTCGTTCTGACTGTCGCAGCGAGCGGGTGTTTATTGTCAGTGCCTCTTTTTGCTCATGCCGATCCCGCGGAGCCGGCTCAACTCAAGACAATACGAGAAACGCTTCAAAAGGTTGGGGAAGGGGAGGGACAAACATACAAAACATTTGATCAAAAGCCGATTACCACGTTTGTCGGAGATGCGATCAAGATGATCCTTGCGATTATCGGGGTTATTTTTCTTACTCTCGTCGTCTATTCGGGTTTTGAGTGGCTGACGTCAGGGGGTGACGAGAAGAAGGTGACGACCGCCCGTGGAATCCTTGAACAGGGGATTGTCGGCCTTATGATTGTTATGGGAGCATATGTTATTACGATATTTGTGACGAACGCCTTGCAGCAGGCGGCGGGAGTGTAGCCATACGTATGAGGATGAAATTATTTTTTGGAGTCGTCGCTCTCCTAGTGATTATTGGCGGAGAAAGCATCTTTGTGTATCCTCAGACACTCGCAGCTGAGATTGACGCATACAAAGATGACTCAGTTAATCCGCCCGGAAACACGCCGGCAAATAGATCAAAGGTGTGTCTAAGTGGTTTTGGAGCTCCTCTTAATGTTCCTCTTGCAGAGTGCGGTTTAAAATGTACAAGCCCAGCCCTTCCGTCACCGTGTACCAATCAGGAAGACAAGGTATATACAGTCCCCTTTTATGATGATTCTTATGAAGATAGCGCCGGAGAGTGTTGTTGTTATGATCTCAAGAAAACATTTACAAGAACATGCACAAAAGACACTATCATTTCAACCACCCCGCCGCTTGGGCCGCGGGGGCCGAGCACCTATGATGGAACCGTTTTTCCAATCATACGGCAGAACCTTGAGTATGCCGTCGGTGAAAAGGGCATTGCGACAAACCCTCCTTCGTACCCAAAGTATTTTACAAATGAATCTCTCGCAAATTACCTTGGTGGTGTCATCAAAATCATCCTTGGGCTGCTTGGCATGGTGTTTCTCGGCATGATCCTGTTCGCGGGGTTTAAGTGGTTTACGGCGGCAGGAGACGAGAAGAAGGTGGCGGATGCGATCAGTATGATCAATCAGGCGCTGTTCGGCCTAGCGATCGTGATCGGCGCGTATGTGATCACCAAAACTGTCGTCGACACGTTTGAGGCTGCGCGGCAGGCAACTTTTTTGTATCTTTTGAGCATGGTATAATAGCCCTATGCCACTTGAAAAAAAGATTCGGGTGAAAAAACCTGCGTCCAAGAAAAAAACTTCAGCACATCACGTGAAGAAGTCAGTTAGCGCGGAGCCGCCGGCCAGTAAAGATCTTGCCGTGTGCGAGGTGGCCCTGCCCGCAGCGCCTCAACACACTCTTGTATCGCGCATGACGGTGGTGCTGAACCGTACGGTGCTTGTTTCAAGCATTGCCGCGTATGTAATCGCGTTCGTGCTTGTGGGGGTGTCGACAGTGACGCTTGCGGTGCAGTCACTTTGTTTGCCTTATGCCCAAGCTGGGCAAGCTGTTTCGGCGAATACTGACGGCTCATGTCCTGCCGGGTATTCTGATGACGGTAATCCTCCGGTAGCGGCTGCAGCTTCCGCGGCAGCAACCTCCTCAGCAACCTCCACGGGCGGGACCACCGTGCCACCCGCAGTCCCTGCGGCAGGCGGTGGTGGAACTAGCGGCGTAGCCCCCCCCTCTGGGCCGACCGGCGGTATTACTCCAGTAGGAACACTCGGAGCGAATCTGCAAGCAGCAGGTGTCGTCGCATACGGACCGGGCGATCCTGCAAACATTGGCGTGTATATCGCCAAGTTCATCCTCTTTTTCTTCGGCGCGCTGGGCATGATGTTCACGGTCTATATTTTTTATGCCGGATTCCTCTGGTTGACCGCGGCGGGGGAAGAGGATAAAGTAAAAAAGGCCCGCGCCATTATTTTTCACTCAATTTTTGCAATCGCGATTTGTCTTATGGCGTTTACCCTCTCAAACGCTTGGCTGAAGGGCCTTGCAGACGCGGCGCGTTAATACGAATAAAGTTTATGCCAGCAGGAAATCCAATAGCTGACAGTCTTTTGGGAGCGGGAACCCCAACCAACGCTTTTTTTGGGCAATTCGGATCGGCAATTTCAAAAAACCCCGGCATCATAGTCGCGCAGATCGTCAACATCGTCCTTGGATTCATCGGCATTACCTTTGTAGTGCTCGTGACCTATGCCGGATTTATGTATCTCACGGCAGGCGGTGAGGAGGACAAGACAAAAAAAGCGCTCTTACTCCTCTCGCAGGCCGTTATTGGCTTGATCATCACCCTTGCGGCGTGGAGCATCTCATACTTCATTGTTATCAGTATCAGCGGAGCGGTCACCGGTCCGGTGCCGACGGGCGGGTAGAGAGGTGGTATACCGCGCTCCCGGTATCTTCATATACTTTTTTTGCGTCCTTGTCCTTCTCGAGTTGAAGGGTGAGGGCGCTTCTTTTTATGCGCGTAAAGACAAACTCCGAGCCAAAGTCTTTGATAATCCGCTCGACCACGTCTGGTTTTGTTCCTGTTGAAATCTCGGCAAAGGTTTTATCAAGCGTCGGGTTTTTCTCCGTCAAGAACCGGGGATCCAACCCGGAGATATAGGTGGTACGATCACTGAAGTAGAAGAGAGCGGGAAAGTCGTCCCAGCGGTCATGGAAAATCCGTGATCCTGTCGGTATATTTTGCGCGATCCACTCGCCGGCGCCATGGTAGTCTGCAATCGGGAAATACGGGTCCTCATGAAAGATCGCGACAGCGTGCGCGACGTTGAACCCCGTGACGATAATGACGCCATACCCAATGCCGATGACTGCGCAGAGGACGTACGGCGACAGATCGCGAGCCGAAAGGAAAAATGCGCGCCACTGCTGCAAGGCTTGCGGCAGTCGATCAAGAAGCGGCGCAAAGCTGACGAGCGAGAAGAGCACTGCAACCGGAACAAAGTATTCCAAGTATCGCTGCGACCGAACGCTCAGCGCCAGGAGCAGAAGGGAAAAAACGCCAAAGAATACGGTCGTAGGTACTTGTGTACGATCGTACACCTTGATTAGCTTTTGAATACGCAAGAAAGTGACAAAAAGAGCTCCGATAAAAAGCATCAGAACGACCGCATTGAGCGGGACAGTACTCAATCCAAGCGAGTACCATTCGGATCCGACTCGCGTCGCGGACGCCGTATTTGCAACCGCGATCTTTCCGATTTGAATCCAGTAAAATTCAAGATTTTTCGGGAAATAGGGATTCAGGATAAGACCCGCGAGAACACCAAGTGTTGCGACAAGAGGAACTTTGATCTCTCGTAAAGCACCAGGGGAAAAAGCATGCACCCCCCATGCCAACCAGCTTGCCACAAGAATCATCGGCCAGCTGCCATGCGTCCAAACCGCAATGAACGATACGATCCCCAGAATGATCGGACGGTTTTTGAGGATACACCAGAGCGCGGCAAAAAGCAGCGCGAGTGCGAGCGGGCCGGCTTTGGGGATCGCCATCCGACTGACAAAAATATGATTGGTGAGGAGCAGGACAACGCCCAACCCCGCGAGGAAGAATTTCTGAGGGAGCTCTTTAAAAATTTGAAAAAGAATCCAGGCAAAAAACGTTACGAATCCGCTCGCAAAGAGTACGGCTGCGATTTTGATCCCGACAAGCGGGTCAAATGCCGTGACGAAGGGGATTAAGAGAATGTGATAGAGAAGGTGATGGTCAATAAATATGTCCGCCAGCGACGTCAGTGGGAGCCAGGGAAAGGCCATAATCGGCCCGCGCTGTTCGGCCATGAGCAGGGCGACTTTTGCATGGTAGTACGAATCCGGATCGGCAAACGACGGGCTCCATTCAAGGAGCGCAAAAAATGCCGCACTTGCCGCAAAGGTACATAGAAAAAAAATCACCTTTTTCGTATTGCGCATAAGTTTACTTTATCCACACCATCAAACCCCGCAAGAGGAGTATACTCTACCCATACAGATCCCTTTATTGAAAGGAATCCGACGCACAGTGAAGCACCCTCACAACCCACAATCAAAAGAAGTTCACTCGAAATTCTCACGACCCTCACCTCTTAGGGCATTTTTTCCGTTCTCCGGCGCAAATACTCCTCCCTCACCCAGGAACATTCTTTTCTTGAGCCTCTCACTCTTCGTGTCGGGCTCGTTTGCGTTTCTCCTGTTCCAGACGGTCTCTGCACAGTTCACTCCTCCCTGCGACACACCCCCAAACTGCCAACCCTCCACCGGCTCGGTCACGGCAACCCTTCTTGATGTGCTCACGAATGGTGGAAGAGCCGCAGAATTTGGCAAACTCAATCCCGATGCCGACCCCACCCAAACAGGCTTTGTCGGCATTGGCGGGGGAAAGAGAAGCGACCTGACTCCTGCAGGAGAGGTCCGCTTCGGCGTGGGAACCACCACTCCCGGATTTCCGTTGGATGTGATCGCCCAAACCTCCGGCAATCCCGACAATGACACGGCAAACCTGCGCCTTTCTTACAACACCGCTTCCCCAGTCTGGACCGGAGTGAAGATTGACCGCAAAGCAGGGGATGAGAAGTGGTTTGTCGGCATGGCCTCAAGCTCCGACAACCTCATCATCCGCTCCGGCGCCAACGCCAACATCGTAGAGATCCCCCCGGGAAAGGGAGCAGCGTGCTTTGGGGGAATATTTCGGACATTTTCACAAAATAAAACTGATGGAAACGCGGGCGGATATTCTGGGGCAAATGGCAGGTGTCCGGCCGATCATCATGTGTGCTCCCTTGAAGAAATGTATCGCACGACAATATGTAAACCTTCAAATATTTCAACGGCAGTTGATCCTGACGGCTGGGCATGGATTAATGGGGGGCCTATTACCTCATCCGCAATCCCTGACTGCAATGGATGGACCGATAATACTGAATTTACGTCGGGAACCTTTTGGTTATTTGATGGGAGCACTCTAGGAAACGCTTCTCCGACGTCCTGTAATGTGGAAATGAAACTTGCGTGCTGTCGGTAACGGATTATTTGATATGCGCCTCAATACAAAAAGAAAATTCATCCTCTCAAGCGTTCTTATCGGAATATTCGCAAGTCTGTCCGCGCTGGTTGTTTTTGCCGGGAGCGACCCCGTCCCTACAAGTGAAATAGATAGTACCTATCAATCTCTTTTCTACAAAAACAAATTTGAAGACTGTCCAAAAACACTTCCTTCGAATTATGACTCAACGAATACCTGTAACGGTCCATACCGGCTGTGGGGGTATACTATGCAGGGGGCGACATTTAAACTTATTTGTAAAACAAAAGCGCAAGCTGCAGGGACGAATCCTGATGGCTCCACAATCAACTTAGATGCAAGAGTTGATTGTGCCAGGAAGAAAAACGTAAATTCCACCGCCCCCACCCCCTCTTGTCTCAACACCGACTCAACCCCCAACACCGCCTACTATACCTGCACCCTGACTTCACGTTGCTCCTCAACCGCAGCAACCACCCCGACTGAACGTGGACATTACACCCTCTCCTGCACAAAAAATGCCAACGCCTCCTGCACCGGTGGAGACGCACAGATCGACTATGTTCCCGCAGCCGGGCCGAATCGCCAGGAGTGCAGCGAGTGTTCGAATGGCAATTACGACGCCTGGTCTGATGTCGGTAAAGGGATTGGGGAGTGCCCGGAGAGCGGTTCTGGTTTTCCCGTCAGAACACGCAAATCAGGGGTGACCAACTGCGGTCCCTATCAGCAGGTTTTTGATTGTACGTCGAACAATACAGGCTCAGGAACCTGTCCCGAGCCTGTATTGGGTACGGCTAATGCAAGTAATGTCGCATATGATTCTTGCACTGACTTCAAGATCGGTTCTACCGTGACAAGTGCCTGCCCAGCCAGCGGAGCGGCGCCTTCCCGTTCCTGCACAAGAAAAGCGTCTTCTCAGTCCCACTGTGTCGGAAGAAAGGACTTGTCGCAATCGCTTTCCTGCCCTTCTTGTACTCTTCCCGCAGGAAGCACCCAATCAAGCCCCGTCACCAACCAGACAGACCAGAACAACACCGGCAGCTACTCCTGCGAGGCATGGAACTCGACAACGGCAATATCAAGAACCTGCACAAAACCGACTACCTGCACGGGAACAGCAAGTATTATCCAGTACCGATCCTGTGCCACCTCGTATTCCAGCTGTAGATGGAATGAGTCCGCGTGTTCTTCTACGGGTAATAAAAGCCGGGAATGCGCTGCAAGTCCATCAACAACCTGTCCGGGAAGCGGAACATCCTACCAGCCTGATTTACCTGCAACCGCATCCTGTAACGACTGCAGTATTGATACGGATTACACCTGTACTTTTACCGCCTGTCCTGCAACCGCTCCCGAGCTGACAAACAGAGCCAGTATCACCGCCCCCACCATGGAGGCGGAAACCTGCACCATAAACTCATCTGTCGCCTGCAAACCACTTGTATACCCTTCAAA
>JBBTRP010000008.1:0-6062 GCA_038065125.1 Patescibacteria group bacterium
ACTACGCCAGCTTCATCGGATTCTTGCTTCTCGCGGGAGCGACGGCCGTGCATTTTGGCTATTGGACCAGTTCCATGCATTCTCGGAGTTACCGCTTGAAGATGTTTGACCTCGCCTTTGGGCGCACCATGCCCGGCTTGTCCCAACTGGTGGCGCTCCTGCACGTCGTCGGTAAGTCGCATGTCGCAGACAAGATCGTCACCTCCCTCATCAAATCGAGACGGGTGTACGAAGACCAACTGAAGCAGGCGATTCAGGAGACAGGTGAGGAGATCGACCTTGAGGACATTCTCAAGGAGGTTCAAATGGCACGCGAATAGCCGGTATTCTATGACGGTTTTCTGGGATTTCCGTATCAAAAAATCCCAGCCTTTTTACAAACAGTTCATACCCCTCGTTTCTCTCATTCTTATTCACCTGATACCATTCCTCTATGATCCCGGAATTGAGTTTCACTTCAATCGCGATTCTCTCGGCGCTACTGGGTGCGGTTGCGAATATTATCGCGCGGACGCTGCTCCGCGACCTGCGTTCGCAGGACATCCTTGGAATAAATTTTCTGACGATGGGCGCAACGCTGCTGCTCATCTCCCCATTGTTTTACTCGTTTCAGCCGTCGATTTTGGTCATCGGTCTCGTCATACTGATCGGCGTCATCGATACGGTCGCGAATTACTTTTATTTCAAGACGTTTGAGAAAACGGAGGCGAGTATCGCAACGCCCCTCCTTTCGCTCGCGCCGGGGTTTACCTTTTTTTTCGCTTGGCTTGCGTTAGGGGAGGCGTCATCGTGGCATACATATCTCATAGCCACAGCGATTATCGGATTGACTGTCTATGTATCAACGAATTTTTCTCAATTAAAGTCGTTTCAAGCGCAGACGCTTATCCCTGCGCTTGTCGCATCGGTTCTCTTCGGCATTTCGGCGATTCCGGCAAAGTATCTTCTTGATACGCTTCATGCCGTCAATGCGCCGACGCTGTACATGTTCCGCGCCGGGTTCATCTCCCTCTTTACGCTGCTTTTGTTCGGTTTCCCACTCTTGCGCATTACGACACAGCAATATCGGGTGATCTTTTTCCGCGGGCTGATTGTTATCTCCCAGTGGGTGCTCCTCTATTTCGCGCTGTCTCGCGGAAGCGCGGGCGTCACGCTCACGCTCGGTAATATCACACCCATTTTTGTATTTTTCTTAAGTGTTCTATTTTTGAAAGAAAGGCCCACACCAAAAAAAGTTATCGCGGCGCTGTGTATTTTTGCCCTCTCGCTTGTCATCACGTAAGCGGCTTGTCAGCGTGCGGAAAGTGTCGTACGATGAGCGAAAAGTAAGATACACCTAGTCTATGGCCACCTACGCACAAAAACGCCTTCTTATTATATTCACCGGCGGGACGATTGCCGGGAATGTCGCAGAGAGCACGGTTGTCCAGTCGGTCAAGTCCGATCCGGACAGTTTTTTGGGAATTGTCGAAGCTTCCGTGGCGACGGTCAAAAAGAATTGGAACATCGAGATTAAACCGGAGATCGTCGAACTTTTTAATGTCGATAGCTCCAACATCGTTCCCAAAAACTGGTCTGCGCTCGCCGCAAAAATCCAGGAGACGTACGACCAGTATGACGCGTACGTCATTCTCCACGGCACCAACACCATGGGGTACACCTGCGCGGCGCTTTCGTTCGCGTTGGAGAACATCAACAAGCCGGTGATCGTGACCGGCGCGCAAGTTCCGTTGGGGTATTTGGGAAGCGACGCAACAACCAATTTGATCAACGCGCTGCGCCTGGCGGTGTGGGGGTATCATCCGGTCAAAGGAGTGATGGCGGTATTTGGAAGTAAAATTATCTCCGGCGTACGGGTAAAGAAAGGAACGGACTTTGACTACGACCCGTTCAGCTCGTTTATCACCGGCGCGCTTGGGCAGATCGGGCGATTCATGCGCATCAATGCGGCGGCGCTGGACAAGCACAACTCGTACCTTTCAAAAGTGAAGCCGCTTGCCATCCAGTCACGCACTTTGAGCGTGAAGAAAGATTTTGACACCTCGCATATCGCGTCGCTCAGCGAGTTTCCCGGAATGTCACCCGACTTGTTCCGCGTGCTTGTTGAGCATGCCGGCGCACGCGCGTTCATCTTCCGCTCATTCGGTGCGGGGGATGCGAGCGCGCATCTTTTTCCCGGGTTTGAATACCTCAAAGAAAAAGAGATACCGATTATGGTCACCAGCCAGGCACCGAGTGGGGTTGCGAGTTTTCAGGTGAACGAGACTGGGCAGTACCTCAAAGAACATGATCTTGCCATTCCCGCCTACGACATGAGCATCGAGTCCATGACCACCAAGCTCGGGTGGCTGCTGGCACAAGGGTTTGGGTATGAGCAGATAAAAAGTAAGATGCTTGAGGACCTGCACGGCGAGATCAATATCGAAAACGAGTTGCTTTAAAAGTTTTTCGTATGCCAGAAAAAGAATTTATCTCTACAGCGGGTCAGGATGTTTTGAGTGTGGGGGAGGGTTCTGCCGAGGGTGCCACAGAACCGACGTGTATTGTTTCTGCACTAGAGGCCGAGCGAAATGAGAAAGGCTTCATGGCGGGAACGATGCATGTCAAAGCTCCCCAAAAAGATTTTGATGTGCTCTGGAGCGTTACGATCAGTCGGTCGGACGTGATTACCGTCAACCTCACGGCGGCACTTGAAGATGACGAGATTCTTCTCGAGAAGCACAACGCGACACTCATGCGTTCGTTGACGAAAAAGCTTATTGAGATAGGAAGCGGTGAGCATGAGCCTCGCGCGGTTGTATCTGACGTTGTGGTCGAGCGACTCACGGACCCCTATTACGCCGGAACACTGCATGTGAAAATGGAGGGACTCGAGACGGACGTGTGTTGGACGGTTGAGTTTGGCCATGGCGACCTGGTCGCTGAATTTAAGCCCGCGAGCGGCGGTGATTTTGAGCAAGAGGTTTTGAACCGAAATTATCTCGCGCTCGTTGACCAGTTAGCCAAGGGCATTAATCAAGCACGGGATGACCGGCTTGATCAAGGACTTGCGCGCGACATGTTGGACCGCATGCACGAGGAAGAAAAGGGTGCAGAGGCGGCGCTCCGCGCAAAGAATGCCGGAAGTGGATAAGTACTTCGTATGTGGAAAAAGTACGTGACACGGCGGCTCGCCGTTCAGGTGGCGCAGATGTGGAATGCCGCATGGGGTGAGGCGATGGAAGAGGTGTACCATACCTCGCTTCGCAACACACTTGTATATCGAGATGCGCACAAGACCGAGTATTATGTGGATGAGGCGCAACTTGAGGAATATACGCGAGATTTGAGGGCGCTTCTGAAGCGACCCTCCTTTTTGAAACGGTTTCACCGCGACGCGAGAAAAACGCTCGAATCGATCCTGAAAGACGTTACGATCGCACTTGCAGGAAAACTTTCCGCACTCACGAACCGCGACCTCCTTGAGCTGTATACTATGCGGATCCTTCCTCAGACCACACGGTTTTATATCCGTATGTGGACGGTGTTCAACATTGCCGATTTAGTCTTGGCTGATGAGGTTTTTGATCGACTGAAGAAAATCGTCCCGGATGCGTCTGTACAGGCAGAATATCTTTTATCGCTCTCATCGCCCCTCCAACCGAACGATGCGATGTCTGAACGCATAGATCTGTTGAGACTCGCGGAAGCGCGAAAGAGTCTCTCAAAAAAAGTTTTTCTCACGCGGCTCAAAAAGCACGCAGCAGCATATGCACACATTCCACTATTCGACTTTGATCACGAGCCATATACGATTGAGCATTTTCAACAAGAACTCCGTGCGGTGCGAAACCCGAAAAAAGAACTCGCCGCACTTCACCGGCAGTTTTCTGAAAGAAAAAAAGAATATCGCGCAACCGTGCTAGCGATTCGGAGAGATAAGCGTCTTGGGCGCCTTGTTGCTTTTCTAAGAGAAAACGTTTTTCTCCGCGATTATCGGGATATGCTTCGGCAGAAGCTGAATCTCGAATTGAGGAAACTGTATACGGAAATAGGAAATAGAATAGGATTGACCGTCAGACAGGTCGCTCTCCTCACGAATGATGAGATTGTCAGCCAGTTGCGGTCAGGCACGCAGTTTTCAAAAATAGAAATCAAGAAACGAGAGCGGGCGTATCTATTAATCCAAAAAGGGAGGAAGATCGTGCTGTATTCGGGAAGCACAGCGCTGCGCGTTGCCCGGAAAGAACTGGCGATTGAAAAATCCATTCGCACCAAGGAGTTGAAAGGGGTGATCGGATCGCGAGGCGTTGCGCGTGGAATCGCAAAGATAATCTTCACAAACATGGATCTCCATAAGGTGCGCGAGGGGGATGTGCTTATCGCGACCATGACACGGCAGGATTTCGTGCCCGCGATCAGAAGGGCCGCCGCGCTGGTCACCGATGAGGGGAGCGTTATTTGTCATGCGGCAATTATCGCGCGCGAGTTTGGCATACCGTGTGTACTTGCGACCAAAACGGCGACGCGGGTCATCAAAGACGGCGATCGCGTTGAAGTGAATGCCGAGAAGGGCGTTGTGCGCGTGTTGCACGGCGAAAAATAAAATCCCGCGTGATGCAGGGCGTGCGAGTCACAGCGGGATGAGCGGCCGGTCAGGTGGGTAGGCCGGCGGTACGGCAGGCGTCCTTGAACAGGTCGATGTGAGTGGGGTTCGTTTGGACGGTCTGCACGAAGAGCATTGTGAACATCGGGTTTTGGAAGATGCCGCTGACAGCAGAGCCGGTGAACAACCCGCTTTCGGCGTGCGCAAACTCCCGTGCCCGGGCGACGACCTCTTGGCCGGTGCCAATGAAGAGGTCGGGATAATCCTGGGTAAACTTTTCGATATTTGCGACCGCGTACATGCGGTTCCTCCTTGTCGTAAGTCGTCTCCGATCCGATCGCAAGAATACTAGAGTCTCGGCGATTCGTCAACCATTTGCGTACGCATCGGCAAAAGGATAGAATCTTGGTACCTATTTCAAAAAATTATGTCCACCGAACACATCCAACCGCGAGGGAGCAGTCCGGAAGATGAGGCACAGGCGCTTGATTTGTTTCGATCCGTGATTGCCAAAGAGATCGAGATTCAGGTGGACGAGCGCGCAGATTTGAAGTATGTGAGAGTGCCTTTTCTGGGCACGGACGAGATGCGCGCGTATGTACGGCTGCAAGAACTTCTCAAGAAGGACAAGCAAGAACCGTTAACTATGGAGGAGATTCAACAGTATTCACACGCCGCAAAAACCTTGTTGGCAGTCCCGGCAGAATACTCTCGGATGAGGGCGAATGAGCTTGACGCGAGAGTTGCCGAGGATCCGCTCATTACACGCGATGCTTTCCGTCACTATCTTATCAACGAGCTCAACGCGCCATACATGCGCGCGCAAGACCGAGAAGAAGACCGAGAAGACAACCCTTGAACACACCCCCATGACTCTTCGCGCTGACTCAACCGTTCAATTGAACAACAACATATCCATCCCCGTCATCGGTCTGGGAACTTATCTGACACAGAACGGAGAAGAGGCTCGGCAAGCCGTACTCTGGGCACTCGAAGCGGGATACCGCATGATCGACACCGCGGCAGTATATGGCAATGAAGAAGGCGTCGGGGCGGCAATCGCGGTGGGGGGCGTCCCTCGCGAGGAGTTGTTCGTGACAACAAAACTTTGGAACCGCGATCAAGGGTATGAGCAGACTCTTGCGGCACTCGGCGCATCGCTTGAGCGGCTCGGTATGCCGTTCGTGGATCTCTATCTTGTTCACTGGCCAAGCGCAAGTGAAGAGAGAACAGAAACGATAAACAAAAGGAAAGATACCTGGCGTGCGATGGAGGAGATCTGTCGCTCCGGGAAGGCGCGATCGATTGGCGTTTCGAACTTCTGCGTATGGCACCTCGAAGAACTGCTGGAATACGCGGACATTGCGCCGGCGGTCAACCAAATCGAGTTTCACCCGTTCCTCTATCAGCGGGAACTTCTCAAATTCTGCACGCAGAACAGGATCGTCGTTGAGGCGTACAGCCCGTTAGTGAAAGC
>JBBTRP010000009.1:0-2146 GCA_038065125.1 Patescibacteria group bacterium
GGGTATACGTGACCAGCGCATCGAGCTTGCGCCAGAAGAGCACGTTTGGCTCTACCAAACCCTTGACAATTGGGGGGAGTTTATCATCATCCCCGCCTCCCCCGCCAAGCTCGGCATAGCTCTGTTTTGCGTAGAGGAGCGTATCGTGCTTGAGTTCGGTGTAGGACCCCAAAAATGTTTGGATCTGCTTGTCTAGGAAGGAGGGTTTTTGCATGTAGCGCGGGTAGCCCGAGCCGAAGGTGTGCGTGAGCGTTGAGAGGAGGTCCAGCCACGCGGTTCCCATGGAGGAGAACCACTCTGCGGGCTCTACGGCACGGATACTTTTTTGCACCTCGTCGAATTTCTTAAAAAACTTTGGCAGCTCAGACAGGGTGAGTGTCCTTTCGTTGACCAAGAGCGGCGTAAGGTACTCCTTGGCGCGGGCACTGCCCAGGATTGCCGGCACATACAGGCTTGAGGGAAGACTGGGGGGTTTGAGCTGTAAGGCCCTGTCTTCATTGGAGAGTTGATTGAGAATCCATGCGTCGTAGGTAAACCGCTGGCCGAAAATTTTGAAACCTTGCGTCTCTCGGATGAGCTCATTGAGGTCAGTGAGCCCCTCCTTTACGATTTTTTCTGAGAGAATTTTTGGCAGGCGGAGCGAAGAGAGGTTCTGTTTTATCTGGTCGGTATTTTGTGCGCCGATTTTGTCCAGAAACTCCTTCCACTCGGTGTAGGTGATATCGTCAGCTTGGCCGGCATAAAATCCGGTCACCTCCATGATTTTCTTCCACGGCTCTGTCGGAGTGACTCCGGAGGATGCCTTCTTTGAGAACTGACTTGCAAGGAGCGCTGAGTCCGTGATGCCAACATCCTCTTTGAAAAAATAACTACTCCTTCCCAAATACATCATGGTGCGGAAGTAGGCGCGCAGACGGGAGGTTTTTGAGTAGTGGCTGCGAGGGGTGTACTGCGTGTAGTCCGCGTCAACAATCTCGTTGTACTCGCGCCAGAGGGGGGATTTAGTCATTTGTGACGCCTCAAAGATCAGGGTGAGTTCGGAGAGAACGTCCTTTTGCAGGGCAAGTGGCAGGGCGGGAGCGTATTTTTTGAAATTTTTACGCGCCCAATCGACGGTGTCTGCCTTCTCGTCGGCTTTGTTGTATTTCTCCGCCGCGTTTTCATCGTCGAAATAAGAAGGCTTTGGGGAGTTCTTGGTGTCAAAAAGCACGCGGGCGACCGTGATCTGTGCAAGGAGTTTTTCGAATCGGGGGCGCGTGTCGCTCGGCGCGGCGGCGGTTTGCGTTTTTAGGTTTTCCCACAGGCTTGAGAGGAACTGGTCGAGAAGTGTTGCCAGGTCGCCCTTCTCAAGCTCCTCAAGCGTGAGCTCGAAAAACTTGTGGTACGCGTGAAGGACGACATCCGGCGTGACGAAAACGGCGTTTTGCGGTTCGCGGTACACGGCCGATGAGTTCCCGCCAATGCGGTCAAAGGCGGTGAGCATCTCGTCAAAGGTGTATGAATACACAAGATTTGAGCTTCTCGAGAGCGGGATGAGCAGAGACTTTTCTGTGGTGAGGTGCGCTTCTTCCCCCGGGGTTAGAGCGAGGTTAAATGATTTCTTGATCGCCTCATAATTTGCGGCACTCGCAAGGGTCGTGTCTGGCTCTGAGAATTGAGGCGCGAATCCAAGGGCTTTGAGCGTGGTGTCAGTAGTTTGATCAGCAGTCTTTTCTTGGGGAGCTTGAGCGGGCTTTTCCACCGGCTGCTGGACGGTCGGCTGCGGGGGCATTTTTGAGGAGTTGATCGCGACGTATGCGCCGACGTTAATGAGTACGGCGCCTACCGCGATGCCGACCCCAAGGAGCACCTTCTGCATTGTTGGATTCATAGATGATGGTATGATGGGTGAGATAATTCACAGTATATCACATCTCGGCAATGTCGGCTTACTACAACGGCAAGCGAACTAAGGGCCTGTACGACCCTAAAGGCACGGAGCCCTTTCGTCTCTCGCGCTCCAAGATCGAGCTGTTCACGCAGTGTCAGTGCTGTTTTTACCTTGATCGTCGCCTTGGCGTCGGCCCTCCACCGGGATTTCCCTTCAACTTGAACTCCGCATTCGACCATTTGCTCAAAAAAGAGTTCGACATTCATCGGACAAAAA
>JBBTRP010000010.1:0-22154 GCA_038065125.1 Patescibacteria group bacterium
GGGGGCGCGAGAATGCGCCCTTTCCTTGTATTTGGATGAGAATATGGGAATATAGTAAGAAGTGAAATTCATAATGATGATGTATGCACGACCAGCAATTTTTGGACTCGATAAAAGAAAAACTCCTTGTTGAAAAAAAGCGGCTTGAGGAGGAGCTCGGGCGGTTGGGTACTAAGATCGCGGGGAGCTCGGAGTATCAGGCGGCGTGGGAAGAGTACGGCTCCAGCGAGGAAGACAACGCCGCAGAGGTGGCAGCATATGGCGACTCACTGAGTCTGACCACGACCCTCGAAGAAGAGCTCAAAGGAGTCGATGAGTCGCTTGAGCGGCTTGAGAAGGGTGCGTATGGCATTTGTGCGCAATGCGGAACCGAAATTGCCACTGAACGACTCAATGCGCGGCCGATGTCGATATTGTGTGTAACCTGCCAAGCAAAATCCGAAACAGCCTAGAAGACATGTCTTCTTCGGCTTCGAGTCTTGAACTTTTCAAGTGCGGCGCGCGATGCGCCGTGCTTTTTTTTATTGTGCTCGGCATCGACCTGGGGACAAAGGCATTTTTTTGGAATCGAGGGGACGCGCGGATCACGACCGAGTATTTCGGGTTGGTTGCACTTCCCGAAACGGTCGGTCTTTTTTTTATGGCAGTGGTGATCGCGATGTTTGCAGGGTGGGCTGTCCGTGAGTGCGCTGCCAGACAAACCGCGGTCTTACCGACACTCGTGTGCGCTGGCGCTGGCGGGAATTTTTTTGATCGACTTGTATTTGGTGGCGTGCGGGACTGGATACCAATCTTGGGGTGGTCCACGATCAACGTTGCGGATGTCTCGATCGCCGTGGGCGCGAGCATGCTTGCCATTCTCACGCTCGTTGGTTGGCGCCAAACTACATGACTTCGCGAGTGGCCACGGGCGCGCTGGTCGGTCTGTCCTGCGAGCGGGTTGAAGTGGAGTGTGATGCGGGCACGGGGCAGTTCTCTTGTGTGATTGTGGGTTTGCCGGACACGTCGGTCTCGGAGTCGCGCGAACGCGTTCGTGCGGCAATCAAAAATAGCGGATGCTTATTTCCGCGCGGCCGCGTGACGGTGAATCTCGCGCCGGCAGACGTAAAAAAAGAGGGGTCTGCCTACGACCTGCCGATCGCGCTTGCCATTCTCCTTGCCGATCGATCGGGAGATCATCACGCATTGAAATCAAGTATATTTGCGGGAGAGCTCTCGCTGGAAGGCGATGTGCGCCCGATTGCCGGAGCGGTGTCCTTGGCGGCGCTGGCGCGGCAGCTGGGATATCAAAATGTATTTGTGCCAGCCAAGAACGCAGCGGAAGCCGCGCTCATTGAGGGCGTGACCGTATATCCGGTCGAGCGGTTGCGTGATGCGTTGGTGCACGTGCTGGGAGAGGAGGAGATTGCTCCCTTTGACCGCAAGTCTCAGGTAGCGCCAGAAACAAGTGAACGTCCCGGCAGCGACTTTGCGCACATTCGCGGATGCAGTTCTGCAAAGCGCGCGCTGGAGATCGCCGCGGCGGGCGGACACAACGTCATGCTGTTCGGTCCTCCCGGATCGGGAAAGACGCTGCTTGCAAAAAGTTTTCCTACGATTCTTCCCGCACTCTCCCCTAATGAGGCGCTTGAGGTGACGCGGATCTATAGCTCCGTTGGGCTACTCTCGCACCGCACGCAATCCGCGCTGATGACAACGCGGCCGTTTCGCAGTCCGCATCATACCGCGTCACGCGCAGCGCTGGTGGGCGGGGGATCGAGCGTGCGCCCTGGGGAGATCACGCTCGCGCATCGAGGAGTGTTGTTCCTTGATGAGCTTCCGGAATTTCCGCGCTCCGTTCTGGAGTCGCTGCGCCAGCCGCTTGAGGACGGGGTCGTCACCGTGAGCCGTGCGGCGGGCACGGTGCAGTTTCCCGCCCGTTTCACGCTCATCGCCGCGCAAAATCCCTGCCCGTGCGGGTACTGGGGTTCGAGCGAGAAAGCGTGCATTTGCACGACCAACCAGGTGTTCTCCTATCAGAAACGCGTGTCAGGTCCCTTACTGGATCGCATTGATCTTTTTGTCGAAGTCTCGCAAATTCCAGTTAAAGATTTGGATGGATACGCGGATGAGGAGTCGTCGCGCAGTATTCAAGAGCGCGTCCAAGAAGCGCGCACCGTGCAGTCCACGCGTTTTGTGGAGTTGTCCTTTGGTACGAACGCCGAGATTCCTTCGCACGGGATCGAGGAGCGATGCTCCCTCTCGCCGGGGGCGCGGTCACTGTTGAGACTAGCGTGCGAGAAGATGAACCTTACCCCGCGGTCGTACTTCCGGGTAATGAAGGTTGCGCGCACCATCGCCGATCTTGCCCGGCAAGACGCGGTTACCGAAGCGCACATCGCCGAGAGTTTACAGTATCGAAAAAAGCACGAGTCGGCGTTTATCGGATGAAACTAAAGGGGTTCACGCGGCGTCCGCCAACGGTGACTTCGAAGTGAAGGTGCGGTCCCGTAGAGCGGCCGGTCGAGCCCACCATGGCGATGGTCTCGCCTTGCGCCACGTACTCGCCGCGTCCAACGAACAAACGACTCGCGTGCGCGTAGCGGGTTTTTTTGCCCCCGCCGTGATCGACGACGACCGTAAGTCCGTAGCCGCGCTGCCATCCTGCGATGATCACGCGTCCGTCTGCCGCGGCAAGAATCCGGTTGGTAGTTGGGCCGGCGATATCAACCCCCGAGTGTCGCCATGAGAAGTACTGCGTGATGCGTCGCGCACTTGTGGGCCAGATCATTCCTGCGCCCGTGATGCGGGGAATCGAAACGCGCGGCACTGGCTTCAAGAGGTTTTTGAGTCGCCCGACAATCGTTCGGGGCACTCCCGCGCTGGCAATCGTGCGCGAAGGCGCGGGTAGTACGGCATCCGGGATGATCAGAGTCGCGCCAATTCTGAGGCGATCGGACGGAAGGGTGTTGAGCGCGATGATCTTGTCTGCGGTTGTTTGGAACGTGTGTGCGATGGTGCCGAGCGTATCACCCGGGCGAATGCGGTAGACAATGCCGTCGCGCGGAAGGATCGTGAGGCGCTGCCCAATCCCCAGCGTCGAATATGCCGACAGGTTGTTTGCCGCAAGGAGCGTGGAGACTTTTAGTCCGAATCGGCCCGCGATACCTCCAAGCGTGTCGCCCTCCTGGACGGCGTAGACTTGGATTGCGGAGGGTTTTTCTACCCGCTCCGCGGTACTCGGAAGAATCGGCTTTATGAGTGCGCCGGTGTTGACCGCGATATCGCCCGGCAGGATCCGTGTGTCTCGCTCTTCCTCGGTCGCCGTCGTTTCCGCAGAGGGACGAACTCCCGACACGGGAGAGTATTGGACATCCGTACTATCCGAAAGCAGCGACTCTTCTTCAATAACAATCTGTTCATCCTCGGCACGCGGGATAAGCCGTGACAAAATATTTTTAGGGTTTAAGATATCCGGAGGCGCCTCACGGTAGGCGAGCTGACTAGTCGCGGCCGTCACGCCGATACCGATCAGCAGAAGGTGAAGAGCGGTTTTTGACGAGACGATGGTGAGGAAGGGGTTCTTAACGATGACGCCGAACCGGCCTAAGCGAGCACGGAATTTGAGGTGGATTTTATAGAGAAAGACCAGCGGTCGCTTGAAGAGAAGCCCTGCCGCCCATGCGATGGTATCGATGACGCCGCGAAAAAGAAAAAGAAGAATTCGTTTTCCCAGAATTCCCAATTTGATGGCGCTGATCGCGCAGTCAAGGAGGATTTTTTGAAACGGTCGCATGAAATAACGTCTAGCAATGATATCGGGGTATGGACGAAAAGTCAATCGAGGGAAATGATTTAGAACACGCGATTGTCTCGACGATCGCGTACTATGATTTGTTCGAGTATCCGCTCACACTTCTTGAGTTGTGGCAGTATCTGATCGCACCCGCGCCGGCATCCGTCACACCGGGCGATATTGCAGAAGCGCTTGAAGAGTCCGCACTCCTCACGGAGCACATACAAAGCGATCACGGATTTTATTTTTTGAAAGGTCGAGAAGGTATTCTGAGGGTTCGTCGCGATCGATCGACGATTGCGGTGCGCAAAATTCGGTGCGCGCGGGCGTTTGCACGCCTGGCGGCAGCTGTGCCGTTCGTCCGATTTATCGGCGTGTGCAATACGGTCGGATTGCGGCATGCGAGCGAGGAGAGCGATATCGACTTTCTCGTCATCGCACAGGGCGGGGCACTCTGGCTGGTCCGCGCGTGCACAACCACACTGGCGCACCTGTTGGGTGTTCGGCCGCACCAGCGAGGACGGATGAAAGACACGATGTGTTTGAGTTTCTTTCTCTCGGACGCGGCGTTCAATCTTGAATCCAGTGCGCTGCCTGAACGGGGAGGTGTTCATGACGTATACCTCGCGGCGTGGACGGGGCACATCACGCCGCTGTTTGATGAGAGAGACACCTTTTCGCGGCTGCACGATGCTAATCGCTGGACGAGCGTTCATCGCCCGAACATGCACGCGATCCAGCCGCCGCACAGTGCGATGGTACAATTGTGGCCGATCGCCCGATGGATAAAACGGCTCGGCGAGGTGGTTCTTTCTCCGCTGCTTTCATTCTTTGAGGACGCATCACGCACTTGGCAGCTTTCGATTCTTCCCCGTGAACTCAAAGAGCTCATGAATCGCGATACGCGCGTTGTGCTCAGAGATACAATGCTCAAGTTACATCATAACGACCGGCGCGAAGAAATTCGCTCTGCGTGGGTCGAAAAAATTCAATCGCTATGACCCTTGATCGAATCACAAAAATTTTGTTGGGAGTTTTTGTTTTTTTCCTTCCTTGGCAAACGTCACTCATTCTCCGGGGAGGGCTCATCGGCAAGGCGGGAACGGGTCTTGTGGGGCCCTGGCAGTACGGCACGATCCAGTTAATGGGACTTGATCTCGTCGTGGGTGCTCTCTGTGTATGTGTCGCTGTTCGCGCGGCGCGCGGCGCGCGGCCACCCTCGGGGTGGTGGAGACGCGTTGACTCAATCTCTCTGATCACACTCCTGTGTGTCGCCGCGCTTTCGATCCTGTGGTCTACTGATCGAGTGCTTGCCCTCGCCATGACGCTGCGACTGGTCGAAGGAGTGTTTTTATATTCGCTGGTGCGATCAGCAAATATCTCTCTCGCGTCGATCGCGATCCCATGGGTTGTTGCTGGGTGTATTCAGGCAGTGCTAGGTATTGTGCAGTTCGCTGGACAAGAGGTGATCTCCTCTTCGTGGCTTGGCATGGCTCATCACGCACCGGAAAATTTGGGAGACAGCGTGGTCGAAAATGCAGACGTGCGATGGCTGCGCGCATACGGGAGTTTTGCCCACCCGAATCTGTTGGGGTTTCATCTGGCCGCGTCGTTGGTTTTTACATTCTGGCTTTTGGGAAGGGTGCGCGAAAAATGGCATTCGATTTTCTTGATTGCCGCGAGTGCGCTTCTGGCATCGGGACTTTTTTTTACCTTTTCGCGCGAAAGCTGGCTGGGGTTGTTGGTCGGGGCGGTTGGCGTGTTGTGTGCACTGATTTTTTTTCGAAGCGAGAGGGGGGCCATCGCATCTTCGGATTCAAGCCGAGTTTCAGGAGGAGTGGTCGCATTCGTGGCGTGCGCGATCGCGGTTTCAATTCTCTCCGCCGCGCACTGGGAGCCGCTTTCCGCCCGTCTGGGTTTTGCAGGGGTTCAGCGCCTTGAAACGCGCTCCATCAGCGAACGACTCGGAGGATTTGCGCAAGGAGTCACTGTGTTTGGCGAGCGGATTTTCACGGGAACGGGAATCGGGCAGTATACGAAGGTGCTTTTTGAAAATGACGTAAAGAAAAAATCCTATCAGCCATGGTTTTCCTATCAGCCGGTTCATAATATGCTTCTTCTGGTTGCCGCAGAACTTGGGATTGCCGGCGGGCTCATATTTTTTGCCTTTATTGCTGCTGTGTTTATCGGGTCGGGCTTGGTTTTCCCGCCAGGCTCTCTGATAATTCTCGTGCTTGTTGCCGGTGTGTTTGATCATTTTCTCTGGAGTCTTGCGCCTGGAATCTTGATGTTCTGGGTGGCCGTGGGCGCGGCATCAAAACCCCTTGACAAGAAAAACGAAGCGTCCTAAACTGCTGCCTACAACCGTCATCTCTGGAGGACCGGTTTTTATGTCTCGAAATTTTAATCCGTAATTTTTAGTTTGCTATGCAGCTGAAACCACTCGGTGACCGTTTGATCGTCGAACCGATCAACGAAGACGAAGTGACCAAGGCCGGAATTATTTTGCCGGACACGGTCGATAAGGAAAAACCGGAACGCGGCATGGTCGTTGCCGTTGGCCCCGGCAAGCTCCTCGAGAGCGGCTCAAGGCTCGCGATGGACGTGAAGGTCGGAGACACGGTGGTCTTTAAGAAGTACAGTCCAGACGAGGTGAAAATCGACGGCAAGGAGTATCTGATCCTTTCGGAGTCGGATATCATGGCGGTCGTCGCGTAACTCATAAACGTACCGAAACGTTAAGTTTTAGATTATGGCAAAACAGATCATGTTCAATGAGCAGGCGCGCGCGGCGGTTAAGCGCGGCGTCGACAAGCTCGCAGACGCGGTCAAGGTGACCCTGGGACCTAAAGGACGCAATGTCGTTTTTGATAAGGGATTCGGTTCACCGACGATCACCAATGACGGCGTCACAATCGCGAAAGAGATTTCGCTTGCGGATAAATTTGAAAACATTGGCGCGGAACTCGTGAAAGAGGTCGCGACCAAAACCAACGATGTCGCCGGCGACGGTACCACCACCGCGACACTGCTCGCGCAGATAATATTCTCGGAAGGATTAAAGAACGTTGCGGCAGGAGCAAATCCCATGCTGATTCGTCGTGGAATTGAGAAGGGCGTGCTCGCAGTTGTCGATGAGTTGAAAAATGTCATTTCCAAGCCGGTCGCGGGACAGGATGATATTGCGCATATCGCATCAATTTCCGCAAACGATCCGGAAATCGGTAGGATCATCGCGGATGCGATGAAAGAGGTTGGCTCGGACGGCGTGATCACCGTTGAAGAGTCGCAGTCCTTCGGCGTTGAGAAAGAGCTCGTGGAAGGAATGCAGTTTGATAAGGGGTATGTCTCTCCCTATATGGTCACCAATTCGGACCGTATGGAAGCCGAGTATCAGGAACCCTACATCCTGATCACCGACAAGAAAATTTCTTCGATCCGCGACATCTTGCCCGTGTTGGAAAAGATCGCGGCGACCGGAAAAAAAGAGCTCGTCGTGATTGCCGAGGACTTGGAGGGCGAAGCGCTTGCGACGTTGGTCGTGAACAAGATTCGCGGTACGTTCAACTGTCTTGCGATCAAGGCTCCGGGATTTGGCGACCGTCGCAAGGAGATGCTCGCTGACATCGCGACACTCACCGGTGGTAAGGTCATTTCCGAAGAGGTCGGCCTCAAGCTTGAGAACGCGACCCTGGAGTCTCTGGGCCGCGCACGCAAGGTCGTCGCGAGCAAGGACACGACCACGATTGTTGAAGGCAAGGGAGATCCGGCCGCGCTGAAATCGCGCGTTGCTGCACTCAAGAAACAGATCGAGCAGACCGACTCTGATTACGACAAAGAGAAGCTGCAGGAGCGCCTGGCAAAATTGGCCGGAGGTGTTGCAGTCCTCAAAGTCGGCGCCGCAACCGAGACCGAAATGAAGGAGAAAAAGTATCGCATTGAGGACGCGCTCTCCGCAACCAAGGCGGCCATGGAAGAGGGTATCGTGCCTGGAGGCGGCGTCGCGTTTATGCGCTGCATTCCTGCTTTGGAAAAAGTGAAGACCGATTCCCACGAAGAAAAAGTGGGACTCGACATCCTCAGGCGCGCGCTCGAAGAGCCGGTGCGCCAGATTGCGCACAACGCCGGCCGCGACGCAAGCGTGGTTGCGGAAGAGGTTAAGAAACGCAAGGGGAGCGAGGGGTACAATGCAGCGGACGATCGGTATGAAGATCTGGTTGCCGCAGGTATCATCGACCCGACAAAAGTTACCCGCTCTGCGTTGCAGAATGCGGCATCGATCGCCTCAATGCTTCTGACCACCGAGGTCGTCATTGCAGACGTTCCGGATAAGAAGGATGATCACACAGCTGGCGGTGGCGGCATGCCGGGCGGTATGGGCGGAGGAATGGACTACGGATACTAAGGGAAGCTTGTAGCTTTTAAAGGAAGACCGGGGTAAAACCCGGTCTTTTCTTGTTTTTTTTTGTGCACTCTGTAGACTATCGCTCGTTACCCTTTGCGTGAGCGTACTGAATCGAAGGAGGAGGCTCGTGGCGGAGTATCATCGGGAGCAAGAGGTCAAGCTCGAATTGGGCGAGGAGGGCTACACACGGCTCAAGGCGCTTTTGATGGACGAAAGCGCGAAAACTCCGGCCAAGCTCGTTGGTGTCAGGTTCCAGTGCAACCGCTTCTATGACCAAGGCACACTCCTCTGGGATCGGGATACGAAGCTCCGGCTTCGGCGAGAGTTCTTTGTGCCGGAGGAGGCACTCTCTCTCGTGACGTTCTGCGCGCCTGCATATCAGACGCCATCCGAGCTCATCCTCACGGCAAAGTGCGGCCGGGGGCAGCAGCGTGCCGGCGTGAGCGATCAAGACGAGCACTCGTATGCGTTCCCTGAGGACGAGCGGGAGCGGGTCTGGGCCGACATGTCCGAGACGCTCGCGTTTGAGCATGTCGCGCAGCTGGGCCTCCCGGTCGAGATGCACCTCTTCATTGAGGAGCTCGCGCTTGCCTGTTGGGGTTCTTTCGAGAACGAGCGGTATGAGTTTGTGGCCGACGAGAACCTCGTCTGTCTTGACCGGACCACGTTTTCAAACGCCATGCGGGATTGGGAGCTCGAAATCGAGACTGAGCGTCCGGAGGAGGCGCTCGCTGAGTGGACACTCTTTTTGACGGGTCACGGCATACCATGGGAGCTCCAGAGCCACGGCAAGGCTCGGCGTTTGCGCAATGCGATCGGCATCGCGCCGGCACATTCCGCGGGACCGTGATACCTCGCTTGGTCTCTTTGTGGGTGCGTGTCATTCAGATACAGCACTTCACAAAGAGGCCTTTTCATTTTGTGCTATAGTAATCGAAGTATTCATTACCCATATCCCATGAAATTCACAAAAATCGTGTGTACCATCGGGCCGGCATCGGAACAGCCGGCGATGCTCAAAAAAATGATCAAGGCCGGCATGAATGTCGCGAGACTGAATTTTTCACACGGCACACACCCAAGTCATGCGCAGCTCATCAAGAATATCCGAGCAACGGCAAAGGCTGTCGGGCAGCCGATCGCGATCCTGCAGGACCTGCAGGGGCCGCGCATCAGGATCGGGGAGGTTGCGGAGCAAGGCGTGCAACTAAAAAAAGGTGATCGAGTGATTGTTGTTCCGCAATCTCACTACCGCCCGGCAGGAGTTGCGACGCTACTGCCGACGCATTTTTCTGAACTTTCAAAAGCTGTCGCGGTCGGGCAGCATATTCTGATCGCGGATGGGATCATCGACCTTCGAATCGTCAAGATTGCCGGCCCCGAGATCCATTGTGTCGTCGTCGTTCCCGGTGTGGTGAAGTCGCACAAGGGAATCAATGTGCCTGGCGCGTCATTTATGGTTTCAAGTCTCACGCCCAAGGATCGTGAGGATGCGGCATTCGGCGCAGGCAAGGGCGTTGATTACATGGCGCTCTCGTTTGTGCGCGGGAAGGAGGACATTCTCGCGCTTCGCCGATTGCTGCGCACGCTTTCAAAAAAAATTCCACACGCAAGCGACATCGGCATCATCGCAAAAATCGAACGACCCGAGGCGGTAGACAATTTTGATGAGATCCTTGAGGTGGTTGACGCCATCATGGTGGCGCGCGGGGATTTGGGGATTGAAATTCCCGCACAGAAAGTTCCCCTCGTGCAAAAGCAGCTGATCGCTAAATGCATCCGCGCACACGTTCCGGTCATTGTTGCCACGCAGATGCTGGAGTCCATGATCTCCAGCCGCCGGCCGACTCGCGCGGAGGTATCTGATGTCGCCAATGCGGTGATCGATCACACCGACGCGGTGATGCTCTCGGGCGAGAGTGCGACGGGCCTGTATCCGCTCGAAACGGTTGAGCTGATGGCAGACACGATCCATGAGACCGAAAAATCAAAATACAACGACTTCATCTGCGGCCACGCTCCGCAAGAGCGCACATTTCCGGAAATGATCGGGCATGCGGTCTGCGATATTGTCATGTCAAAAAAAATTAAGCTCGTAATTGTCGAGGGAAGTATCGAGTTGGTGAGAATGATCAGTACACATCGGCCCGAAGTGCGCGTGGTCGGATTTTCTGCCGATGCGCACGCGCGGCAGCAGCTCAATTTACTCTATGGGGTGACGGTATTTGCCCCGCAGAAAAACGTTTTTACATTCTTAAAAAAGTCGCGCCTTGCACGAACTGGAGACGCACTAATCTTTGTCGAAGACAACGAGATAGAAATTGAAATTTTGAAATAATGTTTTTTGACGCCTCTCCTTCTCGAGTTTTGTTTGCGATCGGGCCCGTCGAAATCTCATGGTATGGAGCGCTCGGGTCGTGTGCGATCGCGATCGGGTACGGAGTGATTCATTTTTTGAATCGGCACACAGTGGGAGCGAGGGTGATTACTGTCGGAAAACTTGATTGGGTGATGGCGGTCATTTTTTTTGCGGGCGTTGTCGGCGCGCGCGCCCTGTTCGTTTTCTATCATTTTGATTATTTCCGTGAAGTTCCGTTTGAGATGGTCGCAGTGTGGAAGGGCGGTTGGGTGTGGCAGGGGGGACTACTGGGCGGCGGGATTGCGCTTGTCCTGCTCTCGTGGTTGAAACGAGTCGATGGATTGCGATTTGCAGATCTCTGCGCCCCCGCGCTTGCGTTTGCTCAAAGTATCGGCCGGTGGGGGAATTATTTCCAGCAGGAGGCGTACGGCAGGCCGACGACAGTTCCGTGGGCGATTCCGATCGACTCTGCTCATCGCGTTACCGGATTTGATTCGGCAGTGACGTTTCACCCTACATTCCTGTATGAGTCGGTTGCCGATCTGGGACTGGGCGCGTTGCTGATAATTTTGTTACTTCGAAAAAAGCACACTGCTCCCGGAACGATTGCGGTCCTCTATCTCCTACTATATTCTCTGCTCCGGTTTTCCATAGAGTTCCTGCGCATCGATATCGTCCCGGTATGGGCGGGCCTCCGGCTGTCGCAGTGGATTAGTCTAGGGTTAATTATTTTGGCAGTCTCGGCGCTCTTGCATTTACGCAAAAAGAAGGTATAATCGGTTAACTTGTGTACGTGGACCGGTAGATCAATTGGTTAGATCGTCGCCCTGTCACGGCGAAGGTTGCGGGTTCGAGTCCCGTCCGGTCCGCCAGGAGTACAACGAATGGTGAACGGAAGCAACAGTCAGTGACTGTTGTGTCGGGACGAGAAGGGCCGCGACAACGGGAAGCGACCCCGGCCCTGAGTCGGAGCGAAGGGGAGTCCCGTCCGGTCCGCCAGAAAGTACAAAAACTTTTTCACCGTGCTACCAGCGTTCATGCGAAGTTGGGTTGACAGTGTTCGAGTCTTGCCAGTCTCCGGAATACTTGGTAGGATTGGATCATTCGATTTAAGTTTGACCTAGTGTTTATGTACAAAAAGAAAAAAGTTGCGATGAAGAAGTTGCGGAAAAAGCGCGGAAAGAAGATCGAGAATCTCCGCTACCGTTAACAAAAAGACGATTCACGATACAGGATTCACGATTCATGAATCAATTTTTGAATCTTGAATCTTGAATCTTGAATCAATGTAAATTATGGCCCACACTCACGCTGCACTCAAAGACATTCGAAAGACAAAAAAGCGGACGCTTGCAAACGCGACCGCGAAGAAGAATATCGCTTTTCTTAAAAAGCAGACCCTCAAAAGCATTGCCACAAAAGATGCCGGCAAAGCGTCTGAACTGTTTGTTAAATTAACCAAGGCGATGGACAAGGCGGCACAACGTAACGTGATTACAAAAAACACCGCCGCACGCCGTAAGTCGCGCCTTGCGCAAAAGATCGGCGCACTCGTAAAAGTCAAAGCCTAAGCCTATTGACCTTCGCCAATTGCGTTAACAAGTAAAAATGTATGATTCTGCGACGGATTCGAAGCTCTGGAGTCATAAAAAACCGCAGTCGTATTAAAAATACGATGAGGATTTTTTATGGCGAAGAGCGAGAAGGCGGGCAGAATCATAGGCTTTTACGATAAGGTAATTGGCGAAGGTCAATAACTCGCTGCAGTCAGTTGAATTAGCCGTTCGAGCTCTAATACCGAATGGCTGATTCCTTTTTTGAGTCGATAATCTGAAGCGATCAGAAATCGGTAGGTCTCCAGCAATCGCTCCAAGGGGATGCGCTGGAGTTTCTTTTTGACCACCCACACACGCTTGGGGTTCCAGGAGAGTTTTGCCGCCGCGTCCGCATCCGATGTGCCGGTGGCGCAGAGATCTTTAAGAATACAAAAGGCACGGAATTGATTTTGAAGGAGGACGATGATGCCGACGGCGGACGAGTCTTTCTGAGCGAGCAGGTGTGCGGTCATGCGTCGTGCAGTCGCGCCGTCGCCTGCAAGGAGCGTATCGATGAAGGAAAAAACATGCGATTCATCCTGCCGCGAGACGAGCAACTCCACGTCGTCTGCAACAATCGCGCGCCCCTGGGCGAATGACGCGAGCTTATGGAGCTCAGTGGACGCACGCCAGAGATCTGCTTTTTTCTCCGAAAAGGGCGACGCGGCACTCCCGACTTCCATGAGCGATGCAAAACTTCTTACCGCGGCACGATCCATCGAGCCCCCGTGCCTGGAGACCTGCTTTTCGATCCAGGAGACAAGCTCGGAACCGGTGGGCGCGGTAAAGATTTCTCGCGCCGCAATCCCTGTGCGCTCCAGGTCTACAAGTTTTTTTGAGAGCGCGGTTCTCTGATCGACCGATGACTCTTGGAAAACGACAAAATGCGTTAGCGGTATGGAGTCGAGTTCCTTCAGGATCGCCTCGGTTGTTATTTTTTTTGTGCTTTTCGAGAAGGCGTTTTTGAGAATCACGAGCGCAGTTGCAGAAAAAAGCGATGATGAGTGCAAGTGCCCTCTCAGGCGCATTTCCCAGGACTGGGAGCCGTCCGCCTCTTCGCAGTCAAGAGTGAAACAGTTTTCTTTGCCGTATTTTGCACAGAACTCGCGCTTCCAAAATGCGACACGTTCGGCAATTGAGTACGTGTCATCTCCACAGAAGAGATAGATGTGCGGCTTGGACATGGGGAGGGGCTAGGAGGTGTAGGAGAGGCCGGAGTAGATCGGAAATTTTGTGCAGAGATCGGCGATACGCTTTCGGTTTTCTGTTTGGAGAGCGGTGTCATCGGGTGCGGAAAGTGTTTTGATGATCACGTCGGCGATGAGCTGCATTTCGCCTTCTTTCATTCCACGTGTCGTGATTGACGGCGTGCCGATGCGGATGCCGGACGGATCCAAGGGGGGGCGCGGGTCGTCCGGGATTACATTTTTATTGACGGTGAGTCCTACTTCGTCAAGTACGGCTTCAGCAACTTTGCCCGTGACGCCTTTTGAGGTGAAGACGTCGATGAGCATGAGGTGGTTGCTCGTTCCTCCAAACGCCATGCGAAATCCCGCCGCCTCAAGCGCCGTGCACAATACTGCCGTATTCGCGATAACTTGGCGGGCGTACTCGCAAAAACTCGGGTCGAGCGCCTCTTTGAAGGCGACCGCCTTTGCTGCGATATTATTTTCATGCGGGCCGCCCTGCAAACCAGGAAAAACCCCCTTGTCGATTTTTGTCGCGTAGTCCTTCTTGCACATAATCATGCCGCCGCGCGGCCCGCGCAATGTTTTGTGAGTGGTGGTGGTCACCACATCAAAAATCGGTACGGGATTGGTAAGCTGTTTTCCCGCAACAAGGCCTGCAATATGGGCCATATCCATCATGGTGAGAGCGCCGACCTCGTCTGCGATTTTTTTAAAGCCCGCGTAGTCAATCTCGCGCGAGTATGAGGAAAATCCTGCGAGGAGCAGTTTTGGCTTGTGTTCGAGTGCAAGCGCGCGGAGTTTTTCGAGGTCGATACTGCCATCGAGTTCGGTTTTATAGCGGACGAAGTTGTATATTTTTGCCATGATGGTCACGGGATGCCCGTGGGTGAGGTGACCGCCATGCGAGAGATCCATGCCAAGCACCGTATCGCCGGGCTGGAGCAGTGCACCATACACGGCCATGTTTGCGGGAGCACCCGAGAGGGGCTGAACGTTGACGTGCTCTGCGCCGAAGAGCTCCTTTGCGCGTTCGATTGCAATCGACTCGATTTTGTCGATGATGCTATTACCTCCGTAGTAGCGCCGGCCGGAGTACCCTTCCGAATACTTATTCGTGGGAATGGAGCCCAGCGCCTCAAGCACAGCGCGGCTTACGATGTTTTCTGACGGGATTAGCTCAAGTCCGGTCTGTTGGCGGACGAGCTCTTCATTGAGAAATGCGGCAAGTGTTGGGTCGGCGGAGGAGAGGAAGGACATGGGGGAGGGCAGCTTTTAGCTTTTAGCTTTTAGCTTTTAGTATTTTCTACAAGCTACACGCTACAAGCTAATTCCTACCCACGCATGATAGTAAAAAAGGGAGCGCTAGGCAAACGATCCGCTTGACAGGAATTTGGCGGTCGCATTGGGGCGTGCTATCTTAAGCGTAAGATCGCGCCGTAAGCGCTCTGACGCTCTTGAGTCCCCTGATTGGCAGGAGGAACAAGACGAGTGAAAGGGGTGACGGATGTTGAATCCGGCGAAAGTCGCCATCAGCGGTGAAGAGCTTCTTCAACAAGCCCTGGAATCCATCCGAAAGGATGTGGAGAACGGCTCCCGTAGGAATGCACTGAAGAGAATTCTCCGCTTGCGTGCGTACCCCAAAGGCGTGATCAAGGAAGTGATCAGCTCAATTTTCGATGATGACGGCGACGGCGTCATTGAGATGGCGAACTTCCGCAGTTAGGCCTCCTGAGCCCTCAAATCCGCCCTTCGCGGACCTTTGGGGCTCTCTATTTCTCCCGCCTTCGCTAAAGCTTCGGCGCGGCAGGCCCTACACCACGATATTCACGAGGCGGCCGCGGACAACGACTATCTTTTTCGGCTGCCTACCGCCAATCCATTTTTGAACTTTTTCTCTTGCAAGCGCTTCTTTTTGGAGCGCTTTGTCGTCTGTGTCGGCGGGAGCATCAAACGCATCACGCGGCTTGCCGTTCACCTGCACAATCACGCGGACAATCTCGTCTTTGACGAGCGTCTCATCCCAGGTCGGCCAGGATGCCCTCGCGATGAGCGTGGAGTGCCCATCGCGCTCCCACAGCTCTTCGGCGAGATGAGGTGCAAATGGCGCGAGGAGCAGGAGAAACGCATCACGCGTTTTTTGCGAGAGACCCTCGTGCTTCTGCGCGGTTTTACCGAGTTCATTTAAGAGAATCATCAGCGCCGAAATCGCGGTATTGAAGTTGAAGGTTTCGATGTCGTGGGTAACTTTCTTGATCGTCTTGTGCAAAAGTTTTTCGAGTATAGGTTTCTTCACCTCTAACCTCTCACCTCTCACCTCTAACCTCTCATACAGTTTCCAAGCCTTATCCAAGAACCGTCGTATACCAATGATGCTTCCCGTGCTCCACGGCTTAGTCGCCTCAAAGGGTCCCATGAACATCTCGTAGAGGCGCAGAGTGTCGGCGCCATGAGAAGCGATCACGTCGTCGGGGTTGATGACGTTGCCGCGCGATTTTGACATTTTTTCTCCATCTTCCCCGAGGATCATACCCTGATTGCGCAGGCGAGCAAAAGGCTCATCGAATGAGAGGTAACCAAGGTCCCGGAGCGCCTTCGTGATAAAGCGGGCGTAGAGGAGGTGTAGGACCGCGTGCTCGGCCCCGCCGACATACATATCAACCGGGAGCCAGTACGCGAGAGACTCTTTGGTGAAGGGTTCTGCAATCTCTGTCGCGTTTGGATACCGGAGATAATACCAGCTGGAACATACGAACGTATCCATGGTGTCTGACTCGCGGCGCGCGGGCTTGCCGCATGTTGGGCATGAGATTTTGTGAAATGATTTTGAGCGCCGGAGCGGGGACTCGCCCGTCGGTTTGAAGTCAACATCTGTCGGAAGAAGCACCGGGAGATCCGCACTCGGGACGGGGACAGTTCCGCACGTATCGCAATAGATAATCGGAATAGGCGCGCCCCAATACCGCTGCCGGCTGATGAGCCAGTCACGAATGCGGTACTGTGTGACACGTTCTCCTTTCACTTTTTTCGTGATCGCCCATTTCGCTTCTTCGTTTGGCAGGCCATTGAATTCACCCGATTCAACCATATGCCCGCCGCCCTCGTACGCCTCATCAAGCACGGGGCAGGTCGGCGCAGGGTAGTGCGGACACACGACCATGCGAATCGGCAGACTGAATTTTTTTGCAAAAGCAAAATCCCGTTCATCGTGCGCCGGCACGGCCATGATGGCGCCGGTGCCGTATGATGCGAGAACGTAGTCGGCAATCCATACCGGAATCTCTTGGTTGTTTGCGGGATTGATCGCCGTCACGCCTTCCAAAGGGACGCCGGATTTTTCTTTCTCCAGATGCGCACGCTCGAGTTCAGTCTTTTTGCGCGCAGATGCCCGATACGCGTCTACTTCTTTCCAGTTTTTGATTTGTTCTTTTAGTTGTGCCACGAGTGCGTGCTCCGGCGCAAGCACCATATACGTCGCCCCAAAAAGCGTATCCGGCCGAGTAGTAAAAGCTTGTAGCTTGTAGCTTGTAGCTTGTAGTTTAAATTCAATGAGCGCTCCTTCGGAGCGGCCGATCCAGTTCTTTTGCGCCAGTTTGATTGGCTCGGGCCAGTCGAGCGTATCGAGGCAGGAGAGCAGCTCTTCTGCGTACTGCGTGACTTTGAAAAACCACTGCTCCAGCTCCTTTTGAACAACCGGATTCTTGCAGCGCTCGCACGCACCATTCACCACCTGCTCATTGGCAAGCACCGTTTGGCAGCTTTCGCACCAATTCACCGGAGCCTTCTTTTTGTAGGCAAGACCCTGTTTGTAGAGTTGCAGAAACAGCCATTGCGTCCAGCGGTAGTAGTCCGGGGAGGAGGTGTTGAGCTCCTTTGACCAGTCATAGGAGAACCCGAGCGATTTGATTTGCCGTTTGAAGGTCTGGATATTTTTGCGCGTCGTTTCGGCCGGATGGGTTCCTTCCTTGATCGCATAATTTTCTGCCGGCAGCCCAAACGCGTCCCACCCCATCGGATGCAGAACGTGGTGTCCGCTCATGCGCAAGTACCGGCAGTAAATATCGGTCGCGGTGTAGCCCTCCGGATGCCCGACATGGAGGCCGTTCGAAGAGGGATAGGGAAACATGTCCAGGACGTACCGCTTCTTGAGTTTCTTCTGTTCGTCCTCGGAAACCTCAAACACGCGGGCCTCCTCCCACCGCTCCTGCCACTTTTTTTCGATCTCTTTGTGGGCGTACATATGGTATAGAAAATTCCAAGCATCAAATCCCAAGCACCAAATAAATTCCAATGCCAAAATACTAAAATGGAATCAGAAATAGTTTTGAATTTATATTTGTGATTTTGATATTATTTGGAAATTTGATATTGGAATTTGGAATTTTCAAAGATACTTTCCCGTCCAGCTTGCGGCGCACTTTTGAATATCGGCGGGTGTTCCTGTTGCAACGATGGTGCCGCCTCCTTCTCCGCCGTCGGGCCCCAGGTCGATAACCCAGTCGGCGTTTTTGATGATATCGCTGTTGTGTTCGATAACCAGCACGGTGTTTCCCTTGTCCACCAGCTGATGAAGAATATTGAGAAGCTGTTTGATGTCCTCAAAGTGCAGTCCGGTTGTCGGCTCGTCCAAAATGTAGAGGGTTTTTCCGGTTGAGCGGCGCGAGAGTTCGGCCGAGAGTTTGATACGCTGGGCCTCGCCACCGGAAAGCGTGTTGGCGGGTTGCCCGAGTCGAATATATCCAAGTCCAACATCAGAGAGGGTTTTGAGTTTATCGTGGATGGGGGGAGTTTTTTTGAAAAACGCGAGCGCTTCGTTGACCGTGAGGTTGAGGACGTCCGCGATGGTGAGTCCGTCGACGTGCACCTCCAGTGCCTCCGCGTTGTAGCGCTTTCCATGGCAGTCGCCGCACTCCACGTACACGTCGGACAAGAAGCGCATGTCGATTCTCATCATGCCCTCGCCCTGACACGACTCGCAGCGTCCGCCTTTGACGTTGAAGCTGAAGTGTCCGGGCTTGAAGCCTTTGATTTTTGACTCCGGCAGTTCGGTGAAGAGCTCCCTGATCGGCGTGAAGATGTTGGTGTAGGTGACCGGGTTTGAGCGCGGGGTGCGACCGATCGGGGATTGGTCGATGACCACCGCTTTGTCGATATGCTCAAGTCCCTCGATCGCGCGATGCGCTCCGGGCTCGTCTTTGGCATGGCTGAACTTTTTGAGCAGCGCCTTTGCTAGGATCTCAATCACCAAGGTCGACTTGCCGGATCCCGAAACGCCCGTGACGAACGTGAGCGTACCTAAGGGGATTGACGCATCGACATTTTTAAGATTGAACGCACTGGCGCCCTTGATCGCAATCGACTTGCCCGAACCGGTGCGCGTTTTTTTCGGGACGGTCACTGAGAGTGCGCCTGAGAGATACTTTCCGGTCAGGGATTTTGCCTCGGCAATGATTTCTGCAGGAGTCCCTTGAGCGGTGATGTGTCCGCCGTCTTTCCCTGCGCGCGGCCCCACGTCAACAACCAGATCGGCTGCCATGATGATGTTTTTGTCGTGCTCGACCACCAAGACCGTGTTTCCGCTGTCGCGGAGTTTTTTGAGCGTTCCAATAAGTTGCTCGGTGTCGCGCGGGTGCAGGCCGATGGAGGGTTCGTCCAGCACATACACCACCCCGACGAGGGAGGAGCTGATGTGGTTTGCAAGTTTTACGCGCTGCGCCTCGCCGCCCGAGAGCGTGACCATGCTTCGGTCAAGGATAAGATAAGAGAGTCCGACGTCAATGAGTGAGCTTACGCGCGTGAGCGCCTCCTTGAGCACCGGATTTGCGATTTTTTGTTCGGATACGGACAGGGGCGATTTTTTTGCGTCCAGGAGCAGGCGGAAAAATTCGAGTAGTTTGGGAATGGGAAGACTCACCACGCGGTCGACGGTGAGATCGCCGATGCGAACCGCAAGCATCTCTGGCTTAAGGCGCCGCCCCTCGCAGACCGCGCATCCAAAGATTCGCATATACCCTTCCAGTTCACGTTGGAGATATTCAGAGTCGGTTTCTTTGTACTTTCCCTCAAGGTAGGGAATGATGCCGCCGAAGTGATCCGCACTCTTTTTGTCCCCCTCAAGGAGGAAGGTTTTTTGTGCGGCGGTCAACTCCTCAATGGGCGTGTGAATCGAAACCCCTTTTTGCGCAAGAGCGGCGTCAACGACGTCCAGGTAGTGATTGGCATTTGCGTACATCTTATTCAGCGGCTGGATCGCTCCTTGCGCAATCGTGAGTCGCGTATTGGGAATGAGGAGCTCGGGATCGAATTTCAGTAGGTATCCAAGACCTGCGCAGGATGAGCACGCCCCAAGCGGATTGTTAAAAGAAAAATTCCGCGGTTCCAGGGAGGGGATGGTGATGTTGCACGCGGGACAGGTGAGGCGTTCGGAGTAGAGATGTTCCTCTTTTTTTGGTCCAATTGTAAGAAGCGCACAACCATCTCCCAGCTCGAGTGCGGTCGTGAGGGAGGAGACCAGGCGTTCCGAATCGCCCAGACTCAAGTCGCTCTTCCCCAGGCGATCGATGAGCACGTCCAGGTCGTGCATTATTGACTGATCAATCAGCGCGTCGGCAAGGTCTCGCACTGCTATCATAAGCGAGTCGACGCGGACGTGCGTGTATCCCAGCCGCTGGAGCTCATCCGTGATGCGGTCAAGATCGAGCGTCTCCTTTTTTTTGAGCGGCGCAAAGAGGAGCGCCGAATCGGGCCGGGCTTTGAGGTGTTCGAGAATGTCGTTGATGATTTGCTGTTTGGTGTGGGCGCGAATGGGTTGAGCGCACGAGGGACAGTGTGGTCGGCCGATGCGGGAAAAGAGCAGACGAAGATAGTCGTATACTTCCGTAGCGGTGCCGACAGTCGAGCGAGGCGATGCGGAGGAGGTGCGCTGATCGATCGCGATGGTCGGCGGCAGGCCCTCGATCTGGTCGACGTCGGGCTTGCCGAGATTCTCCATGAATTGTTTTGAAAAACTCGAGAGACTCTCCATGAACCGCCGCTGTCCCTCGGCGTAGATGGTGTCAAACGCGAGACTGGACTTGCCGGATCCGGACAGCCCGGTGAACACGACCAGCGCGTTATGCGGAATGTCGATGGAGACGTTCTTGAGGTTGTGGACGCGAGCCCCGCGGATGCGAATGGTGGAGTGGATGCTCACACGGTAAGTTTAAAAAAGTTACGTGTGAGAGTATACACGCTTTCTATAAATAAGGAAAGGCGGCGAACCTGATTTTTCAGCGACCGTCTGGTCGCGCGAGTTCTTCGTCGATGACGCGGGTAAAATTTTCAATCGGCAGCGCGCCTTCGAGTCGATTTCCATTGATAAAAAATGTTGGGGTACCCACAACGCCTAAGGTCGTGGCATCCGAGAGGTCTTTACGGATAGTAGAGGCGTATCGTTGAGTTCCCATGCATGTTGTGAACCGATCCATGTCCAGCCCGAGCCCGGCGGCAAAAACGGGGAGGCGTTCTTCGCTGATTATGTCTTGGTACTCGTAGAGCAGGTCGTGATACTCCATAAATTTGTTTTGCTCTTTTGCGCACAGCGAGGCGTGCGACGCCTGGAATGCGGCCGGATGGATGGATTCGACCGGAAAGTGGCGGAAGGAGAACCTTACCGGCGCGTCGGTGTAGCGCTTCATGAGCTCCTGGATGGTTGGCAATACTCGTTTGCAGTATGGACACTGGAAGTCGAGAAACTCGACGATCTTCACGCGCGGATTTGGCGAACCGACGTAAAAGGCAAAATCGCTTTGCGAAAGCCGGGTAACCGACTTCGGTGAGAGAGTGTATTTACCACCTGACGTTTTTTCGGCTCTCGTCATATCGCTTTGCGCGGGATTTTTTGTTCCGCGGGGGAGGAGATCCTTCACGTTTGCGCCCAAAAAAACGATAAAGATCACGACAATGATCATCCCGACAAAGGCAATCCCGCCATTTTTTTGATCGCTTGGTAACATACTTCCATGATACCAAGGATTGACAAGAATTACACGATGCGGTATAGTTGACGAACTATGCAGAAAGCGCTTTTCGTGATTCAGCTCATCAGTGCCGTGTGTATTATCGCGACGATCCTGGTGCAAAATAGAGGAACCGGACTCTCGGCGACCTTCGGAGGAGAGGGAAATGTCTACCGCACGAAACGCGGAGTAGAGAAATTCTTTTTTACCGCCACCATCGTCCTTGCCGTTATCTTTTTTGGATCCTCGCTCATTTCATTGGTCGTGCCGTCGTAGGTAGGCAGTATGTTTCCCACATCCTTCCGTTGGCGGAAAGGAGAAAAAAACAGCCACGAGCACCTTGATAAAAAACTGATCCACTCGCTGTCATCGGGCGAGTTTCCTAATTTCAAGCAGTTCAAGTACCTTTTCCGTATTCTTACCAGTCGGGAGGTTCGCGTGATTCAGATACTCGCTGTTATCGCGCTCCTTAATGCAGCGTTTCTTTCGGTCCGATTCGTGGCGGCCAATACCGTTTCGCTTCCACGCCCGGGCGGACAGTATACGGAAGGGCTGGTCGGTTCTCCGCGAACGATCAATCCGATTCTTCTCCAGAACAACGACGCAGACCGTGATCTGGTGCAACTGATCTATTCCGGCCTGGTGCGGTATACCGCCGGCCGAACTCTTGAAAGCGATCTTTCAGAACGGTATGATATTAGTGAGGACGGCAAGGCAATCACTTTTCATCTTAGATCCGGAGTCCTTTGGCATGACGGAAAGCCATTTTCCGCAGATGATGTGCTCTTCACTGTCCAGCGCATTCAAGACCCGATTTTAAAAAGCCCCCTTCATTT
>JBBTRP010000010.1:22254-26066 GCA_038065125.1 Patescibacteria group bacterium
CGTATTACGGGCAGAAAAGCACTCTTTCGGCGTTACAGTTCAAGTTTTATCCCGATGTCGACTCGACGGTGAACGCGCTCAAGAACCGGACGGTTCAGGGGATCAGCTATCTTCCGCACAGCCTCAAAGAGCGGCTTCTCGCGGACAAAGATCTTGCCACGTATGTCTATCATCTTCCGCAATACACTGCACTGTTCTTTAATGGGTTGAATAATCCCGACCTCAAGTCACTTGCCGTCCGTCAGGCGCTCTCCTCCATGATCGACCGCGACGCGATTATTCGCGATGCGCTCGCCGGTGAGGGGGAGCGGGTAGATGGGCCGTTTCTTTCAGGATTTTTTGGCGAGCCGGGCAGCCCCGACAAAGGGGCTCCTGCCGACTACAATCCCGAACGCGCGGTGACGCTCCTGGAAACCGCGGGATGGAAACGCGGTGAAGGAGGGTTGTGGGAGAAGGAAGACAAAGACAAGAAGAAGCATACTCTTCGTGTCACGATCACCACGATCAATCAAGAAGAGAATATGCGCGTTGCCGACCTCGTGAAGGAGGCCTGGATGGCGGCGGGAGTCGACGTTCAAGTCAGCACGGTCGATCCGGTCCGTGTGCGAACCGACGTGATTGATCCGCGCAATTACGAGGCACTGCTTTACGGGGAGATTATCGGGTCCGATCCCGATCCATACCCATTTTGGCACTCGTCGCAGGCGCGCGCTCCCGGACTCAATCTTGCGTCGTTTTCCAATAGCGATGCGGACAAGCTTTTGGAAGAAGGACGTACCATCACCTCATTGGAAAAGCGAAAAGAGCTGTACAAAAAATTCCAAACGCTTCTCGCGCAAGATGCACCCGCGGCGTTTCTGTATCGGCCGATGTATACCATCGCCGTCTCAAAAAAACTCAAAGGGGTCAGCGACGGGACGCACATCATCTATCCGTCAGACCGTCTCAGTGAGAGCGTAACGTGGTATAGTAAATCAAAACGGGTTTGGAAGAAGGGGAATTAATAAGAGGGCCGCGGTGGCGAAATTGGCAGACGCGCATGGTTCAGGGCCATGTATCCGCAAGGGTGTGAGGGTTCGACTCCCTCCCGCGGCATGAGAGCAAAGCGAACATGATCGGAGCGACAGAATAGTTTCTGTCGCGTGAGGGAGTCGAAGACCGCAGCGATATCCGGTCACCAGGCCGGATCGCGAGGGGCGGCCCGCGACCGAGGCGAGCGACGGCGAGTCGAGAGTTGTGGGCGACTCCCTCCCGCGGCATGAGAGCGAGGGTTAATAATTCAAAACTTTTTTTCCGCAATAACCTTTTGCGGAGGTATCGAAATAAGTCTTAATATCTGTTTCTTTCCATGGAACAACAAAGTATCAAGGTTGGATTGGCAGCATCCGCTGCACCGAGTCCGACTAAGCGGAGCGGGCCTCCTGTCCACCCAAGGACACGGCCTCGCGCCCCAGTAAATAGAAAATTAAAAGAAGGTCCTTCCGCGGCCCCTGCGGGCGGCCTCGGCAGTGCGGCAAACCGACTGCGCGTCATCCCGCTCGGAGGACTTGGCGAGTTCGGCCGCAACATGATGGTAATTGAATATGGCAAGGATATCGTCATCGTGGACATCGGTTTCATGTTTCCGACCGACAGCATGCCCGGTGTCGATTATGTGCTGCCCGATATCGCATACGCCAAGAAAAATAAGGACAAGATCCGCGGCATCATTATTACTCACGGCCATCTCGACCATACGGGTGCGCTTGCATATCTGATCAAAGACCTGGGTTCGCCGCCGGTGTTTGGAACCAAGCTGACCATCGGCATGATTCGCGATCGTCTGGAAGAATTCCGTCTGGTAAACCACGTCAAGTGCGTCGAAGTGCACCCGGACGACCGGATCCAGCTTGGGGCCTTTTCCTGCACGTTTTTTCGCGTCAACCACAACATCCCCGATAGCGTCGGTACCGCGATTAAATCTCCTATCGGCACGATCATTCATACCGGCGACTGGAAGTTTGACCACACGCCGCAGGATCAGCGGCCGACAGAATTTGGTAAGATTGCTCGCCTTGGAGAAGAGGGAGTTCTCCTGTTGTGTTCTGACAGCACCCGCGCCGAAGCGCCGGGGTATTGCATGTCCGAGATTGATATTCAGGCGAGCCTTGAGGCGCTGTTTGCAAAGGCCAAAGGGAGAATTATCGTGTCTACCTTTTCGTCGCTTATCTCCCGCATCCAGCAAACCATCAATGCGGCCGCCGATCTTGACCGTAAAGTCGCGGTGTCGGGCATGAGCATGGAAAAGGTCCTCACGACCGCGATCAAGTTGGGATATATCAAAATTCCCAAAGGCACGCTCGTGAAACTCGAACAGATCCGCCACTTTCCGCCACAGCGCCAGGTGATCATTTCTACCGGCAGCCAAGGGCAGGAGACCTCCTCGCTCGTGCGCATGAGCAGGGGAGAGCACCGGCACGTCACGATCCAGCCCGGCGACACCATCATCCTCTCCTCCTCTCCGATTCCAGGCAACGAGCGCGCGGTCACGAACCTCATGAACAATCTCTACAGCCTGGGCGCGAATGTGATCTATAACAAACTCTTTGATGTGCACACCTCGGGTCACGGGTATCGCGAGGAGCTGAAACTGATGCTCTCGCTCGTGCGGCCCAAGTACTTCATGCCTATTCACGGGGAGCGATATATGCTCGTGCACCATGCCGAGCTTGCGCGACAGATGGGATGGAACGACCGCTCGCTCTTCATCGTGAACAACGGGCAGATCATGGAGTTCAACCACCTCGGACAGGCGCGATTGAGCCCCGAGAAGCTGGATATCGATTACGTGATGGTGGATGGCCTTGGTGTTGGTGATGTCGACAGCGTGGTGCTTCGGGATCGGCAGGTGCTTGCAAAAGACGGCATGGTCATGATTATCGCGACCGTCGACAAGGACGGACGGCTCGTGGGCGCGCCGGACGTGATTCCACGCGGCTTCACGTACGTTCACGGATCGGAAAGGTTGACCAGCGATGTCCGCGCTCTGGTGAAGCGCATCCTGGAGGGATACAATTGCTCCAACATGGAAAACTGGGGGTCGGTGCGCACAAAGATTCGCGACGATGCGGGACTCTTCCTCTTCAAGAAAACCGAGAAACGCCCCATGATACTTCCTGTCATCATTAAGGTGTAGCTATCTATAAGGTGTAGCTATCTATGAATGTTTTTTCCGGAGTGCAGCCGTCGGGCGAGCTCCATATCGGAAATTATCTCGGCGCGCTCACGCAGTGGGTCGCGCTTCAGAATGAGCATGAGTGCATCTTCTCGATTGTCGATCTCCATGCCATTACTGTTCCGCAAGAGCCAAAGGACCTCCGCGAGAATATCCTCAAAACCGCGGCGCTCTATTTGGCGGTCGGTGTTGATCCGGAAAAAAGCACGCTCTTCGTGCAGTCCGACGTGCACGAGCACGCCGAACTTGCGTGGGTACTCAACTCAATCGCAAAGCTTTCTGAACTCAAGTTGATGCACCAGTTCAAGGAGAAGAGCAAGGGCACATCTGGGAATATCACGGTCGGACTCTTTGACTATCCCGTGCTCATGGCTGCTGATATTTTACTTTACAAAACCGCGCTCGTGCCGGTGGGTGAAGATCAGGAGCAGCACATTGAGCTTTCCCGCGAACTCGCGCGGCGATTCAACAGCACCTTCGGGGAGGTGTTCGTCGTCCCCGAAGCGCTCCTCGCATCTCGCGGCGCGCGCATCATGGGCCTTGATGACCCGACAAAAAAAATGCGCAAAAGCGCGCGCACCGTGTATAACTATATCAG
>JBBTRP010000011.1:0-6182 GCA_038065125.1 Patescibacteria group bacterium
CTGCAAACAATTCATCGCTCGTCAATGAATACGCCGTATTCACCTCCTCGCGCTTCAGTGTTTTCGCATGAAATTTCATAATTTCGCTACGGAAGTTATTATGCAAGCGGTCTTATGAAAATTCTTGTGGTATCAAGCTTGTACGAGCCGTACCGTCGCGGGGGAGCGGAGGTTTTTGTGGACGCTCTTGTGGGGGCGTTGGCACAAACTCATACGGTTTCGATACTCACCTGTGGGGAGTGGGAGGGAGCGAGGTCTCTACTCCCGCGGTCTCAGACTGTTCGCGGCGTACGGGTGATCCGGTTTTATCCGTTGAATTTTTTTTCGTTCATCGACATTAACAGGAAGCCTTTCTGGCTTCGTGTTCTCTGGAGTTGTGTTGATTTTTTTAACCTTCACGCGCTGCTCGTCAGTTGGTTTGTATGCATTCGAGAAAAACCCGATGTCACTCTTGTCCATGGAATTAAGGGCCTGACCCTTGCGCTGCCGGTTTTATTGAATGTGATGAAGTGCCGCTGGGTATTTACCCCACACGACATTCAGTTCGTCATTCCCAGCGGACAGCTCAGAAAGGATGAGGAGCACATTCTGTCGTCGCCGTATGTTTTTGTCTATCGAATCCTGATGCGAAGACTCCTGGGATCGCCGCCACGCGTCGTCGTATCATCACACTTCCTTGCAGATTTCTACCGGTCGTATGGTTTTTTCCGTAAATCAGATATTTCAGTAATCCCGAGTCCGACACCATCAATTCCCGTACTTCACCACCACACAACGCTCTCAAGTCCCGTAACATTCCTTTTTTGCGGTCAGCTGACTGAGGGAAAAGGCATTCGGGAACTCCTCAGGGTTTTTGAGTCACTCGACAGATCAGATACTCGCATCTCGATTCTTGGAAACGGTCCGCTGGAGGGGGAAATCCGCGAGTACGCACAAAAAAATTCATGGATTCAGCTCATCGGATACCGCAGCGGGGAGGAGAAGTTTCGCATCATGGAAAAAGCGGATTATCTCATTCACACATCAGTGATCATTGAAAACTCTCCATCGGTTATTATCGAGGCGTTTGGCCTGGGTGTACCGGTTGTGAGCTCTGACACCGGCGGGTCGGCTGAGTTGGTTAAGGAGGGCGTGAACGGGTTTGTTTTCTCCGCCGGAAGCGAGAAGTCGCTCCATGATGCCATTATCCGCGCGCTCTCGGCCAGAGACTACGCTGCGCTTTCTGATGTAGCCAAAAAAACCGTTTCCGGCCATACCCAGGAGTGGTACATTCAAGAACTGTTGCGCTAGTAGGAGTATTCAAAAACTCCTGTCTGATTTTTTCCGAAGATTTTCCATGAGCTTGTCGTCTCTTTTGCGAACTTGATAATGTTGGGACCGCGTGGTTCGTAGCGATTGACGACAAAATAGGCCTTTTTAACCCCGACAAGGTCCATTGCATGGCGCATGGTTTCACGGGAGGGCTTTCGCACCATTTCGCGGAACAGTTCGGCGAGCGGAGAGGTTGTGGGTATCGAATAGGTATAGAGTTGTGCTATTTTACCCTCGATTGTGACAGGGTAGTATCGAAGGAACCCGAATTCTCGTATTGAGGCGGCGGCAGTGACTTGGTTGGAGAGGACGACGATGGGTTCACGGCCCGACAGACCATGAATCCATCGTACCGCATCAATATCAGAGCGCGAAACGTTGTAGCCGTGATAGCTGACATGGGCGTCGTTGTGTGGAAAGGAGATGTATAGAGCGCCCGTCGCGGCAAGCCCACACGCAAGAAGTGTCGATGATCGGATAATCACGGGTATGGCCGGGCGGAAGACGCTCATTGCGACTTTTGTAAGTGCCACAGCGATAAGAGGGAGAAGTGCCACGTGGGCAAGAGCGAGCAATCGATTGCCGAACTCGTTTTGTTCATATGCTGGGAGCGAGGGAAAGCTGAGTAGTCCGCTCAGTAACCCATATGCGCCGATCAAAATGATCGCTGTCCACGCACATGTTATCGCAGTCAATCGATAGGCCTGCATTTTCCATAAGACAATAAACCCAGCGATCGCACATGCGATCATGATCCAGACGAGAGCGTACTCGCCAAAAAAATAAAGAGGGTCGAGAGATACAGAAAAGCGCCAAGGAGGTAATAGATTCGCGCTGAGAATGGCTGCGCTGACCTGTTCAAGTGAGAAGGGCTTGATAGCAACCGCAAACTGTTCTGAGATACGCGCATACGCTAAAAAGGCGAGCGGAATGCCGGTGACACCCAGGAGCGAGACGGCTCCAAGGCCCACATATCGCGCGACTCGAGAAATGCTGCGCTGCGGCCGAAGAGAAAGAAGAACCACAAAGAAAAAAAATGCCGCCGCTGGGATACCTGCGAGGGGGTGGAGGGCGAGTAGTGCGAGAGTGATCCCGGCAAGTAAGAGCGGGGATCCGCCCTTGCGAACAGAGCCTTTTTCCCCTATAGTTGTGATTACCATGAATGAAAAAAGCAGTACTGAAAATCCCCACGGCGTGGGTGAGGCGATACTCGAGAGTATCCCGAAAAAGAGGACCAGCGTTGCAATGATGGCACTTCTCGAGCTTGCAAGGACGGGGAAGAGGCGGTCAAATGCCATGACAGGAAACGCGAGCGCTGCAATGAGCGGGAGGGTGAACCGGTCTAGTACGGCGATTGAGAATGGCAGAATCTTTGACAGAAGTACGACCAGCGCATAGTGGCCAATGTAATAGGGTGTCTTTGGAGAGATTACTCCATCACTTGAGATCTGCCGTTCTGCCGCTTGATGGATGAAGGGGTCAAATCCGAATCCGAGCGGAAAGACGAGGGCGAGTAGCGTGGTTGCCTGCAGGACAAGCATGCTTGTGAGGGATAGAGCGACCCATTTTTTCGTGCCACGGATAATCAATCGGAAGAAACACAGCATTTCCAGGAAAAAGGCGACAAAAAAAACCGGGTCAACTGAATCCCAGGGTCCCAAAACCGCCTTCTCGGTCCGACCACCGAAAAGAATGAATGTCACGATCGCGTAAAACAAGAAAAAAAGCGTGATCAATACCTTTGGAAAGCGAGCAGGGTTTTCTGAGGATTGAATGGGTTCACTCCTTATCGGCGAATGCGGATGAGTAACGATCGAGGCAATTGCGATGATTCCGGGCACAAGAAGTACGCCCGCGCACTCCGAGTTTCCCAGGGCTGAGATGAAATAGACGGCCGTTCCCGACACCATGAGTATTAGGCCCGAGACAAGTGGCGAGATCAGCAGGGCTCGTGAGAGGTGAAGCGCAAAGACATGCCGTGCGATCAGAACGCCACAGACAACCAAGTAAACGATGCCTATTTCAGAAATAATCAGTGAGCGACTTCCCGTGAAGGACGCCCACGCAAGAATCGCCCCGCCCGCACACAATAGTACTATACTGCGCAATTGATTTTTCATATGCAATTTCCCTCGTTTCATGACCGACAGTATTTGGCAGCTGATTCAGTTCTTCCAACTGATCGTCTGATCAAAGCGTTCGTGCTCTGGATGATACCTTCCTGGATTACCCCGAATCATATCACTCTTTTTCGCATGCTTGCAACGCCGTTTACGGTGCTTTTTTTATATGACAAGCACTATGCCTTCGGTATCCCGTTGTTTGTATTTGTCGCGTTTACCGACGCGGTTGACGGTGCACTTGCGCGAACCAGGAACATGATCACTCCCTGGGGGATGATGTTTGATCCTCTTGCAGACAAATTTTTGATTATTCCCTGCCTTATTGTTCTGATGTTCTCACAGGTCAATCCCGTTCTTGCGGTGGCCATCATCGCTCTTGAGTGCATCATCATTTTTCTTGCATTCCTCTGGCGGAAGGCCGGACACCACATCCAGGCAAATGTGTGGGGAAAGATCAAAATGTTTCTGCAGGTGATGGGCGTGGTTATCCTCCTCCTTGCTGCGCGACTTGATTCGAGTCTTCTCTCCAGTATTGCCGCGGGAATATTGGTTGGAAGTATCGCATTCAGCATTATGAGTATTTTGGATCATGGGGTATGATCCTCCTTTTTTCTCGCGTGCGGTGGTGTGCTCAGATGATTGGCGTGATTGGGGTACTTCTAGGATTTTTTGTCCTCTACAGCTACCTCCCGAGCGCGATGCTGGAAGGATCCATTGTGCGATTGAACTCTCCGGACGAAACCGCTAATTATTTTTTTACCAAACTTTTTTCCGAGAAAGGGGAGTTGACCTATCGTGATGATGCGCTATTGGTAAGTAAGAACTACGTCCACCCCCGGAGTATGACGGTTGTAGTCGATGTCGTCGCGCCGGTGAGTTTTGTTGGTATGCCAGTGTTGTACGGGCTCCTTGCGCGTGTCACCGGCGCGATTGCAAGCGTCTATTTTACGCCGCTTCTTGCAGTGATCGCGATCCCGTTTTATTGTCTCCTGATCGCGCGGATATTTTCGCCACCGGTCGGGGTGTTGTCGGGGCTTCTTCTGCTCGTGCATCCCGCGTACTGGTACTACGCGAGTCGGAGTATGATGCCGAATGTGTTATTTGTCGCATTGTGCATGATTGGCTTTTCTCTTCTTCTCTGGAAGAAGCGGTTTGCGGCAGGTTTTTTTGGGGGCCTATTCATTGGCGCAGGTCTCTTAGTACGGTTTTCGGAGGCGCCGTGGGTATTCGGGATTCTAGGTTTATTGTTTCTTTTTTATCTCCTTCGGCATCGGCCGCTGCATGTCATGGGATGCGTTCTCGGTCTTGCGGTGCCTTTGTATGCGTTTTTTTGGTTCAACAATGCCGTGTATGGGAGTCCGCTTCTGTTCGGCTACCAGACGATTGATACGAGCAGCGCGGTCCGCGCATTAGAGCAGTCTCAAAGTGTTTTCTCATCTTTTACACTTTCCAGAGTTGGGGAGGTCTTTGCGCATGCCGAAACGATTCTCGTGTCTTTCCTGCCGTATCTGTTACCTTTCGGATTTGTTCCACATATTTTTTGGGAGAATTTTCTCAACTACTTCCTCTTCATGTTTTGGTGGCTCGTCCTGCCGACTGGCGTGGGAATCTGTTACTCGCTTCGTCTCGGCATCCTTCGTGTCGTGCGCGAAAAGACCATCGATTTTCGGTTGCCCTATATCGTTGTAACTGCGCTGGTATCTGCCTGGCTCATCATTTTTTACGGAAGTTGGCTTTTTGTCGACAATATCACCGAGGAGGCGACGATCGGGAACTCCTATGTCCGTTATTGGCTGCCACTGACGATCCTCACGATTCCTTTTGCTGCGCAAACAGTGATCTTTGTGCGCGACCGATTGTCCGGAATTGTGCGATCAGCGGTTTTTCCCCTGGTTATTGCAGCAGTTGTCTTTTATGGATTTGAAGCGACGCTGTGGGGATCGCGAGAGAGTCTGGAGACTGCCGCGCGGGTGCTCTCCGATTATCGGGAAAAGGCGTTGGTGATTGAGCGCTTGACGCCCTCAAACGCGATTATCTTTTCACAACGGTCTGATAAGATTTTTTTTCCTGAACGTCGTGCAGCACAGGCGACTCGCGATTTTCACGAGGTCCCGCTTCTTCCTGAGCTGGTAGCCTCCTACCCTGTCTACTACTACGGCTTATGGAACGAAGATGACGCCCGTCATCTCACCACCAAGTATTTCAAGAATGTCGGCCTGAAGTTGAACTACGTCGCAAGCCTTGATTCAAGCGAGCGACTCTATTCCGTAACAAAGAATGGTCAATGAAGACATTGACCATCCTAATGTATACTCATCGCCTCGCACTCACTTGCGTAAGTATCTTTTTTTTTCTGTGGGTATTCAACGCCCACGTACCATTCACTGGAGTTACGGAATTGGAGTATACTGCCGGGAATCTTTCTGGCCGAATAACGCGCCTGCATCCGCTTGATCGTGTTCGGCTCGCTCTCAACCAAGACGGGCGAACAATCGCCGAGAATCTTATTGAGGATCCCGTCTACTTTGAGGTAAAAACGGCTGTTGATTTCCGGCGGGCACAAGTTACGTTTTTTTACCAGAATCGTTCGGGCTCGCAAATTGGGATCGGCATCCGTCGGGGGAGTGACTACAAATCGTTTGATATTACACCTCTCAAATCGGTTGGATCCCAGGGCGCGTGGACGATCGGAGAGGCAACTCTTGATCTCACTGGGGCTCGGCGCGAACGGAATCGATACCATTTTAT
>JBBTRP010000011.1:6282-7654 GCA_038065125.1 Patescibacteria group bacterium
GAAACATTCCGACGCGCAAGAGCCGACTGCAGGCGAGGAATATACTGGTCATAAGGAGTGTCGACAAAGACCGTGTCGCCGTATATCGTGAGTTTATTGGGAATAACAATGATTACCAAGGTAAGGTTATAGAGTTCTTTGATCGCCACCGCTTCACGCTCGACGAGGCCGGAGGCTCCATCAATAGTGTTTGGTTTCTCAGTGTTTTTGTAAAATTCAACCTCTTCATCAAGAAACAAGAGGGGCGGGCGCCGTGAGAAAATCGGGGTTTTTCCGCTGATGTCTCCAAACCAATCGTATGCGCGATTGCGGAGCCACCGATTTACCGGCAGCACGAATTGGTTATTTTTGATGAAGTACTCAACATCGACTCGATCAAATACTTTGTATTGGAGTGATGAGCGATCGTTTTTCGAGTTTAGGGGCGCTGCTTTTGATAGTGGGCTTTTCTTGATCGTATCGAGCTCTTGAATTCTCTCAAGAGATTTACGTTCAACCATTTCCCAAATGAAGAGTTTGGGACTCCCTTTTTTGTATCCGCTTCGCGCAAGATACTGCCGGGGCGTGAGATTCTTTTTAGACGTCGACTGGTAGAATACTTTTATGCCGGATGTTTTTTCGAGGGCGTTGGGCACCGGGTCGGAATCAAAACCCGTATTAAAAAAGGAGTCGCCCATAATCAGAAGGTCAACATTTTCTGTCGAAAGGCGTTCTTGCAGCTGCGTCTCTGCAATACGTTCTTTAAAGGCGTCAATGCGACTGAGTATATACAGATCTCCAGGGGAGAACAAGGGATCTCGCTCGTCAACGGGAATAAATTTTCTTCCGAGAGTTTTGTTTTTTCCCATACCCAAGAAGAACAGCGAGACGCACACCGCTGAGAGCAAGAGGACCACCAAAATCTTAGAATTGGAAGTAGATGAACTCATTGTTCGTAAATCGCCCCAGAAGGGCGATAATAAATACAAGACCCGAAAAGCCGATAGCATGGATGGCGACGGGGAGTCGCATAATGAAGCTGCGAAGTTTTTCGGTCGTGATGCAGGTATCGGCGATAAGTAACAACAGAATCGAAAAGAGAGCGATTATCAGAGAGGAAGAGTGCTCATAGAGAAATGGCTGTAAACGTGACAGGTTGGCCCCATTGCGTAATATCTGGTCAAGCATATACAACGCGTCCTGTACTGATTGTGCGCGGAAAAATATCCACGAGACACAAATTAGAATGAACGTTACGAGTATCTGGATACCCGTGCCGATAGTCGTGTGGAAGATGACGGATAGCTTTGTAAAGCGATTGACGAAGATCCCACTCCAATGAGACATCAACACGTACAGCCCATTCTGGCAGCCCCAGATGACAAATGTCCAG
>JBBTRP010000012.1:0-1228 GCA_038065125.1 Patescibacteria group bacterium
CGCGAAGTAAGTTGAGGCTTTAAAAAATCCTTCATGGCGATCTTGCCGATAAAACAAACACCCTGACTGTCCTTGCGATTCCAATTCGGCAGGCCGATCTTTTTTGCATACTGCCGCACCTCAGGCTTGGTCATATTCCCTAACGGGAACAGGGAGTGCGCAAGCTGCTTCTGCGTCAGCGTATACAAAAAATACGACTGATCTTTATTAAGATCCTTCGCGATACGCAGTTCAGTTGGAATTTGGGATTTGGAATTTAGTAGTTGGTATTTGGTATTTGGTATTTGGTATTTCTTTACATAGTGTCCGGTCGCAATATAATCTGCCCCGCGTTTGAGCGCCCGCTCCAAAAACGCGCCGAACTTTACGTGTCTGTTACACATTACGTCCGGATTTGGAGTGCCGCCGCGCGCGTATTCGTTTACCAGATACTCGACAACCTCTTTTTTGTACGCGCTCCGAAAGTCCCACTCCTCGAAGGGAATATCAAGATGCGCCGCAACAGCGACGGCGTTTGCGCGATCATCATCCTGCGTGCATGAGAGTTGATCGCGCAATGCATGCGACATGCTCAAATCGTATTCACGCATGAATACGCCGGTGACGACAGTGCCTTTCTTTTTGAGGAGCGCAGCGGCAACAGCAGAATCAACGCCCCCCGACAATCCAACAAACACGCACTTCATGTGGTATCGATCTCTTCTTTCTTTTCTTTCAAAAACGCAAACCACTCTTCGGTGATTTCCAGAAGCGCTTGGAGCGGAAGCTCGATGAGCACATCAAAGATGAACACGAAGATATTAATGCGAGAGATATTGAATGAGAGCCACCTGCCGACGGACACGATCGGTAGAAATAACGACTCGATCACAGTCATTAGGAGGTTGGTTTTTGCCTTCACAATGAAGAGGTCCTGGATCGTCCTGCGCAAGTTCAGCCCGAAGAAGGAGATGAGACAGAAAAACACCAGAAATATCACCGCGCTCACGACATTAAACGAGAGTTTTTCCAAGCCCCAAGCGACCAGCCAGAATGAGAGCCAGAAGAGCGCGCCGTAGAGAATCCAGAAAATTCCGTTCATCACTGGGGACTTCTTGCGTGCGGTGTAGCGCTGCGCCGCAAAGATCTCTCGCTTCGTATCGGGATACACGATCTCGTTGATGGCCTGGATAATCTTTGCAGTGTTCTCCTTTCCGGGCATCTTGACCGCAATGACCAAGGCGGCCAT
>JBBTRP010000012.1:1238-6375 GCA_038065125.1 Patescibacteria group bacterium
ATAAACGCGGGCGGAAAGAGAATGTTAACGAGGAGCGGACCTGTGTTGATATGATGAAGCACGAGCTGATCATACGGCAGCTCGATTGCGAGCCCGAGCACCATCTTTGTGAGAAAAATATAGACAAACGCGCGGACGGTCCGACCATACACCTTCTTGCGCTGAATGGTGTAAAAACTCTCGCAGATTTTTGTTACCTCTTTCTCAAGTGCCTCGCGGTCGTTGAGAATTTCTTCTTTGCCGTTGCGGATCAGTGTGAAGAGAACCACGAAAGCGATCCGGTATCGCCGCATGCTTGGCAGTACTTTTCGACCGAACGGGTGATTAATGACGCTGTCGATTTTTTTTGCAGATGCGGCGTAGCTGTCCGCAAGGCTCGCGATATTTGGATTCTCCGTCTCCTTCCACTCGGGAAAATTATGCAGAAGCAGAAAGTGGCGCAGCCGATCGATGTTAGGACGAAGGAGTGTACGATACACCGCGATATACACCTGCAATTTCCTCATCGCTTCGTCAGTACCCTCACTCTTTCCAAGCACCGAGTCCTCCAGGGTTGTGTACATCAGGTTGACCAGTGCGTGCTCCTCGGTCATGGGTGCGAGATGTTCATCGATGGAGCAGGACGCCATCGAGATGAGCCAATCCTGATCCTTGTCGGAGAGCTGATGTCGCGCCGAAAGTTCTTTGATAACGCCCAGATAGAGCGAGAGTATCTGCGCAACCTCTTTCACGCGACGCATCGGCACCGAGTTGTTCGGGAGATACCGATAGCGCACCAACTCCTTGAGAAGTCCGAGTGCGATATCCTCTTGCGCGTCCTCAAGGATTAAGCGCCGACCCAAGATGCGCCGGATCGCGTTCTGACGCAGCAGATGCTCATCAAGGTAGTCGACGACATTCCGAATTTTTTCGTAATAAAAAGCGATCGCGCCGACCGCCTCGTTGACGCTGATTTTTGATTCCGACTGCGTGGAATCATCTCGCTTCTCCACGCGCGCTTCCAAAAAGCGCGCGACGCGGTCAGTGAGCCGCTCCATCCGGTGGTTGGTTATTCGGTTTCATGGTGTCATTTTGCTTCTGTTCAGGTGGTGGAACGGAGGGTGGGATTTGGTTTGGGGTTGGCTGTGTGTCCATAAGCTTTTCTAAAGAGAGCGGCGCGGGCTGTCCAAAATTCTGGGAAATGGGTTTTTTCTTGCGCTTCCTATTATTGACCCTTTCTCCATCGGGCCTCTCTCGCCCATTCTCACTGGGTCGAGGGGTTTGAGAGGGTTGCGGTTGCCCCCGCTGCGGTCGCTCTTCGATTCGTTCGGATGAGGGAGGGCGGGGTGGACGGGACTGAGCGCTCATAGGTGGTCGCGCCGGGGGTTCTCTTCGTTCAAACTAGTCGCGCGGTTGTCGTGCAGGACCGAAAGAGCCTGGAGAGCTGCGCTGTTCGCTTCTGGGAGGGGCGTCGCGGAATTCCCGCGGTCGGTCGGTGGATCCGTTCCCGTACGGACGGTCGCTCGGCCCACGCATTCCATCGCGTTGCGGGGGTCGTGGCCCACGGGGAGGAAATGATGGACGCGAACCCATCATGGGCGGCGCCGGCTCGATGGACTGGGCCCACCGGGTGATCTTGTCCTCCACAACAGTACGCGGACGAGCATAGCGTTCCCGCGTCACTCGGATCACCTTTTCAGTATTATTAGTCCGCTCTTCTTCCATGAGGGGCGCAAGTCCGATTGCCGAGAATGGCTCAGACACGACCCCGTCGATCATGAGCTTAATATAATATTGGAATTTGGGAAGATTAACGAGGTCCTCTTCAATAAACCGCGGCCCAAACTCTTTGACCAGCGTTTCTGCATCCGCTCCCCCTACGCGGAACGAGATCAACGTGCCCACATTGCCAAACACAGCTGCTGCAACCTTTTCGTCCAACTGCTCGATGTACTGATGTGCGACGATGAGATCCAGGCGATACTTCCGGGCCTCGGAGAGGATGTTGCCAAAACTTTCCGTCGCGAAGTTTTGAAACTCGTCGACATAGAGGTAAAAGTCGCGGCGCTCAAGCTCAGGGACATCGACGCGCTCCATGGCGGCAAGCTGGATTTTGGTGATAAACATTCCTCCCAACAGACGGCTATTGTCCTCGCCGATTCTGCCTTTTGCAAGATTGAGGATGAGGATTTTTCCCGTATCCATGATCTCCCGGATATTGATTGTCGACTTGACTTGTCCGATGATGTTTCTGATGAGGGCGACCGAGAGGAACTGTCCGACCTTGTTCTGGACTGGCGCGATCGCCTCGTTTGCGTACCGCTCGTTGTAGCGCGCGAACTCATCCACCCAGAACGCCTTCACGACCGGGTCGCCAATCTTCTCGATCACCTTTGCGCGGTACGCGCGGTCGGCAAGCATGCGATTCACGCCGAGCATCGTGCTGCCTGGATAGTCGAGGAGCGCGAGGATCGTGTTGTTGAGAATATACTCCATACGCGCACTCCACACGTCCGGCCAGATTTTTTTGAACACGCCCATGAGGCCCGATGCGATCAGATGTTTGTAGCGCGGGTCCACCGTCTCTAGAATGTTGAACGCGATCGGATGCTCCATGTCCGCAGGATTGACGTACACCACGTCATTAATGCGGTTGGGGGGAATGAAGTCGAGAATTTTTTCCGCGGTATCCCCGTGCGGATCAACAAATCCCACGCCCCTACCCTGCCGGATGTCCTCAATGATCATGTTCTCAAGCATCGTGGACTTGCCCATACCAGTTTTTCCGATGAGATACATGTGGCGCCTCCGGTCGTCTTCTCTAATTCCGAATCGGCGGCGGTGATTACGAAAACTCGTCTCCCCAACCGGTGTGATTACCAGATCGCTCATAGAAATGGAATATTATCGGGCAGCTGCTCGTCTGCGAGGGCGGCAGGTGGTGTCTTTCGGGCGGATACGGACGCGCGGTGCGGCGCCATCGGCAGGTCGGTCGGCGGCTCGCCCTGCTTGCTGGCGGTCTTACTGATCATCGGGGTCTTGGTATCGATCATCGGGAAGTGCCACAAGGTCGCGAGCTCCTCAATGTTCATGATGTAGTTCTTGCCTCCCTTTTTATTACTCCGACCTTTGTACGCGCGCATGAGCTTGTACTGCAGACGCGACTCGCGCCACTTAATGAAAACGTAATGCGCCTTGGTCTTGGTGAGCTTGTCGGACTTGAAGCCATTGAGGTCGACGGTGGAAAACTGGCGAAACGCGCCGGCCATTCCCGCGATGAAGCGCTTTTTATTAAAAGCCTCCTTGGGACCGATACCCATAATTCGAATCTTTGTGAGAAATCCGGGCTTACTTGCCTTGAGCTGGACCTGCTCGATAACCGCCTTCTCACCCGGAGAGAGGTGAAGCATCATCGTGGGCGGGTCGGCATTTTTCTCCGCACCAGTGCCACCCTCAATCGGCATCCCGCCGAACAGTCCGTGGAAAACCCCAAAGAAAATATCAAAGAGGGGGGAAAGCATGCTTCCTATCAAACCTTTCTTTTTCTTTCCCGTGCCCCGTGCCCCAATCAGCTTTTGCACCAACGCCATACTGTCCTTGTGCCACTCGTCATTGATCGGACAGATCGGTATCTGGACCCAGATCTCCTGATCAGTAGGGGTGGCCGCCATAAACTCGAGGAGCGATGCGAGCGGGTCTTTAAACAAGCCCGACACCTGATCAAAGAATGCGACATGCGTCTTGATCGGGTAGGAGTCGGGCTTGGTCATCGCCAACTCGGTTCCGTACATCTTGTGCTTCCCGTCCGGCCAATAGAGCGGATACTCCTTAGTGTAATCTTCCGCCTCAAAAATTTCCGCGTCGGGGTACTGCGCGAATACGGCCGCCTCAAGCACGGCGCGGTATCGCGACTCGATGAACGCGTAAAACTGAATCACCCCGCCGCGACTCACGATCTCAATCGCCATATTTTGCTGGTTCTCCCCCTCCCAGTACTGTTCATACAGCGTGCCCGGAGATTTATATAATCCCCAAAGGTGGGCAAAGATATTCTCAACCGCTTTGGGCGACTGCTCGGTTGCTTTGGGCACATTGATCCCTAAAAGCACGTACTCACAACTCGCGGCGTAAAAGTTCTTGATCTCGAAATACCACAGCTCCCACAGACCCTTTATCAGTGCAACACCCAAGACAAACCATCCGCCATTTTGAAGCAAGAACCAGATGGCAGTGAAGGGATTATTGAACTCCGGACGGGAGAAAAACTCGACGAGAACATCCATAACGCGTCAACAACACAAAAAAGGTCACGTATTATATGACCGCCGCTCGTGACAATAGTTATAGTATACTAAAAAAATCCGTTTTCTTCAAGAAAAATCGCCCTAATCTGGAAGGACGATTTTTCAAAAACGGATTCGTCTCCTTACAATCCTTTTTTCTTTGCTGACCACTCGTGCCAAAAGACGAGCAGTGGCGAGGCGACAAAAATCGATGAGAACGTTCCGATGCCGATTCCCAGGAGTAGCGCGAGCGAGAAGGTCTTCAGCGTTTCTCCGCCAAAAAAGTAGAGCGCTGAAAGAACCAGGAGCACCGTAAATGACGTATTAATTGATCGAACAATCGTCTCGCTCAGCGACTTTTGGACAATCTCGGCAAACTCCCCCTTGAATTTTTGGAGGTTTTCCCTGATTCGGTCAAACACCACGATCGTATCGTGCACCGAGAATCCCAGGACCGTTAAAAATGCGGGGATAAACGAGCTCTGAATCTCTACGCCACGGAAGTGTCCAAGCACCGCAAAAATTCCCAGCACAAACAAGAGGTCATGAAACAGCGCAAAAATCGCCGCGGTGCCGTACTTCCATGACGCGACCGGATAGGAGACCTTTCGAAATACGATCGTGATGTAGAGAAGAATCATCACGAGCGCGAGGAGAATCGCCATTAGCGACTTGCTTTTGAGTTCTTGCCCGATCACCGGACCGATGGATTGGAATGATTTTTCCAGAAGCGTCCCGTCGTCTTTTTTGAGTTCGGCAAGGATCTTTTGATGCGTCTCCTCGGTCACGGTTTTAAATCTCAGCAGTACCCCCTTCTCTCCCGAGTCCTTCATCTCGACCTCTTTCATATCAACCGCGTCGAGTCGCTCCTGAAT
>JBBTRP010000013.1:0-6518 GCA_038065125.1 Patescibacteria group bacterium
TTCCCGGAAGCAGCTTCTGGTACTCCCCAATTGCTTTTTTGAGTTTCTCTTCCGTATCCGCGGCGAGTTCTCCGCTTGAAGAGATCTCCTCAAGGACGCCACTTTTATTGGACTCAAGATACTCGACCAATCCCTTCTCAAATGCCTTCACAGAGGTCACCGCAATATCGTCAAGATACCCGTTCACGCCCGCGTACAGCGCGACCACCTGCTCTTCCATCTTCAATGGCTGAAACTGGTCTTGCTTGAGAAGCTCGGTTAAGCGACTTCCGCGGTTGATCTGCTTTTGCGTCGCCTCGTCAAGGTCGGATCCAAACTGCGCAAACGCCGCCAGCTCGCGATACTGCGCCAAGTCAAGCCGCAATTTTCCCGCGACTTTCTTCATCGCCTTTGTTTGCGCCGCAGATCCCACACGGGACACCGATAATCCGACATTGAGTGCCGGCCGAATGCCCTGATAGAACAAATCAGTCTCCAGATAAATCTGTCCGTCGGTGATAGAGATGACATTGGTCGGAATATACGCCGACACGTCTCCTGCCTGCGTTTCGATCACCGGCAGCGCGGTCAGAGAGCCTCCGCCATGATCGCTATTGAGTTTTGCGGCGCGCTCTAGGAGACGGGAGTGAAGATAAAAGATATCTCCCGGATACGCCTCACGACCCGGCGGCCGGCGCAAGAGAAGCGAGAGCGCCCGATATGCAACCGCGTGCTTAGAAAGATCATCGTACACGATCAGTACGTCCTTGCCCTGATCCATAAAATACTCACCCATCGCACATCCTGCATACGGGGCGATAAATGAGAGTGACGCGGGGTCGGACGCGCCGGCAAGCACGACGATCGTGTACTTCATCGCGTCTTCGGCGGTAAGTCGGGACACGATCCGCGCGACTTTTGACTCTTTCTGCCCGATGCCGACGTAAATGCAGACTACCTCCTTGTCCGTGCCGATAAACTGCTTCTGATTCAAAATCGCGTCGATGGCAACGGCAGTTTTGCCGGTCCCACGGTCACCGATGATCAGCTCGCGCTGCCCACGACCAATCGGGATCATAGCGTCGATCGCCTTTATGCCGGTCTGCAACGGCTGGTTCACCGACTGACGTGTAATCACGCCCGGAGCGATCTTTTCCACCGGATAATACTTCTTCGATTTGATCGGCTCCTTGCCGTCAAGCGCAACGCCCAGGGGATTTACCACCCGGCCAACCAGTTCCGTGCCCACCGGCACCTCGAGGATCTTACCCGTTCCCGTGACCGTATCCCCTTCTTTGATACCTTCGCACTCCCCCAGGATCATCGCGCCGATCGTGTCTTCTTCCAAATTCAGCACCACGCCCATCACACTCACGCCGTCACGCACCCCGAAGTCGAGCATCTCAGATTGCTTCGCGCTCGCGAGCCCGGAAATTTTCGCAATGCCATCCCCCACTTCGACCACTTTGCCGACATGCGCAACGCGCGAGGAGGCTTTATAGGAGTCGAGATGCTTTTCGAGCGATTCAACAAGATAGTTTTTTGCCATAAGTTTTGAAATTTCAAGAGCCCTGTCCCGCAATAAGCTTCGTCACGAAATTATGGATTCTCGAGCGAAAACAATGAAGCGCGAGGAGGTGAATACGGCGTATTCATTGACGAGCGGTGAATTGTTTGCAGCCGAGAATACATAATTGCAGTAGAAGAGTTATTGCGGGATAGGGCTCTATATCGAAATACAGGCACGCAACTGTTCGAGGTGTGTCTGCGCGCTCGCGTCGATGCGAATGTCTCCCACCTCAACAATCATCCCACCCATAATCGATGGATCCACGACGGTTGTCACTAGGACTTTTTTTCCTTTCTCGATCACACCGCGCTTGAACGCCTCAGCGGCGGCCACATCTTCATGGGCAAAGGTAACGACGACAGACGATGCGCCCTCTTTCTCCATACTGAGCGCCTCAAGGGAGCGAATCACCCGCCGCAAGAACGCGGACTTCCCGGTCTTTGCGTACTGCTTCACGACGCTACCTGCAAAGAGGTCGATCTCCTTCGCTGACGTACCTTCCACAACCTCAAACATCGCGCGGGCAACTTGTTTCGGCGTTGCCCTCATATACTCTTCTTCGTCTTCTCTACAACATCCGCAATCAACTTTTCAGGGATCTGTTTGGAAAGTCCCGTCTCCAGGATCTTTTCCACCGCCGTGATCACCAATCCGCCAAGCTCTTCGCGTGCCTCTGTAAGCATCTGCCGTTTTTCCGCGGCAATTTTTTCTTTCGCGTCGACAATCACCGCCGCGACCTTTTTCTCCGCCTTCTCAACGGCCGCCGCCTGCTTCTCATCTGCGATCGCTTGCGCCTTAACGAGAATTGCTTGCGCCTCTCCGCGCGCCGTGGCCAGAATCTCCTCCTGCATTTTGGCGGTCTCCTTCACTCGCTGTTCAATTTCCGCGGCCTCTTTCAAGCTCTTCTCAATCGTTTCTGAACGCTTCTGCAGGATGACCAACAGAGGCTTGTACAAAAACCGATGCAGGATAAACAGAAGCAGCGCAAAGTTCACGAGCTGCGCCGCAAAGAGTTTCGAGTCAATGCCGAGGTTGGCGAGAATCTCCATCGAGTCGTTACGTGAATTTCACGAGGAGCGCGATGACCAGGGCGTAAATCGCGATCGCTTCCGTAAATGCGATGCCCAAAATCATAACGGTCTGAATCTTGCCGGAGGCCTCAGGATTGCGTCCGATCGCCTCAAGCGCCTTTCCGACCAGAATGCCGATGCCGATACCCGGTCCAATCGCGCCAAGCCCCATGGCCAATGCGGGACCCAGTAGCTGCGCCCATGCCGCAGATGCTTTGATGAGCTCCAATTTTTCGTCCATACTGAATAATTAATTCTTAATTATTAAATCACAAATCGCAAGCACCAAATCTCAAATAAGCACCGAGTTTAGAATTTGAACATTGGGATTTATTTGGAATTTGTATATTGTCATTTGGAATTTTACGAGTGCGCCGTTTCCTCCATCGCCATTTTTGCAAACACTAACGTCAGCATGGCAAACACCAACGCCTGAATCAGTCCCACAAAAACCTCCAGAAGAAGGAACGGCAAGGGAATAATATACGGTACCAGAACAGTCATGACCGTCAAGAGGACTTCTCCGGCGAAAATGTTGCCAAAAAGACGAAATGAAAAGGAAATCAGCTTTGCAACCTCGGAAACGAGCTCCAAAATCCCCACAAAAAAGTTGAGCGGATTCGAGAAGTTAAAGAATTTTCTGGCGTATTTCGCAAACCCGATACTCGCAATGCCCAACACCTGCACTGTCATCACCGAGAGTGCCGCGAGGGCGATGGTAAAGTTAAGGTCAGCTGACGTCGAACGGATAAACGGCACGATCAGGGGGCGCCCCTCGTGAATTTCCTTGATGCCAAGCGCTCCGCCCATCCCCGGCAAGAGTCCCGCCCAGTTCACCACCAGTACAAAGAGGAAAATCGTCGCGATCAGGGGAAAAAACCGGACCGACTCCGAACGGTTACGCGTGATCGTATCAATCCCGGAAAGGATCCCCTCCACGATCCACTCCATAAAATTCTGGCTCCCCGTCGGCACGGAGGCGAGTTTTCGAGTAGCCGCAAAACCCACACCGATCAACAAAAGCGACGCGCCCCACCCTACCAGCAAACTATTGGTGACCGGGAATCCCGCGACGGTAAAGAGTGTTTCAGCTGCTATGGAGATGTTCATATGTTGTCATCCTGCTTTTTCGAACTTTTTTGGGCATCCTTCTCATCATCCATCATCCCGCTCACTTTGCGGACAACGATAATGGTCGACAGGACAATCGCGGCAAGAATCCCGATCAATAAAAAGAGTGGCGAGGTCCCCAAAAGCCGATCGACAAACTTCCCCAGAAGCGCCAAACCTACGAGCGGCAACGCGATGAGGTACCCCAGCTCCCATGCAACACCAATCATCCGCCACATCGTATTGTCCGATCGTTTGCCGGAAAGCATCAAAACAGTATAGAGGATTGTTTGAATTTGAACAGACCTCTCACAAATAGAAGGAGCCTCTCCGGGAAGGAAAGGCTCCGATGATTAGCGTTTCGTCGGCACTGCTGCGTGTCTCCAGGCGTCGATGATCGACGCGTAGAGGCGCGCGGAAGGCCGCTCGATCCGCCGTCTGGTCACTTGATCTACTTCGAAGAGGCCGAACTTCTGGTTCGTTCCGGCCGCCCACTCGAAGTTATCGAGAAGCGTCCAGTGGTAGTAGCCACGGACATCGACGCCCGCGAGTCGCGCCTCGACGAGCCACTGGAGGTGGTCGAGAAGCGCGTTGGCGCGCTTGGTGTCGAAGCGGTCAGCGACGCCGTTTTCCGTGACTATGATCGGCACATTCTTGTGCCGAGCCACGCGCACGAGCGAGAGATACATCCCATAGGGGTAGATCTCCCAGCCGAAGTCGTTGCGGTCCTTCTCGGGGACCAGCTGATTGATCATGAGTGGAACGCCCATAATCACTCTCACCCGGAAGTAGTAATTCAGACCGACAAAATCGACCTTGACGGCCTTTAATAACCTCCAGTTGAAGTACCACTCCAGGAGCGCTGCGACGCCCCACTCGATCAGCGAACCAGTTAACGGCGTGGCCAAATCCATGTTATGGACGATCCCGACCGGCCTTTTCGTTACTTTTTGGAACAGATCATAGACCTGGTTGTGGGTCTTGATCATGTTCTTGACGACCCTGTCCGCTAGATCGAGTCGACCCGTCCGCCCCGGAGGCCACTGGCCCGAAAGCCAGCCCATCCGGGAGAAGACCCAGGGCTCGTTGAATGTGACCCAGGAGTCAACCAGCTCCTCGAACATATCCTGTACGCGCAGGGCGTACATGATGAACTGGTCGATGTCATGGTCATTCGCACGATCCCAGCCGGGAAACCAGGCCGGGTCGACGAAATGCCAGAGGGTCATGGAGACCTTGATTTCCGCCTCCTGAAGGAGACGGAGCATATACCGGTACTGCATGAGTACCTCGGACTTGATGACTCCACGTGCAGGACACACCCGGTCCCAGGCAATCGACATACGTAGGTGCGTGATGCCGAGCTTTTTCATCCGCTCGACATCGGCCTGGAAGGTGTGGATGTCCCGCCACTCGTCCGCCGGGGCGACAGTCGTCTCCGTCTTGCCGGCATCCACCCACTGCTTCCAATTACTCGGACTAGGCTTGCCCTCATTCTGAAAGGCCGAGGTTGCGACTCCCCACTGGAAGTCAGGGGGGAGGATTTTGACCCCTCTCTCGACGGGGGTCGAGGGCGGAACGACCCTTTTTTTGTAGAAAACCGGCCAAAAAAGAATGGTCCCCGCCAGAATTGCCAAAACAACGATATCCACCGAACACTCCTCCTTCTGAAGCGTATTTTGTCGTACTCCGAGAGTAAAAAGAACAAAAAACTATCCGAACAGTATACACCAAAACACCCTTTTTGTCAATGGCAAAAAGGGTGTTTTCCTTTTAAATATAGGATTTATGAAAGATGAAACAGTCTGCGGGCGTTCTCGGTCGTCTGTCGAGCGACCTCATCGGTCGAGACTCCCTTGATCTCGGCGATCCGCTCGGCGACGAATCGCACATACGACGGATGGTTCTTCTTCCCGCGGTGAGGTTTTGGCGTGAGGAAGGGCGAGTCTGTCTCGATGAGCATTTTTTCAAGGGGAACGCGCCTCACAACATCATCATACTGGTCGGCAAAGGTGATGATGCCGGTAAAAGAGATAAGAAAATTGAGGTCGAGATAGCTCTGCGCGTCGGCAACCGTTCCCGTAAAGCAGTGCAGTACCCCGTGTTCTTTGGGCGGATGCGGGTGGCTTGAGGGTGTGGAAAACCGCTTCAAAAGAATCGCGATCATGTCTGGATGTGCGTCCCGACAATGGATGATCAGCGGCACATTCCGCTCATGCGCCAAAGTAATCTGCGCCTCAAACAGCTCCTTCTGCTTCTCAATAACCTCTAACCTCAGAACCTCAGAACCATCTAACCTATAATAATCCAACCCGCACTCCCCGACCGCCACGACCTTCTCGTATTCGGCAAGCTCACGAAATTTTTTGATATCAAACGGCAACCCCGTATCGGTCGGATGCTGCCCGACTGCGGCCCACAATCCGGGACGATCCTTAACAAGCGCGACGGCCGCCTCACTGCTCTCCTGCTCGCATCCCACCACTATCACGCCAGTCTCGTGTTCGGCCGCGTCTGCAAGGACTTTATCGAGAATGTCGTCATATGCCGCGAACTGAATATGCGCGTGCGTGTCGATGAATTTCATAGGGATTCTTAACGTTTCTGTTCCGATTCTTTTTTCTGCTTTTCGTATTGCTGAAACTGCTTTGAAATCTCCGCAAAATCGGTCGGCATGCTATTGGTGTTGAACTTGCTCCAGTCGAAATTCTTGAAACTCTCGAGCTGTTTAAGTGTGTTTGCGTACTCGTCTCCGGTCTTCGCCGAGCCCTTCTCACTAGAAGTGGGCA
>JBBTRP010000014.1:0-2572 GCA_038065125.1 Patescibacteria group bacterium
GGAACGCCCGTATTTGAACAATAAAAAGCCGCATCTACCGTCCTTATAACCGAGCCGCTTCCCAGGCCAGGCTTTATCTCGTCTTTGCATTTGTCGAGGGTCATTGGAGACGCGTGTTTAATTTTTGAGGCAACCGGCGTTCCGCCTCCTGCGCCAAGATATTGCGTTACCGCGTAACAGCATACTCCTGGCGGAGTAGGGGGTTGCGGCACTTGCATCTGTTTTCCGCTAATTCCAAAAGGGGTTATATTTCCTAATTCCTTGAGTTTTGGGTTGATGGTGTAGAGGAGTGTATACGACCCGAGCGCGAGGACAAGTCCGGTGAGGGCGTTTGCAATGATGGTCCGCGCCTGCCCGAGCCGTCCGGTGTTCCCGCCCGCGGTGAGCCACATAAATCCTCCCCAGGCGATCATGGCGGTTGCAAAGATTGCGGCAGCGCGCACAAGCCACTCGTAGACGATTTTGATGTACTGAGCAAGCGCGCCGCAGGAGAGAACACTCCCGCTCCCGGTGCAGCCTTTGAGGGACGTGACTCGAACTCCCGACGAGTCATACACGGGAATTTGCAGCGGAATGTCGGGCGTTTGCGCGTAGACGAGTTGCGCGAACAAACCAGCATAGACAAGTATGAAACTTGCGACGAGTCCGATACGCCATTGTCTGGGGGCGGTAAGAGAGAAGGAATGACGTGTCATTTAAAAGAAGTCTGTGAGTTTTTTATGGAAGCGGCGTCTTGGTGGTGCAGTGGGGTGACGGATCGGTGTCATGCGATCCAGTAATATTTTTCCAGCACAATGATATTCTCGAGATAGATGGCCGAACGCCTTGCTTCGAACAATAGAAAGCGTCACTTCCTGTCACGACCCCGGTTCTTCTTTTTTCCTTAACCTCCACTTTGCACTCATCAAGGCTAATATCATGGGCTTTTTTCGTATAGACCGGCGCGGGAAGAATCGCTCCATTTGGTGCAGTTATCGTAACTTCCGCATAGCAGCATACTCCCGGTTGCGGCGGCGCTTCAATATACCGCCCGGTAATCTTGGTTGGATTGACGGCACTGAGATCCTTTATTTTTGGATTAATCGTATACAGGATCGTGTAGGATCCCAGCGCGAGTACGAGACCGATGATGGCGTTGGTGATGATTTTTTGCCCTTCGCCGACGCGGCCCTTCTCGCCGGCAGCGGTCATCCACAAAAACCCTCCCCACGCGATCATCACAACGGCAAAAAACGCCGCGGCGCGCACCAGGAAAACGTATACGCCCTTCACATACAGTGCGATCGCCTCGCCGGACGTAATATCGGCGGTGGAGATTGATACGGTCGGAAGTTTGACGTTGAGTTCGAAGTCAATGAGACTCGAGGACTGGATCGGATTTGTTGCCGCAAACACAAAAAAAGGCGCTGCCGCCGCGAGTGAGCAGCTCACCAGAAGCGCAAGCGCCCAGAATTTTGAGCGCATACGCATATTAGAGGTCGATTTTGAACAAATTTCCTTCGAATTTGTCGACGAAGTACAGGACATCCTGGTCTTTGGAAACGACTAGGGTTTGGATGGTGTGTTTTTCTGCCGGCATGGCGATCCGTTGCCGGTAGCCGGTCGTCAAGTCGATTCGATAGATATGGTCCTCCTCAACGTCGCCGTAGGAGGGAAGAAGTCCCGCTCCGTCTTTGAGTGTGACCGGGACTGCGCAGTAGACAGTTTCGTTGTCGGCAAACGCGCACTTGTGCGCCCAGGTGTTGAGCTTCAAGCGCCGACGGTTGTCGCCAATCTCATCCCCGAGCGCGTTCACGATCCAGAGCTCGGGCAGGTATCGGCCAGAGCTTGAGTACACGCTGTGTAAAAGCTTGTCGCCCTGCGGCGACCACGTGAACTCAAGGCCGCGTCCTGCAACCACGGCCGCCTTAAAGTTTTCGCCGTTGAGACCCAGAAAAAAGAGTTTCTGCCGATCACCGTCGATGCCCTCGCGGAAGAAACCCGCCACCTGTCCGGACGGAGACCAGGAGGGGATGAAGAATCCGGCTTTTTTGAGGAGCGGTTCGAGGACGCGTGCGTTGGACCCGTCCGCGTCGGCAACCGCAAACCAGCGGTTATCCGGATCCTCGCCGATGATTTTCATTGAAATTTTCGTGCCGTCCGGCGAAAAGCTCGGCTCGGTCCAGTGGGAGGGGATTGAGATCTGTTTTTTTTCTTCAAAATTGTAGACGATGTTTGACCCGTCCGGAAATTCGATGAACGCCTTGTCCGTCTGGGGTGCCCAGGTTATTTTTTGCGCGCCGGTAAAGGTCTGATCGGTCATCTTCGTCGGAACACCGTCCGGCGTAATGCGGTAAAAGGTGCCGGTGTACTCGTCGAACGTGACGACGCTTGTGCCATCCCCGCCAAGCTGAGCCGCTCTATTACTGTCTTGTTGGATTTCCACAGTCTCAACTGGGCCTCCTTGCGCTTCTTGCGCGGTTTTGGGGAGTTCTTCGCGAAGGATCACTGCCGGGGGTGTTGAAGGAATCGCCGGCGGACGGGGGGTTACTTCATATTCGCCCGCAGTTGGAAGTCCGGAAATCGGAGGAGG
>JBBTRP010000014.1:2672-12998 GCA_038065125.1 Patescibacteria group bacterium
ATGACAATCACAAGAAGCACGGCGAGTAAGGCAATAAGAAAAATGGTGAGGGCGGTCACGCCAACCGTAAAAAAAGTGTTCCGCTGTGACTTGTCTCCGGGCACATCGAACTCTTCGCCCGGCTCGCACACCCCGGGCGGATGGAAGCAAAAGACCGAGAGATAATATGCAGTGATGGCAATGAGCGTGAGTCCGAAACTCGCGATCACCGACCGCCAGCAGGTGAGCAGGAACTCTTTGGACCCCATAAAGGCCGGGTTGAGCTTTTTTTCAAGCGCCTCCGTTGCAGAGGAAGCGGCCTTTTTTTCCGCCTCTTGTTTTGCCCGCGCCTGCCGCTGTTTTTGGAGCCGCCGCTGATTTTCATGGCCTTGCTGACCCTCTTCTCCGGATTCACTTCCTCCCCCTTGAGGCCGTCCGCGAGCTGCGCCCTCCTGTTCCTCGCGACCTTTCTTTTTCTCGCGCTCTTCTTGCGTCCCGGCGCCTCCGTCCGTTTGCTCGCCTTGTCCCTCACCGTGCCCGCCGTCCCGTGATCCATCCTGCTCTCCCGATCCGCCCTCTTCCCCGGCCTCTTCCGGATTTTCTCCTTCCCATGGGCGCTCGGCAGAGAGTTGGGACGTGCCGGTGTCTTCTTTTACCGTGTCGTCTTGGGGAGGAGTCGCCGCCTCTTCTCCTTCTTTTTTGTGGGAAGGTGTTTTTGGCGCCTCCTCTTCTTCCTCGGGAAGCGGCGCGGGCTCGTCAAAGTCGCTCGCTTCAGTCGGCGGCGTTTGCGATGGCTTTTTTTGTCCCGCGTTGCCGCTTTGCGGTACGGGCGCGTGCGCCAAAGCCTCCCGGTCGGACGATCCGGGAGATTGGGGGGTAATCGTAATTATTGCGCCGTCTATCTGGTACCGACGTGGTTGTTGTCGGCGGACCGATTGCGGGGCACGGGGAGCAGGTTGGGCCATAGATGGGGATATGGCGCGCTACCTTTTAATTAGCGAAGCGCAAAGTGGAGAGACCCGTTGCGGAGCGACACTCGAAGCGACGAGGGCGAGTCGCCGTTTTCCAGTAGCCGCTCTGCGATGGGGTGCTCAATTTCTTGTTCTAGGACGTGACGGAGTTTTCGTGCGCCTTGCGCATGATCGTGCGACCGGTCCGCAAGAAATTCGAAAACGGTTGGAGAGACCTTCATCTCAAGTCCTCGGCTTATTTTCAGACGAGAGGCGAGATCCTCAAGGTGCTGTGCGGCGATGGCGGCAAGATCTTGGGTCCGCAGATGCGCGAAAGAAATGATCTTATCGATGCGGTTGAGGAGCTCCTGATTGCAGAACTCTTTCAGTTCGCTTGAGACGGCATCGATATTTTGTTCAGGCTTGGCGTCTCCATCGGCAAATCCCAGTCCCCCCGATGCGAACTGTTTCGCGCCGAGGTTTGACGTGAGAATGACGACAGTGTTTGAAAAATCAACTTTTTTTCCGGCCGCATCCGAGAGCGCCCCTTCGTCAAGAATTTGCAGGAGCAGCGTGAGTACTCGGGGGTGCGCCTTCTCAATCTCGTCAAAGACAATGAGCGTGTAGGGTTTTTGTCGGATCGCTTCGGTGAGCTTGCCGCCTTCTTTGTAGCCGATGTAGCCTGACGGCGCGCCGATCAAGCGAGAGACGGTGAAGCTTTCGGAGAACTCAGACATGTCGAGCTTCAGAAACCCCCGTGGACCGAAGAGTTCCCGCGCAAGAGTCTTTGCGGTTTCTGTTTTTCCCACGCCGCTAGGGCCGACAAAGAGAAATGACGCGAGGGGGCGTCCCGCGGGAAGAAAACCGGCTTTTGCGCGGCGGATAAAACGGGCAATTTCTTTTTTTGCGTGTTCCTGCCCGACGATTTTTTTTGACAGTTCATCTTCAAGCCGCAAGAGCTGTTCGCGCTCATTCGCGGTTAGCTGTTCGAGCGGGATGCCGGTGGAGCCAGCAAGTATTGCTGCGATCATTTCAGCCGTGACCGAGACGCGTGCCGTGGCACTCAAACCTTTCAGGGCCTCCTTTGTTTGGAGCTCTTCTTCATGAAGTTTTTGGGCGCGCGCAAGATCCTGCTCCTGATACAGCGCGTACTCTTTCTGCGCGCTGATAACCTCGAGTTGTCGTTGGAGCGTCGCGATATCGGCAAGCGTCCCTCCGATCGGCGAGTCGAGCTTTGTTTTTGCCGCCGCCTCATCCAACAGGTCGATCGCTTTGTCCGGAAGGTTTTTTTCCGGGATGTATCGGTCGCTCAAACGCACCGCCGCCTCGATCGCCTCATCGGTGATGTCAACATCGTGATGGCGTTCGTAGTTGGCGCGGATTCCCTGCAAAATTCTTATGGAGTCTTCGCGCGACGGCGGGTCCAGCTGGATCGGCTGGAATCTCCGCTCCAGCGCCGCGTCATCTTCGATGTAGCGCTTGTACTCCTGGAAGGTGGTAGCGCCGATGCAGCGTAGTTCGCCGCGGGCAAGGGCGGGCTTGAGGATATTTGCAATGTCCAGCGAGCCGTTAGCAGATCCCGCGCCCACCAGCGTGTGAATCTCGTCGACAAACAAGATGACCGATGGATCTGCGTGTACATCGTCCAGGACCTGCTTGAATCGCATCTCAAGCTCTCCGCGAAACGCGCTTCCGGCAACCATCGCCGTCAGGTTCAGGGAAAAGATTTTTTTCCCCTTCAGGGCGTCGGGGACATCTCCCGCAACGATTTTTTTTGCAAGGCCTTCCACCAGCGCGGTTTTACCCACACCCGGCTCGCCCAGGAGTACCGGATTGTTCTTTGTTCGCCGCAGGAGTATCCGCATGAGTCGTTCAAGTTCGGACTCGCGGCCGATGAGCGGGTCGCAAGTTTTGGCGATATCAGGGGACGTGAGGTGCGTGCTGAAAAATTCCAGCGCGGAGATGCGTTTTGCCTTTTGAGAGGTTTTTGGCTGTTCCCCCTCATGATGGTGGTGATGCGTGTGATCTTCGGTTGGCGGCGGGGGAGTGAGAGTCTCGAGCATGTCAAGGATCTTTGACGAACTTTGCAAAATCAGATCAAGCTGATTTTTGAGCGTCCTGCTGTCAAGATTATTGCTCTGGACTATCGTCTCGATCTTTTGGTTCCCGCTCTCCAGAATACTCATGAAGAGATGCTCGGTGCCGATGTAGGAGTGGTTGTACGCATTGGCTATCGCGGCGGCGTTCACGAGAATGCGCCGGCTCATGGGAGAGAGGACCACTGCCGTCGGAACCTTTGCGGCGGCGGACTTTCTTTTTTTGGGGGAGAAGATTTCGACAGAAATGCCAAACTCCGCCTGGTTGGTGATCCCAAAGAAGAGGTGTACCGGGTCGATTTTTGATTTGCCTTGGGACGCGGCAAGCTGCGCCGCTTGCGCGAGTACGCGCCGGAGATTCTGGGTTGAGTTTTGCAGGAGATGATTCATAAGCAATCTATACACTCGTCGTTCCAATGCGAGTAGTATATAATGGAAGAAAGCCTCTCGTCAACCTGCTTTCACTCTATGATTTCAAATTTTTTTGGATCACGTGCCGTTATTGGGTTTTGCGTGCTCGGTATCCTTGCGGCAAGCGTATTCATCGCGCCCGCGGTGACCGAAGCCGTGCCGAAAAAAATCGGTGGCTGGGCGTGGAATCCGATTGTCGGGTGGATTCGTCAGCAGGATGCGATTCGGGACACGACAACGAACGCGAAAAAAGGCTCATTTGGCGTGACGAAAGCGGACGACGGCTCTCTTACGGGCTGGTCGTGGTCACCCAAATTCTGATGGATCTGTTGGGGTGCGACCTGTAACACCGCAGACATCCGCAACGCGCCGAATAAGTACGGCAACCCTGATTATCTCAACGCTAGAAGCGTCGGTGACGCGACGTTCCGCACGAACGGCCCCGTAGCACAGGTGAACGTCGACAATACGGTCGATGGATGGATTAAGCTCCTCTCATGGAAGGATCGGGGCTGGATCAGTCTTTCAAAAAAAACCTCGGGCGGAGCGAATAACTACACCGTTACCCTGGATCAAGTTAAAAATGAGTTTAAAGGATGGGCGTGGGGCGGCGCAAATATGGGTTGGCTCGTGTTTTCCGGCCGGTCGATTTACGAGATCAAGTCAAAGCCCCCGTGCCCACGAGGCACCGTTGTGTGTAGCGGGACGGACGCCGCCGGTGTGCCCTATCAGTCGTGTAAATCCTCTTGTGTCGCGCCCGAGACGCCGATCGATTGCGCCGGGAAGTGCGCGACAACCCTTGTCTGCGCGACCGATCCGGATGATGGGTCTCTGAAGCGGTGTCTTTTGAACCCGGGCGATAGAGGCGCTGACGATCCGAACAAAGGCAAATTCATCGGTCGAGCGTGCGACCCGTACTGTGAGAGCAGTGTCGATGCGCGCGAGTCTGCAGACCTCAAAACAAAATGGAAAACGTTTTACATCGGTCCGTGGGTTCAGGCGCGGGGAGGCACGGTCGCCTCTGTCGGTGGACTCGACGCGACCGCGCCGCCTCCCTCGCCGGAAAAAAATGCCGACTTCCTGGTACTCTCGGGAAAGCGGTCGGGTAGCGCGACGGCTATAACTCAGTTTGAGGGCGCGTGTGAAGAGTCGGGCCTTCCCAAGAACACCTGCAAGCGATTCGGAGCTATATCGAGTGGTAACCGTATAAAATCGGGAAGTCTTTCGAGTCTCGCGCCCAAACGAACGGAGATCATCGTAGGGGGGTCGACTCGCAGGCGCATTCAGACGCGGGGGGCACATCTTGATATCGACGCGGTCACGACCGAGTCAGACGACCCTTCAAGCGCGGATCCAAGAAGGCGCAATAATCGGTTTCGTTTGCGTGTTGAAAAAAAGAATCACCAGGCAAACAATACAGAATCACAGATTCTTCAAGCGCTTGCCGACAAGACACAGGACGGGTCAATTTTCTTCTATGACGGAGACCTCACGCTCGGGGACCAGATCGGGATGAATAATAACCCCTGGCTGATCGAGAACAAGAACGCCAACAAATCCGGCGGCATGACATTCGTCATTCGCGGCAATCTCACGATCAAACACTCCCTCCGGTATATTCCGGGCACAGTTTCGGCGCTCAAACAGATCGCGTCCGTCGCGTGGATCGTTTTAAGAAAAAATGACGATCCTCGAGGATTAACAAGCGGGAATATTATTATTGATCCCTGTACTCCGCCAACGGACTCAAGTCTCTTTGCGGCTGAGCTTGCCGGTATTTTCTTTGCGGAAAACACGATTAAGACCGGCACGGGAGATGTGACCGCCTGCGAGAGCAATCAGCTGTTTCGCGACTGGAAACGACAGCAACAGACTGACATTACCGCACTAAGTGGACAGATAACTGCGACGACAGCACGCGCGAACGCCGAGGCAGATCCGGTTGCACGGCAAGCGCTTCTCGATCAGGTCGCAAGTTTTACCGCCCTCAGGAGCTCCAAGCAAAGTATCGTCGACGGCATGACGAATAAGACCAGCGACGTCGCGTTGCGCATCAACGGCCTTATGATAGCCAAGCAATTCGTATTCGAGCGCAAGTATGGCGGGGGAGACACGGCCGCAGAGGCGATTATGAATGACGGGCGCTATCGCGTGACCATCCCCCCGGGACTTGAAGACGTCCTCAAGCACCTGCCGCAAACACAATAGGTGAAAAGCGTGATATACTAAATCCCCATGTCCCTCTTTGGCAAAAAAAATGAAAGCGTGATCGGCGTCGACGTCGGCACTTCCAGTATCAAGCTCGTCGAGCTTGAGAAGAAATCGGATAACTCGGTGTCCCTGGTGACTTACGGATTTGTCGAGCACGCAACGCGCGATGTGCGCGGCATTGGCAAGGAAGACGCGCCAACCGTTGCGCAGACCATCAAGCTGATTTGCGAGAAGGCGGGTACGAGGTCGTTTTCTGCAACGGCCGCCCTGCCGACGTATGTTGTTTTTACCTCGCTCATCAGTCTTCCCCCGATGACAAAAGATGAGCTCGACTCCGCCATCCACTGGGAAGCGAAAAAAATCATCCCACTGCCGCTGGAGGACATCATTTTAGACTACAAAATACTCTCCCAGGGGAAAAAACAACCTGCCGGTTTGCCATTCGCAAAGAAAGAAGAACCGCCCAATCCCGATGCGGAGCCGCCGGATTATAAGATCCTGATTACCGGTGCGGCAAAAGAGACCGTGCAGGTGTATACCGATATTTTTCAGAAAAGTGGTCTTTCGCTTACCAGTCTTGAGACGGAGATGTTTGCGCTTGCGCGCGCGCTGGTCGGGGAGGAGCCGGGAGAGGTCATGATCGTCGAGGTGGGCGCGGCGGTGACCGACATTATTATCGTGCAGGACGGTGTGCCGTTTTTGGGGAGAAGTATCGAGACCGGCGGCAACGCCCTCACGCGCGCAATCATGAACAGCCTCCATATTAATGAAAAACGCGCCGAACAGCTTAAGCGTGATATCGGAGTGACACTTCCCTCCGGCTCCGCACCTACCGGAGGCGGCGGCGTGCCGGCGATTTTGCGCGAAACCCTCGAGCCGATCATCCACGAGATTCGCTACACTCTCAATCTCTACAAAGCACACTCGGTCACCCCCTCTCCAACCGCGACCGGCATTGTCGAAAAGATCATCCTGACCGGCGGGTCTGCGCTTCTTCCCAATCTGGCCGCCACTCTTTCCCAAAGCCTTGATATGCGCGTGATCCTGGGAGATCCGTGGGCTCACATCTCGTACCCAGCCGATCTCAAGCCCGTTTTGCAGGCGTTGGGGCCGAAGTTTTCCGTCGCGATTGGCCTGGCGATGCGCGGGGCGTAACTCAGTATGGTATACTAAACCTACTATGGGAGATCTGAATTTCATCAATCCAAAAAAACCCGAAGATCTTCTTGGGAAGAAAGAGAAACAGGAGAAGGTTGAAAAGCCGGAAAAAACTGAAAAGCCCGAAAAGGCCGACAAGAAGGAGACGGGAAAAAAGGAGAAGGTAAAACAAGAGACGCCAAAGATTGGAGCGCCGCTTTTTGGCGTGAATCTCATGTCCCAAGAGGCGCTAAAAAGTGTCGCCCGGACCCACCAGAAAAAGAACCTGATCATTTTAGGGTCTTCGGTGCTCGCGGCAGTTGCACTCTCTGTCGTTCTGTTCGTGGGGGTTCGGTTGTACGCGTATGTGATCGCGCAGAATGCGCGCCAGCTTTCGGTGAACTTGGGAAAGATCGATGAGGAGATCACCGCAATCGAGCGCAATGCGGCTGCACTCAACAAATTTCAGAACAAACTCTCGACTCTCAAGAGTCTTTTGGAGGGGCATATCTATTGGAGTCAATTTATTACGGAACTTGAGAAATACACCCTGCCGACCGTGTCCTACGATACGCTTTCGGTCGCGCCGGGAAGCGCCATGTCCTTTTCTGCAACCGCGCCCGACTTCCGAACGCTTGCGCGCCAGCTACTTATTCTCCAAGAGGCAAAATCACTGGTTTCCGACGTGCGCATTACCGCCGGAAGCGCACAGCTCGATCAGTCCGGGGACATCAACGGTGTCGGTTTCGAAGTTTCCTTTACCATGAACCCGAATATTCTGAAGAAAGCGAATCCTTAAAATCCAGATGCCACAGGCAAAATCACAACCTCTCCTACTTCTTTTCAATCGGCTCGTGCCGCTCCTTGCAACACTTCTTTTTGCCGGGGTATTCGCCGCCTTTTTTATGCTGGTCATGCAGCCCGAAATACAGAAATACCGCCCGGGCGGCCAGTTTGATGTCGAAGAAAAGAAAAAAATCGTTGAGAATCGGCGACTATATCTTGAGGATCTCAAAAAACTCCAAACACTGTACGAGCAGTATGGCGAGGGTGAGAGGAGTAAGCTCAACGTCGTCCTGCCGTCGGGGCCGGACATCGCAACTCTCTTCTCCTCGTATGAGCGATTTGCAAAGAAGATGGGGGTGAGCCTACAGTCTATCGACATCGTGAGTCAGGACGGTAAGGTCAAGAATAACCCCGGAGCAAAGGAGGTCCTGATCTCGTTAAGCTTTACCAACGTCGACTACGCAAAACTCAAGATTCTCCTGAAGGCGCTGGAAACAAACTCGCGGTTTACCGACGTAGTCTCCTTTGACTCCTCGCCCGACTCGCAGGCGGCGGGAATCAACATAAGGACCTATTACTCTGCGGAATAGTATGTCAGACCTCTTTCCTCAACAACCAAACTTCTCTATCGGGCAAAAGGCGGACAGTCCACTTCCGCAAAAAAAGTCCGCGCCCGTGATCACGGTGAAGAAAAAAAAGAACAACCTTCCGATCTTGTTAGGATTTCTCGCGTTATTACTGATCGGCGGCGGGTGGTATTTGTGGACAGCCGTTCTTTCCAAGCAGATCTCGATTCTTGATATCCAGGAGGGCAATAAAAAGGTGCAGGTGAAGAGTATCGACTGGCAGCAGACGATTTTTGCTAATCCCGTCTTCACCTCGCTCTCTGAGCCACTTGAAGAACCGCCCATTGCCGGAACCAGTGAGGGAAATCCCAGTCCGTTCACCCATCGCGTCAAAAAATGAGTCCGGTGAATTTCACTTCACAGGACTCATCCCGAGCGTAGTCGAGGGATCAAGTAATCATTATAACCCATGCCGATCGCGCAAAAACTTCTTGACCAGCTGATCGAAAAGAAGATCCTCACGCCCGAAAGCTGGAAAACCGTTGTGGCCGCGGCCGAGAAGTCCGAGTCGGATCCCGAAGAGCAACTCGTGCAAGACGGTTTGATCAGCGAAGCGAACCTCGCGAAGATGAAGGGCGAGCTCTTTGGCTTGCCGTTTGTCGATCTCGATGAGATCGAGGTCTCCGAGGAGACTTTAAAAATTATTCCCCAAGCGGTTGCGCAGAATTTTCAGCTCGTGCTCTTTGAGAAAAAGGGGAACGAGGTCTCTGTCGCGCTGGTAAACCCGGACGATTACCGCGGAATCGAGGCGATCGATTTTTGGGTCAAGAAAGAAGGATACACCCTCAAACTCTTCATCTGTACCGGAAGCGGATACCGTAATACCTTCCGTAAATACACGGCGTTCAAGAAAGAGGTCAAGGATGCGCTCAATGTGCTTGCCGAGGAGGCGGCAAAAGATCACCGGGGCAAGAAGACGGAGCGCCTGGTCGAAATCATCAAAAAGGCTCCGGTTGCAAAAATCGTCGCTCTCATGATTCAAGAGGCGGTAGACCTGCGGACCTCCGACATCCATATTGAGCCGGGCGACCCGGAAACGCGTGTCAGGTTTCGCATCGACGGAATCTTGCGCACCTACCTCTCGCTCCCCAAGTCCCATCACGCCATGATCGTCTCGCGCATCAAGGTGCTTGCCGATCTCAAAATTGACGAGACGCGTATTCCCCAAGACGGCCGCATTCGTATGAGCGTCGAGGGGCAGGATGTGAATTTGCGCGTCTCCACCCTACCGGTGCTTGAGGCGGAAAAAATCGTGATGCGTATTTTGCCGACCTCCACACACATCATCACGCTTGAACAGCTCGGGTTCTGGCAGCGGCCTTATGAAATTCTCAAAGCCGTCATCGATCGTCCCTCGGGCGTGCTTCTCGTATCGGGTCCGACAGGGTCGGGAAAATCGACATCGCTTTACTCTATCCTGACTGAGCTCAACAAGGAGTCGGTGAACATTGTAACGCTTGAGGATCCGGTCGAATACTTTTTTTCCGGCATCAACCAAGTGCAGATCAATCCCGATGTTGGTCTTACTTTTGCGTCCGGCCTCCGGTCGATATTGCGTCAGGACCCCAACATCGTCATGGTCGGTGAAATCCGCGATACCGAGACTGCAGAACTTGCAACCCACGCCGCGCTGACCGGGCATTTTCTGCTCTCAACCATTCACGCGAAGGATGTTGTGGGTGTGATCCCTCGCCTCACGGACATGCACGTCGAGCCGTTCCTCATCGCCGCAGCGCTCAACACGATCATGGGACAGCGCCTGGTCAGAAAAATCTGCCAGCAGTGCAAGCAGCCCGTGCCCGCGCCGCCCTCCCTGGAGAAAGAACTTACAACGGAGATCGAAAACATCCCGACCCCGGGACTCCTCGAGAGCCTCAAGCTCCCCTCGAATACAGTATTTTACAAAGGTGTTGGGTGTGACGAGTGCGGAAAGACCGGCTACAAGGGCCGGACGGTTGTCTCCGAAATCATGAGCATGACGCCGCAACTCTCAGAAATTCTCTCTCGAAAATTCTCCATCGACGATCTGTCTGCCGAAATGAAGCGCCAGGGTAATATGACCCTCAAGCAAGACGCGATCCTCAAGGCCCTGTTGGGGCTTACCTCGCTGGAGGAGGTCTTGCGGATAAC
>JBBTRP010000014.1:13098-15085 GCA_038065125.1 Patescibacteria group bacterium
CTATCTCATTTTTTAATACTGATTATGGATACTGCCGGAACACTTGCATTCAAAAGTCTCTTAACCGAAGCTGTCAAAAAAGACGCATCCGATCTGCATCTCAGTGTGGGCTCCTACCCCATGATCCGCACCGGCGGAAGCCTCAACGGACTCGAGGACAATGAGATTATCTCTGAGCGATCAATCAAAGATATTGTCGACCTAATCATTCCCCAAGACAAGCGCGATATTTTGGAAGTGCACCGCGATCTCATCTTTACCACGGTATTTGACGGAAAGATCAGGGCAAAGATCCATGTGTTCTATCAAGAGCACGTCCTGTCTGTCTCGGTCAGATTTTTGAATGTCACGCCCAAGACCCTCAAGGAACTTGACTGCCCCTCGGCGCTGGACCGGTTTGTCGCGGTATCTGACGGCCTTTTGATCATCGGCGGCAATCAAGACTCCGGCCGGACCACCCTTGCCGCAGCTATCTTAGAGCAGATCAACCGGACGCGCAGCGCGCACATCATCACGCTTGAGGACCCGATCGAGTACGACTTTCTTTCCAATAAATCTATCGTCAATCAGCGGGAGATCGGCTCTGACACCCCCAGTCTCATCGACGGCCTTGCGGCGTGCACCAAAGAGGACGTGGACGTCCTATTCGTTAGCGAGTTTGTCGACCCCGAAGCGATCAGAAAGGCCCTCGACCTTGCCAACGCCGGCGTCTATGTGATTACGATCATGAACACCGATTCGGCGCTTCATGCCATCGAGCGAATCATCACGAGTTTTGCGCCCCATGAAGAGGCGCATATCCGGGGCCTGATCGCCGACGTGCTCCGAGGAGTAATCATCCAGGAGCTCGTTCCTAAAATCGGCGGAGGATACGCGAGCGTGCACGAGGTGCTACTCAATACTCCGTCGGTGCGAACCCTGATCGTTTCCAACCGCCTCGCGCAGCTTGACCAGGCGATCAAATCTTCGCGCGTGGACGGTATGATCAGTCACGATCACGAGCTTGCAAACCTCATTCGCAATCAGCTCGTCTCTCTTGAGCACGCTCGCGCAGCCGCAAAAGATCTCGAGACACTCGAGTCGCTCATCAGGGGATAGTATGAATTTTCTCATTCCTCACTCTTGGCTTAAGGAGTTCCTGCCCGCGCTTCCAAAACCGGAAACAACCGCACGTCAGCTTTCCCTTGCCGGTCCCTCGATCGATCGGGTCATCACCGAGGGGACGGATACGATCTATGACGCGGAAATCACGACCAATCGCGCAGACCTCTGGTCCCTCGTCGGCAGTGCCCGTGAGGCGGCGGCAATTCTCGCGCTTCCCTGGAAAGAGCCCTTTCTTTCCGTCTCGCTCAAAAAACGTCTCACCGTCCTCAAGGGGCGCACCGCGAAGCCACTCCTCTCCGTCCGCATCGAAGACCCTGATCTCTGTCCTCGGTATGCTGGCATGATGCTTGATCATGTTGTTGTGCGCGAGTCCCCGCAGTGGATGAAGGCGCGGCTTCTCGCCTGTGGACAACGCCCCATCAACGCGGTTGTGGATATCACCAACTACGTGATGCTCGAATACGGGCAGCCGATGCACGCGTTTGACGCATCAAAAGTGGTCACCAATACAAAGCTAGGGGACACTGAAGAGGAGCGTCGTGAGATTGTTGTTCGCCGTGCGACTGAAAAAGAGAAGTTCGTCACGCTCGACGGAGATGAAAAAATTCTTGACTCATCCATGCTTGTGATTGCGGATCACGCAGGTCCTCTGGCACTTGCCGGAATCAAAGGCGGCGATCGCGCGCGCGTGGACGAGAATACTCACACGATCATCCTGGAGTCTGCGAGCTTTAATCCGGTGTCGGTTCGAAAAACCTCCCGTGCTGTCGATATCCGAACCGACTCCTCCAGTCGCTTTGAAAAAGGTCTCTCTGCGGAACTTCCTCTGTTTGCGCTTGTTCGCGCAGCAGAACTCTTGATTGAGATCTGCGATGCGCGCGTG
>JBBTRP010000015.1:0-4260 GCA_038065125.1 Patescibacteria group bacterium
TTCGTAGGGGAACTTTCGCCGGCATTCGAACAACGGCAAAACATTTTTGATGCGGTTTTGAGCTGAACATGGACTTCCAGTCCGATCACGTATTGAAAGGGGAGTGCCATAGATTATTCAGCTTTCGGTACAACGGTCACATCCACAGAGGGTGCCGGTAACGTCTCTTTGAGTATTATATAAAGTCGCACGGTCGCAGCCGTGACATAGAGAGAGAAGAGTCCTGAGAGAAGGAGAAACACGAATCCTCCAATTGCAAACAGCGCGGTATCTGAAAGTCCTCCGCGCAGCGATGCAGGAATGACGCTCAAAAGTGTTAGCAGAAAAATCGCTGCGCATGCGGCAGCGGCCATGAGCGCAAAGCCGACAAGCCCGATCATACCGATACGAACCGCTGACGGCCAGAACCTGCCGCGCACTAGCGAATGACTCCTGCGCAGAGCACTGCTTCCCCAGACGTTTTCACTCACGAGCACAAAAAGAGGAAAGAAATACCAGACCGAAAAGATCATGCCCGGCACAATCAGGAGAATAAACCCCGCCGTGATCGTAAGAGATGCAAGTATGGATGCCCACGCCACAGGAACAAATAATTTCCCTGTTCGCTTCAGCGCATCAGAGACGGTCGCATCCTCATCAATCGAGCGGTTAACTATTCTTACGAGTGTGTCAATGAAATAGATGTTGACAAACAGGCCCACAAGTTGCATGGCGGTCTGCAGAATACGAATCCAGGGAGAGTCAAAGGCGGACATCGCGATTGGACCCGAGGCACGAAATCCGCTCGCCTCAAGCGAGAAGCCAATGACAAATGCCCCGACCGCGGCATGTGCAAAAACGATCGGCACCGCAATTTTTCCAAGGATTTTTGATGCACCTTTAATGTCCTCAAGTGCAGACGAGAGGATTGATCGTGTGGACGGAAGACCCTCCATACACTAGCTACTTTACCTCAACCTTCACGGCTGGCCCCATGGTCGTGCAAATGGTGACGGTCTTGAGGAAGGTGCCCTTGGCAGCGGCAGGTTTATTTTTTTTCAAGGTGTCGAGAAATGCGGAGAGATTTTCAATGAGTTTTGCATCGTCAAATGATTTTCTTCCAAAGGAGAGATGCACATTTCCCGAGTCGTCATTTTTGAACGGGCTCTTTCCCCGCTTGATCGCCTCGATGGCGGCTTTTACGTTCGGTGTGACTGTCTCGTTCTTCGGAGAGGGCATCAGACCTTTGGGGCCCAGCACCTTAGCGATTGAGGCCATGTGTTTCATCATATCCGGCGTGGCGACGGCGACATCAAAGTCTGCTTTGCCAGTCTGCTTGATCGTTGCGATCAGCTCCGGTCCGCCAACCACATCTGCGCCCGCAGCGGTCGCCTCTTGCGCTTTTTCACCTTCCGCAAAGACAGCAATTTTCTTTGTTTTGCCCGTGCCGTGCGGTAACGTGACAGATGCTCGAATCACTTGCTCGCCCTTTTTTGGGTCGATCCCAGTCCGGACATGGACCTCCATGCTCGCATCAAAAGATTCCCGAGAGATTTTTTTTACCAAGGGAATTGCCTCTTCAAGCGGATAGATTTTCTTAAGGTCGATGGATGGATCGATCTTTGACGACTTTTTCTGCTTCTTCTGTTTTGCCATATATGTTCTGTGGTAGTAGCGGCCCAAAGCATGGACCTCCCACTTGTTTTATAATTATTTAACCTATCACCTAAAACCTATCACCTGTTTAATCTATTCCTTAACTTCAACACCCATTTGGCGTGCGGTTCCCATGATGGAGCGCATCGCACCGTCGATATCTTTTGCATTCAAGTCGGGCATTTTTTTCTCCGCGATTTCGCGCACCTGCGCCATCGTTATCTTGCCGACTTTTTCGGTCAGGGGCTTTCCTGAGCCTTTTGGAATTCCCGCCGCCTTCTTGATGAGCTCGGATGCGGGAGGGGTTTTGAGCACCATTGAGTAGGTGCGATCCTCGTACACGGTCAACTCAACCGGAGTGACTTCTTCGCCGCGGCCTTGCGTCATCGCGTTGAACTTTTGGCAGAACTCAGCGATGTTGACCCCGTGCTGGCCAAGTGCGGGGCCGATCGGAGGAGCGGGGTTTGCTTTACCGGCAGGGATTTGCAGTTTGACAAGCGCTTTGATTTTTTTGATTACAGCCATAGGAAGATTTACGATTCATGATTCATGATTCATGAATGAGAGGCCATTCTTAAATCTTGAATCGTGAATCTTGAATCAATCAAGAATTAAACTTTTTTTACTTGTAAGAAATCCAATTCGACGGGGGTTTCGCGACCGAACATTGCAACGAGGACTTTTACTTTGCCGCGCTCCTCATCGATGTCCTGCACTTTTCCTTCGAAATTTTTAAACGGTCCATCCACAATCTGTACCGGCGAACCCGGCGCGATGTCAATCTTGTATTTCGGCTCCTCCATCCCCATGCGTTTTTGAAGATACTCGATTTCAGAATCCGATACGGGTGTAGGCGTCGTGCCGGTGCCGATAAATCCGGTGACATTCGGGGTGTTTCTGACCACGTACCACGAGTCATCCGTCACGATCATTTCAACCAGTACATACCCGGGGAAGATTTTTTCCGTCACGACTTTGCGCTTGCCGTTCTTTATCTTGATTTTCTTCTCGGTCGGAATGAGAACGGTAAAAATCTTGTCCTCCATATCCATGGACTCGACGCGCTGCTTAAGGTTGCGTACGACGTTCTCCTCGTATCCCGAGTAGGTATGGATCGCGTACCAATGAGCCAGATTGTCGCCGATCTGCTTTGCCATATCTATGATTTCTTCAGGAGAAGGAGCTTTTCAATACCGATGGTAAAGATGACATCCAGCGCCCCCAGAAAAACCGCAATAAAAATACTCATCACAATGACGATGATGGTGTGGGTAATGATCTCCTGTCGCGTGGGCCACACTACTTTTTTGAGCTCGAAATACGACTCCTTAAAGTAACGGACGGTTTTATCAACTGCAAGGGAAAGAATGGTCATATTTATTCCTATTTAAAAAAGCCTTTTTCAGGCCTTCGCCAGAACTATAGGGGAAAAGCAGAAATCTGTCAAATATCGATGTTTTTTGCAGACTTTGCGTGCACCTGGATGAAGCGTTTTCGTGGCTCCACCTGCGACCCCATGAGGATGTCGAATACCTCATCTGCTTTTTCCGCATCCTCAACCGTCACCAGCTTTATGAATCGCGTCTCGGGATTCATGGTCGTCTCCCAGAGCTGCTCCGGGTTCATCTCGCCCAGACCCTTATATCGCTGGATATTCACCTTCGATTCGGTTTCTGTCGTTTGGTCATCCTCGTCGCCTTTTACCTCTTTCTTCTTTTGCGCGCTGGCGGAGACCGCAACTTTCCCGATTTCCTGTTTTGCCGCCTCAAGCTCTGCGTCGGAGAAGACATACTTGAACGACTTGCCGCGCTGTACGCGATAGAGTGGCGGCTGCGCGACATAGATATGACCGCGCGTGATAAGTTCGGGTAGGTACCGGTAGAAGAGCGTCAGTAAGAGCGTGCGGATATGTGCTCCGTCGACGTCAGCATCCGTCATGATAAATACCCGATGATAGCGGAGGTCGTCAATTTTAAACGCATCGCCGATGTTTGTCCCCAGCGCGATAACTAATGATTTAATCTCGTTGAAGGCAAGAATCTTATCCAGCCGCGATTTTTCCACATTCAATATTTTTCCTTTCAAAGGAAGAATCGCCTGGAACTGTCGATTACGCCCCATCTTCGCACTCCCGCCGGCAGAATCTCCCTCTACCAGGTAAAGTTCGGAGTTTCGCGGATCACGGGAGGAACAGTCAGCGAGTTTTCCGGGAAGAGTGAGGCCCTCCAGGACACCTTTGCGCAGGACGCTCTCGCGGGCTGACCGCGCGGCAATCCGTGCGCGCGACGCGAGGAGGCACTTGCCCAGGATCGCGTCGGTTGCCCGGGGATTTTCTTCGAAGAAGATGGCCAATGCGTCGGAGAGTATCGCATCAACGGCCGTGCGCGCTTCGATATTGCCGAGTTTTGATTTTGTTTGGCCTTCGAATTGGGGCTCCGGAATTTTGATACTGATGATTGTCGCAAGTCCCTCGCGCACGTCATCGCCGGTCAGGTTTTCATCCTTTTCTTTAATATACCCTTTTGCCCGTCCGACCGCGTTGATGGTTCTGGTCAGCGCGGTGCGAAAACCGACCACATGCATACCGCCCTCAGGATTGAGAATGTTGTTAGTGAATGCAAAGAG
>JBBTRP010000016.1:0-1160 GCA_038065125.1 Patescibacteria group bacterium
GCAACTGTAATCGCATTTTTACATAATTGATTTTTAATGTTTCATTTATGACGCTTTTAGTTTGGTCTATTACATTTGGATAAGTCTCTGTTCCCCACAAAAACCCGTCAGCGTCAACACTGTTGTCGCCGTGAATGCCGGAGGAAATACCTTCAGCGCCCTGGCATATCCCATCGCCGCATTTGCCCGTTTCAAGCCGCGCGAAGGCCGGTTTCGATTGGTTATGCAACCCTTCTTCCATATTTTCTGGATGCTGAGGTTTTCCTTCTCTTGGCGCTTCTTCAAAACTGATAAACCCGTCTCTGTCTCTGTCAAGACGCCCAAAAATATCGTCCGGTCCGGGAAATTCTTCCCGAGAAACTTTCCCATCCTGATCTTTATCTAAATCTTTTATAAATTTACCTTGACCACCTTGCGGTTGAGCAAAGGCGGATTCATGAAGAATCGGAAAAGCATCAATGCTAGAAACAATAATTGTAACCACAATGATTGAAATAATTAGTTTATTCATCTCTAAAAAACCCCTTTGGCTGATACCAGCGATAGTTTCTCGTTTTAAACTTTCTGCCAGGCAGAAAAGGCCGGGCTGATTCTTTGCCCCGGCCTTTTCTGATAAAGTTTACTCTTTTAACGTCTTCCGCCTCGTCCGCCTCCGCGGCCACCGCCCTGACCACCGCCTCTTCCCGCTCCTGGGCCGGGATTCCTGCCGCCATCCCTATGTCCTCCTTGCGGCCCTTGATCATAGCTCCCTGCCCCAGACCTTCCCTCGGAACGAGCGCTTCCCCGCCCGCCCTCGATACCTTCCTGGCGGTCTCTCACATCTTCACGTCGATCACGAACATCTCCCCGGCGGTCTCTCACATCCTCACGCCGATCACTTACATCTTCACGCCGGTCGCGAACATCTTCTAACTTATCTCTGCGATAAGCCTCGGTTCCGGGTGGAGGGTTGTGCGCCGCATCCCAAACATCTTCCCGACGGTCTCTCACATCCTCTCTGCGGTCCGCCACATCTTCCCGACGATCATGAATATCTTCGCGCCTATCAACAACATCTCCCTTCGCCGGCGGTCTTTGGCCAGGAGGTAAACCCGCGTCCTTTCGCGCCCCGCCAACATCAGAGCGCAGTTCTTTTTCATATCCGTTCAATTGTTCTACAG
>JBBTRP010000017.1:0-3809 GCA_038065125.1 Patescibacteria group bacterium
GGTGTTGTTTTTTCACATTATCCGCGCGGAAGAGCTTTGAAAACACTTTTGCCTGCTGTCGTTTAGGGATCCCGATGCCGGTATCCGATACGGCGAGAAGCAGTTCCGGTCCTTTTGCAACGAGTCGCACGATGACGGTTCCGCGGACGGGCGTGTAGGTAGCCGCGTTTGAGAGAAGGTTTTGGATAATAATTCGAAGAATTTTAGGATCACAGGTGACGACCGCTGACCCCTCAAACGCAGTGCGGATAGCGAGCCGCTTTTCTTTGATGAGCTCAGCAAGTTCGCCGATGCACTCGTTCACGAGTATGCGAACATCGCAGGGTTCAGGCTTGATGGAGAGGGTCCCCAGGTTGATGCGCGAGACGTTGAGAAACGCGTTTACCAGATTGGTCATACGCCGATTTCCGTCCTCGATTTCCTGGAGATACACGCGTTGCTGTTTTGTGAGTCGTCCGGCATCGCCCTCGAGGAGCATTTCGGCGCGCCAGGTCATGTTTGTGAGCGGCGTGCGCAACTGATGTGACGCAAAAGAGACGAACTCATCTTTTGCGCGGTCAATTTCCCGCTCTTTGGTGACATCTCGAAAAACATACATGCAACCGCTTGACGCTCCCCGTTCATCCGAGAGAGGCGTTGCGGTGCCCGATACCGGGAGGGTTTTGCCGTCCGCGCAGGCAAGGAGCATCGCCAGGTCGCCTCCGCTTTTCCGCTTTCCAGAGAGAATATCCCGGATGATGTTCTCCGACCCGACGTTTCCGGACGTATCGACAGAGAAGAAATCGGCAAACTTTTTTCCAACCACGTGGGAGCGAGTAATCCCCGCAAAATCGGCCGCAGCTTTATTCCAGAGGATGATGCGCTCTGTGTCGTCAAGAGCGCACACGCCCTCGCCCATACTCTCAAGAAATGTCTGCTCCCGCTCGTGGAACGCCCTGAACCGCGCGAGGATGCTCGCAATGCCGATTGCCGAGATCGCCGCACCGCCGAGGAGCACCAGATACGCGGTCATGCCGGCCCGTAATGCCGCTCCCTGCTGCGTTGCAAGCAGAAGGGTGATTGGGATTAGTACAAGGAGCGCAAGTGACGCGTTTAAAAGCGTTGAGGAGATCGAGGCGTTCGCTCCGCGACGGAAAAAAGTTTTGAGAAATAGAAAAAAACCTTTGAGTGCCTTCATGCACTCAAGTATAGCATATAAAAGCATCCTTATTCCACCCGTCTGAAATTTTTTTCAAACCGATTCGCGGCAACCGTGAGGAGGGCGATCAGGATGGCGCTCGCGCCAATAAGTTCAAATCCTTCTTCGATGGGCACTTCCCATCGGTGGAACGACAAATTTCGAATCAGGCCGCTTCCTAATTCCATAAAAATTGCAGCGGCAAAACAGCCGATTCCGACACCGAAGGGAATCCGCGCGCCGCGCACCTCCGCAATGATTTTTTTGAAAAAAAGCGCAAAAAATACAAACGCCGCAAGAATAACGGGAGCAAAGAATACCAGCCACATATAGGTGAGTGTCCGGAAGAAGCCGAACGGCTTGATGAAGGTTACGAGATAGTAGGTGATGTTTTCGTGAAGCTCGGAGATCTCGTCAAATCCAAGCATTAGAAAGAAAAACGCGTTGACCCCTAACAGGATTCGTTCGATTCGTCTGCGTATCATGAGGAGTATGCCGAGGGATACTGACGCGATGAGTATCAGTTGGGCACCGGAAAAGTACGAGGGGATGTTGCGTTCACGGTCGAGGTTGAACAGATCAAAAGGCCCCCCGAGAAATATATGCAGTGCGATCAGTCCCATATCGCTGAGGAGGAGAGTGATGATCAAACGTTTCATAGAGGCGTGAGTTTAGTAAGAAGACTTGGCATGAACTCTTTGCCGTCGTGTCCGTCGGCAGAAATGACGAACAGATCGCCGCCATCGGTTACGACGACTCCTTGAAGATCTCGGTACGCTCTGCGCAGTCGCGCGCGCTCGCGAGTCGATCCGTCCGAGGACAACTCAATGATCGACCCCCATCCATTATCGGTGATCAGTGCGCTTCCGGTTTTTTGGTCGATCGCGATATCTTCTGGATGGGAGAGTTGCGCAATTTTTTCAACCGACCCGCCGAAGGTGCCGGCAAACACCGCACCCGTTGCGTCATCCGTGATGAGAAATTTTTTCCGTCGCTCGTCATACACAATACCCTCGGGCTCCCGCCACTGCGGGTGGGACGGAGTCCAGGTCTCGACCGGTACGCCCGCAACCAGTTTTTTTATCGCCGCTCCATCAATGACAAAAAACGAGTTCGCGACGACCACGATTCCTTCCGGGTGCTTCAGTCCGTCTTTTTCAGAAAACAGAACGCTCCACCCGTCTTTGTGTGTGTATTTTCGAATCGCTCTGCCATTTCCGTCTGAAACGATTATAGCGTCGTGGGTTACCGTGAGACTGTCCGGATCGCGAAGTACTTTGTCCGGATCGGGAATACGTATAAGCCGCTGCCCGTTCCACTGATAGACCGATGACTTTCCCTCGTTAGCAACCACCACGCCCCAGGACGGATGAGTGGCAAGGTCGTCCGCGTGCGAGAGGCCGTCAAAATGTCCGGCAACCGTATTCGCGATGACGTCTCCGGAGCGGATAGGGGAGCGGGGAGTGTTGTTGGGAAAAGAGAGTACAAGAAAGACGGGTACCGTTGCCCAGATGATTGCCGGTACCCACGTTCGAAGAAGTGCGTGATTCGGTAGTGAGACCCTCAATCCCCCCGCGTCTTTAAGAAGTGTCAGGAGTGTGGCAGCGCAGAAAAGTTGCGCGGCGAGCATTTCAAAAATTTCCTCAATGCTATTGAAGAACAGCCGCGGCTCCAGAAACGCGGTCCATGCGTCCGGCACGACAAAACCTGAGGTGGTCAATATATTGACCATCGAGCGGATTTTTTCCACAAGAAAAAGATCGACCGTATCAAAGAGAGTTGAGAATCCATACAGCACGATGCCGACCACACAGAGCGTAATCGGAAACGGGTCGGTCGCCCGATACCATCGAAGGAGCGGACGCGCGGCAAGTGCTGCTACCGCGGCGCCGGCAAGCGCGTAGCCCACGGTAATGTAATCCGAAATCCAATGGGGGAGTGAGAATCGCGTTTCAATCGCTTTTCCGATCAGCTCATGAATTTCGAAGAGCTCATCAAGCCCGGCAAAAAGGAAGGCCGACCCTGCAAGTAGCCAAAATATCCGAACGATCGGGTTGCCCGCTCCGAATCGAATTCCGATCGCGCACGCCCCTACCGCGGCTGACACCAGATACGCAGCAGTCGGGTAGCGGATCCAAGAAAACTCCTCCATCAGCGTGTGCGACTGATCAAAAAAGAAAATAATCCCGAGAGACACGAAACTTACCAGTGAAAAGAGGAAGACGACCCCGTGCTTTCTCGTGCCGCGCCTAGTGAGCCAGAAAAGCGCTCCGGCGGCAAGCAAGAAGCCCGCATACGCCAAGACCATTCGCATAACGTTTTCAACTTCAAGTGGCGCATGCGTGATCCGCGCTTCGATCACATCGAGTCTCCACGGCATCGCATACGCGCTTATCGCGATACCCCCCGCAATCGCGAACAGGGTAGCAAGTGCGCCCACAACACTTCGTTTAATCATAGTCTTTTGAATGTGAATCCTTGAAAATGGAATGACCGAACCCCTGTGAGGTGTGCCGTATATCGATGTGGACTATTCTGTTCAGTGATGCGACCAGCCTCTTTCGGGTAGTCATCCGGGTGGAGGTACTCAGCAAGGATGACAAGCTCTTGTACTGAACCAGAAAATGGAATT
>JBBTRP010000018.1:0-20447 GCA_038065125.1 Patescibacteria group bacterium
TAGTTAAACTCGCCCTGTTGTCGATACCAATACTGTGACTCGTCGCGTATTTTACGCAACCCCAAATAGATCGATCCTTTGCTCGGGTGCACGAGGATGACCGAAGGGTCGTTGTCGACCGGAAGTGGCCGGACCACCCACTGCTGTCCGCTATTGGAGGTCAGGTTGAGCGTGGATCCGGTCGCGTAGACAAATGAGGTTGCGTTGCGAGGATCGACAGATGCCGCCCGAATGTTCGCTGTTCCATTGGGAGTGAGGAGCGGAAGCTTTTCCCAGGAAGTTCCGTCGTTGCGAGTGACCAGAATACTGCTCCGGGAAGCATACATGAGATTTCCCGGACGGGAAAGAAGGCTAAAACCGACAAACTCAGGCGAGGACATCTTTTCCCTCATTTTACCCGAGATATCGTTCCAGCTCACCCCCCAATCAGATGCTTTGTAGACATACCCGTCAGTGGAGACTGCGTAGGCGCGTGATGCATACCGCCCATCGACAACCAAATTCCGCATGACGCGCTCGCGGAACCGATACACCGCACTCCAGGACGCCCCCCCGTCACTCGAGCGGAAAACGTCACCCGTATTAGAGAGAACCAACACGTTATTGCGTGATCGCGGATTGATGCCGATACTCATGAAGGCCGTGCTCGCGCGACTTTCGACCAGTATCACGCTCCATTCCTTCGCGCAGCTCGTTGTCTTGAGCGCGCGACGGGGAGTAAGCACATACAGCGTGCATCGATCAACGGCATCGAATGCGATATCGGTAATATACTCTCCGGGAATAAACTGGCTCCAGGTCACTCCTCCGTTATTACTGCCAAAAAGTCCGTGGCCACGCGTGCCCATAAAAAGTACCTTTGGGTTTCGCGGATCGGTGACCATACGACTGACCTCAATTGCCGCGAGAACGGTTTTTCTGTTTTTCTCACCGACCAAAAGTGCCCGGGACTGCCACGAAAGTCCTTGATTATCAGAATATACGACCGCTCCGCTGGGACGGCCCAACGAACCAGTGCATCCGGCGCCAAACAGAACGCTCGCGGAAAGAAAAAGACAAAAAAGACCAATGCCTCTTAGCATAATTTTATCAGATCAAATGCGGTCTCGGGACTGACCTTTCCCGCGATGTACTCCCTGCTTGCGATCAGCGTCTCGTAGAGTTTGCGAATATGTTCATACTGCCCCACCCCGACGATTCGGATATTTTTTTGAAGATACGCTTCGACGCCATCGCAATCATCTTTGCCTACTGGGGAAAGTGCGAGAAGACGGCCGCTGACTGAGGCGTCCTGGCCAGCGCAGAGGCCAGCGATCACTCCAAACCGTTCGCGGAGTTTTTGGTCATGGTGAACGCTTATCGCAACTCCCGGCCGTCCCGCGGCCATTGCGAGAACATCGGCATCCACAAATCCATGTTCGCGGAGTGTTGAATCCGGAACCAAACGAAACCGGACCACTGCCGCTCGCGAGCAAATTGTTCCCAGGACGCGGTCTAGAGAAGACGCGATGAGAAAAAATAGCGTTTGGGGAGGCGGCTCTTCAAGAATTTTGAGCAGTGCGTTTGCGGCAGGCTCGGTAAGATCGTCAACCCGATCTAGAATAACGGCACGCACTCCCGCACCGGCTAATGCCGTAGTGCTCAGCGCTGTGCGCAGATTCCGAACCTCTTCGATTACAATATCGCGACGCCCCGCGGAGTCCGGATCTCCCTGCGAATCCAGCACAATACGCTCAACGACGCCCAACCCCACGCACAACCGCTCGGCAACCGTGCGCTTGCCCACATTATCAGGGCCCGCAAAAAGATACGCGTGCGCCCTTTTTTCGCCGCGCAAGCTTTTTATTAATTGATCGTACAGCTGAGAATGTCCAATAAGTGGGTTCTGGTTCATACTTTCACTGCTCCAGTGTACCACATCTGGAGAGATCGGTATTACTCCTGGCGCAGAATATCTCGGGTCGCTTCAGCTGTTTTTTTCCAGCTGTAGTTTTTTACATTGGCAAAACCTTCGTGTCGGATGCGCTCGCGCACTGATGAGTCAGAAATGACCTGCTCAATTTTTTCGGTAATATCGGAAATACTATGCGGATCAAAATACACCGCGCCAGCGCCTGCTACCTCCGGCAACGCGGTTGTATTCGAGCACGCGATCGGCGCGCCGCACGCTTGCGCCTCCAGGATCGGTAGGCCAAAACCCTCGTACAGACTGGGAAACACAAAACACTCACACGCATTAAGAAGCCCGACCTTGTCCTCCTCACGAACCCATCCCCTCAGGTGAATCGAGTCGGCATACCTACTCGCGGACAGGGAACGCAGCAGCCCGGCACTGCCGGCGCCCCTCGGCCCGACCAGGACTAGTGAGAGATCAGGGTGCCGACTTTTGAGGCGTTCAAATGCGCGCAGAAGCACACCGATGTTTTTCCGTCCATCGATTCGGCCGATACACAGGATAAAGGGCTTACGAATCTTGCATCGATCCAGAAGCAAATTACAGTACTCGGGGTCCAAAAGCGGTCGATACATCTCCTCATCGTAGCCGAGCGGCACGACCCGAATCGCGGCTGGATCAGCTCCAAAGAGTCGAACAAGTTCGTCGCGTGTAAAAGATGAGATGGCGATGATTGGTGATGCGTGCTGAAGTGCGAATCTCGTTGACCACTCAAGATAGGCATAATCCGAGGCGGGAATCAGAGACTTCCATTGCCGAAAACCAACATCATGCACAGTAGTCACGGTCCGGGGCGCCGTCACAATGGGGAGCGAATGACTCGGAACAAATAGCGTGTCCGGCGAACGCGTCAGCATCTCAAGCGAGAGGCGTCCTTGCGTCCAGAGATAGGGTGCGGGCCACCACAATTTTTTCTGCTTCGCGTTTTGTGGAATTAAAAAGGGCGGATTAAACTCCCCGTTTTTCTGCGTATACAAAACGTAGGTGCTTTCTTTATCACACTCGAGGAGATTCTTGATCAGGTGATACGAGTACCACTCAGTTCCCGTTTTTCGGGCCCGTGTCGCGCGAGACGCGTCAATGCCGATTTGCATTACTATTTGGTAGTCAAAATACTCCGCTTGTATGCATCAAGGTTTTCAAGGACGATACCCGTCCCCTTTGCAACACAGAGAAGCGCCTCATCTGCAATATACGCGGGGATTCCGGTCGCCCGCGTAACCAGCTGGTCGAAATTTCGCAAGAGACAGGATCCGCCGGACATAATAATCCCGCGATCGATGATATCAGCGGCAAGTTCAGGAGGAGTGTTCTGGAGCACTGTTTTCAGCGCCGAAATAATCCCATCCAACTCGTTTGATATCGCGTCGGTCACGTCATCGGATGTCACAGCAACTGTTTTTGGTAAACCAGTGATGATATCCCGTCCCCGCACATCCATTAACAGCTTACCCTCCAGATACAGAGATGATCCGACCGTGATCTTAATATCCTCTGCCGTCCGATCCCCGATCGCAAGGCTGTATTTTTTTCGGATATGTTCCATGATCGCGGCATCAAACTTGTTCCCGCCAATCCGAACCGAGAGTGAAGTTACTACGCCTCCCAGCGAGATCACGGCCATCTCAGCAGTCCCCCCGCCAATATCCATTATCATGTGGCCGGATGCGTTGCCGATGGGTATGTTTGCGCCGATTGCCGCGGCGACCGGCTCCTTGATGATGTAGGCTGCTTTTGCGCCTGCGGCAAGGGTTGCGTCAATTACGGCACGGCGTTCTGTCGAAGTAATGCCTGCGGGAACTGCAACCATCACTTCCGGGCGGAATATCCGAAAACTCCCGAGCGCCTTATTCACAAAATACCGAAGCATGCTCTCTGTTGTGCGATAGTCGGCGATTACACCATCCTTGAGCGGGCGATACGCGATGATCGTGTCAGGAGTACGGCCGAGCATGTCTTTTGCCTCCTTGCCCACCGCAAGCACCTTTTTATCGATCACCGAAATCGCGACAACAGACGGCTCATTGATCACAATCCCTTTTTTTGGGACGTGCACGAGTACGTTTGTAGTGCCGAGATCGATTCCTAATTTTGGAGTAAAGATTGCGCCAAAGCTCATAGATTGACTTGAAATGACTGGTCGGTATAGAGCCGGGTACTTGCGCTCAACTCGTGTGAAGATTTCTTAATAACCCCTTCTTGAGGCGCGAATCCACGAACAGGGCGAGCAAACGACCACTGTGCGTCCACTGTTTGATTTGAAAGCCCGGACTGTTTCTGAACAAAAAATGTATACACCCCTTGCGCAATCTTGGCATTGAGTCGATCGGGAAGAGCATATTCGAGAGAGACGCGCTTCGTTGTTCCAGGATCGACAACTAAAAATCCGCCGAACCCCAGCTTACCATGCTCGTCAAGAAGATCAATTGACGGCTCATCTGAGATTTTTTTCGCGCGGTCTCCAAACCCGTGTGACCGCAATAAGAAGCTCCCTGCCGGAACATACACGCGAACATAATTCCGGTAGTAGGTAGTCTTCCAGTCAAACCGCCCCGTATGCGTGTAGGCAAGCTCAACGCGAGCGATAAAGCGGCCGCCCTCCTGCTCGATCAAGCGATACGAGATGCTTCTCTGGATGACGGCGTCAGTTTTTAGGCTCGCCATATTGCTGTCAACAACCATGAGAGAGTCCCCGTCTACAGACTTCATCTCGCCCGACCATCCCAACTGCGTGCCGACGCGCTGAGCCGAGGGGTCGGAGAAATAGAGAAGGACCTGTTTTTCGTCAAGATTTTTTCGTACGACTTGCACAACTCCTCCAAGCGCCTGCGGTCCGAGAGTTTGTATTTGTTTAATCAGCTGTTCAAGGATCGACCCAATGATTTTTTTTCGGTCCGGCCCGGGGATACCGCGCGCGCGATATCCCTTCTCGACCTCATACTCAAGATCGGCGGCAAACGAGCCTGACCGAAATGGAATACCCTCGACGGTCTGGGGTCCGGTGATTTCCAGAAGGTCATCAATCAAGTCTGGGGTGATCGCAATGACTCCATCAAAAATCTCTTTCCGACCCGACTCCTGCGCATAAAACCACAACGCGCGCTTCGCGCTCTCGGGAAAATCAGGAGACCAGTTGGAGTCACGAAAGAACCACCCGCGCGTTCCGGGAAACGTCTCGGCAATAGGTTTAGGCGGGGCGATAAAAAACGATTCAGGAGCGGCTTTATCGAGTGTTGAAACATTTTCAGTCGTCAAGGATACCAACGACCCGTTTTTTATCTTTACAATCCCGTACGACCCAATAAATCCTCCGGTCGCGCGCACTTCGGTGTTGTTCTGAAAAAGGAACAAATACTGCCGCTCGCTCGGATAGCCAAACAGCATTGGGGCGACCTCCACAAACGGCGCCGCCCGATCGGTGATGTCCGCAAGGGAGGAGACCGTATCTTTAAGGAGCTGGGCAAGAGACGAGAGCGGAAACACCAGCCGATCCGTCCGGTACCGATCGAGACGACTCTGCGCCAAACGCACCAGGGCTCGCTGACCGGAGAAACGGGGAAGTTCCTGCAGGACGTGCTGCATTATTTTTTGTGTGTCGATTTTAGCTTTCTGGTGAGAACCGCGACTCTGCTGATTAGGGATCGCGCCCGCTTCGCTCAGTCGCTGCCCAAGCGCAAGCCCCTCCTGGCTCACACGCGCAACAATTATCGCAGCATCGACAAGATCAAACCCCGCACGCACCTGCAAACCAATGCCGGGAAGCCCGTTGAATATCCGATACGGCGCGGCAACGATTTTGAATCGATCAAGATACATAATGCAATCCGAAAGATCTGCGGCCGCAAAGTCAAAGTCTCCTGCAAGCGCATTTTCTTTTGCCGAGAGAGCGAACTGTGCGACACGAAATCCGATAACCCCTACGATACTTGCGTGAAGTGAGATACCGATCAACAAGCAAAGCCCGACGATGAGCGCCAGTTTTTTGGGCCGCTTGAGAAGAACTCTAGCCATACGAAACGCGGGGCTTTCCCCAATGTTTTATGAAGTACTGGGCGCCGCTCGTGATATGTCTGCGCGTCGCCTTGTCAAAGAGAGACGCGATGCCCATCTTCTGCGCCGAGTCCCGGCTGTGAATATGAATCATGGTGCTGGAGGGAACATAACAGACGCGATATCCCGCCTCCCAAAATCGACGGCACCAATCCGTATCCTCAAAGTAGAAAAAGTATCGCTCATCAAACAGTCCGACGCGCTCAATCGCGGACGCGCGGACAAAGAGGCACGCACCCATTAAAAAATCCACATTGAGCGTCGTGGTTGCATCCCGATCCCGCATAAGAAAATGATCGAGGTGCTGGCGGCCAATCCAGAGCCGCCCCAAAATAGTGCGGCGATATAGTGGCGTGAGCGGTGTGTAGAATCGATAAAATGATTGCTGGATAGTTCCATCGGGATTGAGAAGACGGGGACCGCACAGCGCGACATCGGGATTTTCGTCCATAAATTTGACGAGGCTTCCCACCGACTGATGAGTTGCGGTGAGATCCTGATTTGCAAACATGACATACCGCCCGCGGCTTTCTCGCGCGCCAACATTGTTGCCGGCGGCAAATCCAATATTGCGATTTAATCGAATATAGCGAACGTCCCCAAACCGCTGCGCGAGCGTTTCCTCAAGTCCCTCCTCCCCGCCGTTGTCAACCACGATAAACTCCAAAGAGACGGCATCGGAGAGCCGCTTAAAACTTTTTACACACTCGCGCGTCAAGCCCCGCGACTGGTAGTTAAGGATGACAACTGAAACATCTGGTCTACTCATACTACTTTATCGTTCTCGGTGTGAATACCAATACAACAGCTCTGTATTTGGTGCCCGTCGTTTCAAGAAAATATTTCGTCGTTTACGAAGGAGTTCTGGGATGACACAAAAGAACCTTCCCAGCGAGGCCAACACGTGCGGCTCTCGGAAAAGAAGATATACAAGCTTTGCACATTCCATCAGAAAAATCCACCCCCCGAACCGCACAAGTATGCCCCCGCTCAAATTTTTCAGTTCAAGGGCTAGGTTGTTACGATAGGAGAGGGTGTTCACGAATCGGCTTGGCCGGAGTCCTCGCCGCTTTGTACGAATGTGGTGAGCGCGCGCAGGAGCGCAATACCACGACTTCCAGCCCCGCCACGCCAACCGATAGGAGAGATCAACGTCTTCCTTATACATGAAGAATGACTCATCAAAATAAGAGGGCGGCCGCTCTCCCTCGGCAGAGTCTTTTAGACTTTCGAGACGATAGAACGCGGCGGTGGCCGGAACGCCAAACACTTCGCACGAGTCTTGATAGCTGGACGGACGATCTTCCTCGCCCCGAAGACGAACAAAGTATTTCTGATCGATCCAAAGTCCGCACCCATCCAACACGGGGTCTTTGGGGAGATCCTCGAGCGACTCCGTGCGAAGGAGCATGCCCGTCACGCTCCCGATAGTGCTTCCGGTCTCAAACGCTGCAATACACTCTTTGCAATAGTCACTGTCAAGCGTGACGTCTTGATTGAGAATGAGAATATACGGCGCGCTCGAGTGACGAATGACCTCATTGTGACCGAACGCAAACCCCGCATTACTCTCGCTTTGAATAATAGTTGCCGTGGGTACAAGGTTCTTGATTCGAGTGACGGTATCGTCAGTTGAGGCGTTGTCAAAAACGACCAACTCCCAATCGGTGAACGACTGCAGACAAATACTCTGTACGCACGGCTCAATGGTGGAAGCGCCGTTGAATGTCACCAAACTGATCGTGAGTCGCGCCATACTATTCAGCTAATTTCGCGGCGGGTTTTTTCCGTAACGGCAAATCCTAAATACCTCCCCAGCATGAGTCGCGTCTGCGCATCCAATGCCGGAAGTGCAGAAAAAACAATGATGGTAATCGGTAAGAGAACCCACTGGAATGCCATGGTTATATACCGACTGCGCTTGGGAGCGCCCGGCTGGGGCGGAAGCAGGAAAAACGACAGAAATCCGATAATCAAAACCCCTCCCATACTGATATTCATAAGCACTTCCAGAATCCGCGGAAGATTTTGCGCTAACACCGTCTGTTCGACCGCGGGCGGAGCGAATACCAACGGCAAACGTCCAAGGAAAAAAATAAGGATCGGTGCGGTCGCCCAGGTATACATCCCTTCGATCTGAATGACCAGAAACTTGATTTTCTTCCGGAGCGGAATGAGTCGATCCTTCCAAAAATTCACGACCATATAGGGAAAGTGCTCAACACCCCACGCCCAGCGCCGCTGCTGCTTGTAGAGGTTGACAAGACTTCTCTTCACCGTTGGCGCAAGGACCGTATCCATTGATACCGGAACATAGAGCGGCACGACTCGATACTCCCCGTGATACCGAAAAAAGCACTGCAAAAAAATCCTGGAGTCTTCGCTGACGATATTCTTCTGCCAGAACCCGACATCGACAAGCGCCGCAAAACTCATACTATGTGAAGAAAATGTAAAGAGCCGATCAGGACGCGCGAGTTCCGTGAGGAGCCAGAAGGTCGTGGAAAACGCAGCCAACCGCATCGGCGACGGTGCGCTCCAAATGTTATTATTATAGAGAACCACCGGCTGATAACTGCATCGCGTCGGATTCTCTTGCGAGAGGTATGCGTGCGTGAGGCAAGAAAAATAATCCGGATGCACGATCGTATCGATATCAAATGCCGACACGATCACACGATCGTACGGCACCCGCTCTCGGTCGATCCACTCCTGCGCCTTCTTGCCGGCATAATGGATATTTGCACCCTTGGACGCGATCTCGTCGGGAAGTCCGTCGGGATGCTCGGTAATTAGGAGGTGTCCAAATGAGTTTGCGTAGCGCTTGGAGATCTCGACTGCGACGCTCTGGAAGTGATCGTGCATCCGCTCCTCTCCTGTCAGGACGACTAAGAATTTTTTTGCGGGATATCGGGTGTTGAGGAGCGCCTCAAGGGTTGCATGCACGATACTCACATCTTCCTTGGTCATTGGAAGGATAATGCAGTGCAGTATGTCGGGCCATGCGAGCTTTTCCTGTTCAAGCCGCTTCTGCCAGTCGATACGGGCAGATGCGTGATATGCGCGCCATCCAATCAAAAGAAAAAGAATAAAATAGGCGACCCGGAAAAGCCAATATAAATCAAACAGGATGATAAAATAAATCACCCACACGGGCGCGAATAGTGAAAAAATAACAGCGCACACAAACGTGCCCCAGACGAGCGTTCCGGGAATGATTTCAAGAGTGCGCTGTATGCGCCGCGAAACCCCAAGCGGTTCCATTAGATCAATTTGATAAAACCGTTACAATCTTTACCGATCCATGGGGAATATGATGACGATTGCCGGATGAGTCAAGAAGTACGGTTTTTCGAAGCGTCAGGCGCTGGACGGTACCAGGTAGCTCATCAAGTTTCACGCGGTCGCCCTCGCTATATTGGTCCTCCATCAAAATAAACAAGCCCGCAAACACATCCTTGATCAGTGTCTGTGCACCAAAACTCACCGCAAGACCCACAACCCCAGCGCTTGCAATAATCGGCGTCGGATCGATCGAGAACTCCTTCAAGATCATTACGCCTGAGACCAATATGATAAGAACGGATCCCGTACGCAAAAACACATTACTGATCGTCGTGATTCTGCGATCCGCAAGAGAAAATTTGTGAATACGAATTAAAACACCGATCAGCCGTCTGATACTCCAAGAAAGAATGAGTGTTATGAGGCACGCGCCCGCAACGATTCCAGTAACGTGCGTAAGGGTGAGAAAGAGCATACTACCAAAAATCAACGGTCACCGTGCAGGATGCCGCGCCGTCTCGCTCGCTACATGCAAGTCCCGCCGTATTAATCTTTTTCACCGACCGGACCGGTCCGTGTTTCTTATCATCGTGCGCCTCGCCATGCGCAGATCCCATCAACAGATACTGCTGCGCAGAAACTTTTTGGATCGAAAGCACGGTGAAATCACAAAACACCATGCCATTCTCTGTAGCACGGCCCACCAACTCGGAGAGCCAGGCGTGATATAAATCCTTGAGACTTGAGGCCTGCACGGCAAACTCAACTCGTTCGTCGCCTCCAACCGCATCCGTATTCACTAGTGCATGAAACAATCCCCGTGCGCCATCAGCAAACGCTTGAGTAAGTTTTTTCCCGTGGGCCTCGATCGTGAGACTCTCACCCTTTTCTGAAAGCGTGTATGGCATTCAAATCAGCTGCTTATGAATTCTTTTTCTTTTTTGAGGGCGCCTTGGAGACTGGCTTTGAGGCCGGCTTTCCCTTCGGTGATAGGTCAGCCCCGAGACTGGATAGCTCCTTTTTTACTTCGAGAAAATAATCCTTGAGCACCGTGGTAATGTCGTTCACGAATCCTTTTGCGAGTTTTTTTCCGCGAGAGTACTCACCGATGGTTGTCCCCAAAATATTCTCATACTGCTGCTGCGTGAGCGTTGACGCGCGCAATCGCTCATCGTGAAGGCGATGGGCAAGTTCTTTTGAGAATTTTGCGACATCCTCACGGGTCTTCTTGCCCGCCTTCGGTGCAAGTAAAAGAGAGGCGACCGACGCAAAAAGAGCCCCCAATGCCGCGCCGCGCACAAAATTTTTCGCACTCATACATGATTGTATTACTAAATTAACTAGAACTAGTATAACCCAAAAATGGTGAAAAGGAAACTGCGCCTAACGGAACCCCCAATCCACGCGGGAGAGCCGCACTCCACGGATCTTGGAGAGATACGCGGCTGCGGAAAGTGCGGCTTTTGCCCCCTCTCCGGCCGAGACGACGATCTGCTGATAGGGAACCGTAGTAACGTCTCCCGCGGCAAAAACTCCTGGCACCGAGGTCGCGCACTCCGTGGTGATGGCGATGAGTCCGGACTCGGTGCAGTGGACAAAATCTTTCACGCAAGAAACGCGTGGTTCAAATCCAATTGCCGGAAAAACCGCATCCAATGGGACGCTGCGCTCCTCGGCCGACTCGACATGCTCAAGAATCAATTCACGCAACGTATCGGGACCCACAAACGCCTTAGGAATATAGGGGGTCAAAAGCTCGATCTGGGGTGCGGCGTGCAGGCGGTCGACTAAAATCTGCTCTCCTCTAAAATCACTGCGGCGGTGGATCAGGCTCACCTTCGCGCCGCACGCCTGCAGTCTCAATGCGGCTTCCAGCGCCGAGTTTCCCCCGCCGATCACTGCGACTCGCTTTCCGCTCATCTCGCCCGCTTCAGACACGACAGAGTAATAGAGTCCCTTGCCGCGAAACTCTTTCTCTCCCGGAATACCAAGGTCACGCGGCGTTTTGCCAAATGCCAGGATCACGGTGCTTGCAAAAATGACATCCTCGCCGATGTCAATGCAAAAAATATCGTCCTCGCTTGAAAGCTTCGAGACTTCCACATTCAGGTGGACTTCGCAACCATACCCAAGAGCTTCGCGATAAAATCGCTCGATAAGATCCGGGCCCTCGATTCGTCCGAGTCCGGGATAGTTTTCGATCTCCGATGTCGACGCGGTCTGTCCCCCCAAGTCTTTGCTGACCAGCATCGTCTCCAGTCCCCGTCTACGTGCAAAGATTGCCGCGGAGAGACCAGCAACCCCTCCGCCGACAATACAGAGATCAACCGGCGCTGTCTTTGATGATGGAGCCATTTGATAGAGCGAGGCCGCCTGGTATAGAGGCGGCCCTCACGAGCTGTTTAATAATTGTCTTGGTCCTCGAACGAATCCGTGGTGAAGGTGTCTTGGACCGCGGTATCCGCATCGTCTTCCATAAAGTCCTCTTCATTCATCCCCTCTTCCTCGCTATCTTCCTCTTCTTCGTCCACTTGAAAACCCTCAAGCTCGTCGTCCTCGTCGGGAGCTTGAAGCGTTACCTGACATGTTTCGCATACGCCCGGAGCCTCGTATTCGGCGCCGCATTGCGGGCAGACGTAGCCGTTTTTCCCATCTGACATATGTGATTAATCTTCACTTATGAATTTTATTATCAACGCGTAAGATAAAAAAATATTAGCAACTTGTCAAATCCACCGTCATTTATTACCGAGTCGCTGCACGAACAAGCTCGATCAAAAGGCCCGTCCCCGACCCGCTCGCACCCTTCCCTAGGTGCTGATCGGGCGCCGTGGTCATGGTCGACGCGATGTCGATATGTGCCCAGTGTTCAAAGTCTTTTGCGAACTGGTGTAAAAACTGCGCACCGTTAATCGTTCCTGCTTCGCGGTTTTTTCCGCAGTTAAGGATATCTCCAACCGTCCCTTTTATGTCTGCCTCATACTCTTCCCACAGTGGCAGCGGCCAGACATACTCCCCGCTGGACTCCCCCGCTACTCGCAGCGACCCCTCAAGTTTTTGATCGGGAGTGAGTATAGCACTTGCGTGATGCCCGAGCGCCACCACGCATGCGCCCGTGAGCGTGGCAAGGTCGATCACCATGCGCGGGTCGAATCGTTTCGCATAGGTAAGCGCATCGGCAAGGACGACCCGACCCTCCGCGTCGGGACTGACCACCTCAATGGTCTTTCCCGACATCGACTTCAACACATCTCCCGGACGATAGCTTTCGCCCGAGGGCATGTTCTCAACTGCCGGAACAATACCGATGCAGTGCACCTTTACTTTGAGCGCGGCAAGAGCTCCCAGCGCTGCGATCACCGCCGCGCCGCCGCTCATATCCATGTGCATCTCGTCCATGCTATTCGACGGTTTGAGGTGCAACCCGCCGCTATCAAACGTAATCCCTTTTCCCAAGAACACGAACGGCTTTGATGTAGCAGGCGCACCTCGATATTCTAAGACAATAAACTGGGCCTCTTCTTTACTGCCGCGCGAAACGCCCAGAATGGCGCCCATGCCCAGCTCCTTCATGCGCTCCTCTCCAAAAACTGAAACTTTGAGTTGGGCCGATGATTTCTTGCCAATACGACGAGCTTCCTGCGCAAGGTGTCGCGGTGTCATGTCTCCGCCAGGAGTATTAGAGAGCTCGCGGGCGACATTCGTGTATTCGCCGATCAGTGCACCGGTCCCCACGGCCACGGAAAGCGTCCGGGCATCAGCTTGTCGCGACACGCGGTACGCAATGTCTGTCACGTCGCTCCAGCCATCTTTGGGCTGCTCTTTGTACTTACGAAATTCGTAATTGGAAAGTTCAAAATTCGTGGCAAGTGTTTCGACCAGCTTGATCGTTGTAACCCCTATACATGCCCAGTCATCAATGCCGACAGAAAATTTCTGAATGCGGGAGCCTTTCACTGTCGCAAGGCACTTACGTGCAGCTAGTCGCGTTTTTCGCAGTGTATACTTTTTTTTCTCGCCCAGGCCGATCAAAAAAATGGCTCGCTCGGGACTTGAGGGTAGTGCAAGCTTTTCACAGGAGAGAAACTCGCCGGTAAAACTTTTTGAGATAGCAACGAAATACGCTCGGTCGGCGGGGTTGAGTTCTTTTACAAATGCATGCTTTGCAAGTGGCGCACCCTTGATGACGGCAACAACACGCGCTCCGTCAAAAGGCTGCTTCTCAGTGATGATCTGATGCTTCATATTAGCCGTTATTCCGTACCGCCCGAGCTCATGTCAGCGACAGTGGCCTTTTTGATTGTGATCGGGGTTTTTGGCTTGTCGCCGGCATCGGTCTCCGTTTTGCCGATTGAGTCAACCACATCTTGGCCCTTGGTCACACGTCCAAAGATCGTATAGTTGTTCGGCAAGGGATAATCCTCAAGCATAATAAAAAACTGGCTACCGTTCGTGTTGGGTCCCGAATTTGCCATCGCGACCACGCCCTTCTTGTATCCGCGCTTATAACTCTCCGTTGCGGGGTCCAGCTCGTCTTGGAAGGAGTACCCCGGCCCGCTGGTGCCATTGCCGTTGGGATCGCCACCCTGTATCATGAATCCCTTAATTACGCGATGAAAGATGAGTTTGTCATAAAAACCCTCCTTGGACAGTTTGATAAAATTTGCTACCGCCTTTGGCGCATCAGCGTCGAATGTTTCAAACGTGATCGCTCCTTTTGATGTCTCAAGCGTAATCGTATGTGCGCCGTTTTTCATAGACTTCTTTTTTTCTGCAGGCTTTTGCGTTAATAAATCTTGTGTGACTTGAGTGTCAGTCTGGGCTTTCTCTTGTCCGGTTTGAGCGCTCTTCTGTTGACTCATGAGAACTCCTCCGATTGCGAGCGTGGAAAGCGCGACTGCGCCGACGATGAGTACCCCCTTCTTATGGTGCATACACGTATGTGGATAAAAAATTCATACTGCAGTCTAACAAAAAAAAGAAGTGGCGGCAAACACGAGTCGTGTCTGCCGCCGGAAGTGGTTCGTCTTGCTCAGACGCCGTGAGCGAGTGTGCGCCCCCACGTGTCGGTGAGGAAACTCTCCAGTCGCTCCTTCTGGTGAGCGAGTCGCTGTGCCGCATGTTGCGCCGCATCGGAGACCGAACTGGCGGTGACCATGGTCATTCGTCGGTCTTGGACGTCGATCAGTCTGGCTGCGGCGATCGTGATCACGATCTTACTCGCTCGCAGAAGGACCTTCAGCTGCCATGCTGTCGGGTACCGGGTGCCTACATACCGCGCCCAGTGCGTGTCCGCATAGGCGAGCACTACGGCCGCGGAGGCGACGAGTTCGTCGGAGCGGTACTCCTCCGCGCACCCCTGCTCGAGGTGATGGAGAACTCGCTCCTCGTGCTCGATAAGCCTTGGATACGCCAGATAGTTGGGGTAAATGTATGCCCCCAAGATCCTGCGCGCTCTCGTGCGATGCTCTTGCGTGATCCGCTTGTTTGCGGCCAGTGCCTCGTCCTTTGCTACGACTGAGTTGTGCAATCTTTCCTCCTTTGAAAAGACCAATGGTGAGCGACGAACACTTCAATACTAGCAAATAACATAGTATTTGTCAATCTATCTATTTACAAAATAGTATTAAATTAATAATAAAAAATAATGATTTATATATAATTTGTACTTTTTAAATATAACAAAAATCCCCTAAATGAGGGGATTTTGGCTTCAGCGGGGATGGATTACTCTCCAAACAAGATCTTCAGACGGCCCTTTGCCTCACCTTCGGCTTTGCCGGAGACTTGCGCAGGCACATTGAGAAACGCACCTCCTTTTGCTTCAGACTTGACTTCACCTTCGAACCGTTTTTCCAGATCAAGTTTTTCTGACTTTTCTTTTTCTGGTCCAGATTTTTTTTCTTTTTCAGAGTCCCCGTCATCGTCTTCGAGTCTCACCTTTGTATCGCCCTTAATCTTGGTTTCTGATTCGACGGTGCCTTCGAGCGCGGGCGTGCCCTTCACTTCAGCAACGCCTTCAAAATCGATCTTGTGCTCTTCTCGGGCCCGGAACATAAGCCTTGCTTCCTGTGCGAGACGCATCGCTTCATGGAACTTGAGGAAAGCCGCATTAAAGGCCTTTGCCTCCATCCGCGCCTTCCCGTCAACAATCGCGTCTGCGGCACCATTTACCAGTGCTTCGATTGACGCTTTTGCTTCGGCGCTCAAGGCAGCACCTTTGCGTTCAACGAACGCACGAACTTCCTCGAGTTTTTTTTCTGCCGCCTTCAGCGACCCTTCCGCGGCCGCCTTGCTCTCCGTTTCGGCGTTCACGGTTGCCGAGACTACGCTTTCAGCTTGGACGCGTACTTTTGCCGCCTTCTCTCCGCCTTCTTTCAACGAGAGGGAGAACCCCGCGGCTTCATTTACTTTTGTATCAGCGTCGATGGTTGATTTTTCAGACAGTTTTTCAAGGATGCGGGCGTGAACCTTCAAGGGAGTTTCAAGATTCGAGGAGAGCTCGAGCGCGGCGCGTGCCTCGCCTTTGCTGTTAAGTTCCTTTGCTTGGTCCTCGACTTCTTTCGAGTGTGCGCGTACCGAACCATCCAAAGAAAGCGCAACAGACGCGTTGAGTTTGCCTTTCGCGGCAAGTTTTTCCGCCTCGTCAATACGTCGGGTCACCAAGCGAATTTGAAGTTGTGTTTTCGCTTTTGGAGTTGCGGCAAGCGATGCTTGCACGCGCTCGTTCACACCGACTTTTATCGGGTAGAGAAAATCTCCGGGAAGCGCTTGCTCTGCCGCGAGAGAGACGCCGGTACTCGCTAGAACCGCGAGTGTGAGTATCAGTGCTATTGGCATAAGTTTTTTTCCGAAATTAAGCAATGAGAAATTCGACCTTTGCAGTATATGATCTGCGGGGGTCACATCGCTTACGGGAAGGAGCGGCATACTTTGAATGAACGCGGCGAGCCGCTCCCGGACACACTCTTTGTCTTTTGTTGGGAACGTGAGTTTTTGCGCGTTTGCAATCAATTGTTCAAATTTTTTATACGGTTCCATAGGATTCTTTTTCTAAAACCTCGTGCAATTTCTTCAGTGCACGATGGAGTCTAACTGATATGACATTCGGGGTCTCCCCGGTAATTACAGCGATATCTTTAGGATCAAGGTCGTTGATATACCGCATAACAATCACCTCCCGATATGAGTCGTCCAGGAGCTGATCAAGCTTTGAGACAAGGGTTTTTGCGTCGATTGCGTTGTGGGGATCACTTGATGAGTCGCTCGGCACATCAAATCCGTCATCGTGGAGCTGGTCGAGAGAGATGGTTCTTTTCGCTTTTTTTGACGCGTTGATGATGCAGTTCATGGCCGTTCGATAGAGGAATGCCTGCATATTCTCGATCGTGTTCCCTTGCGTGAGATAGCGCCATGTCCGCATAAAGACATCCTGAACTAAATCCCGGGCAGCCTCGCGATCATAGACCCGGTAATAGCAATACCGATAAATTTTGTCGGAAAAGGTATCGTAGACCTTGAGAAACTCCTCCGACGATTCGTTTGCGCCGTTCATTATCATATATAGACGGTCTTTTGGACGTGCTCTTACAAAAAAGCCTTTAAACCTATGACGCATTATCCCTCAAAGGGTTACAAATGACAAAAGAGGCCCACTTTTTAGGGCCTCTTTTATCAAATGGAGAGCGTGCCGGTTATTTCATTTTTGCGACATCCATTGCGCGCTTCTTTTCCTTCGTATAGACGGCAAGCGCCTGCTTCTTGGCGGCGTTGAGTCGCGCGAGCGCAGCTTTCTTGCCAACCGTCTTGAGGGATTTTACATACGCAAGTTGGGCTTTTTTAAGCGCGGCCTGATACGACTTCTTTGCTTTTGCGGATGCGGCGGCGTGCTTTTTCTCGTCCATCTTCATGGCTTTTGCTTGCGGTTCTTTGGAGTCCATCTCTTCAACGGCTTTCATGTCTGCGCCGGTATTCATCATTTCTTCGGCAAAGACGTTAAGCGGGAGTACCGGAGTAAGTGCCGCAATCAGAATTGAGACTACGGCGATACGGAGTGATTTGAGGGTCATATTAATTTTTTTTATTGATGAGTAAATGTAGCGCGCTCGCTCGACCTTTTTTTTCGCGAACGCGACAGAGTGAATGCTAAAATCCTGCCGCCGCGGCCTTTCCCGTCTTGGTCGCCTTCTTGCCGAACCGGAAGAAGAGCGATGGCGTTAGAAGGAGCGAAATCGCGGTCGAGCTGATCAGACCACCGAATATCACGACCGCGAGCGGCCCGAGAAGCTCCTTACCCGGCTTGTCTTGTCCGATCAGGAGCGGGATGAGGGCGAGCGCGGTGACACTGGAAGTCATCAGCACCGGCGTGACGCGATCAAGCGTCGCGCGAATGATCGTCTCTTTGGTAAACGCATGCCCCTCCTCACGGATCAGCGTAAGAGCGCGCGCGATGAGCATGATGCCATTGCGGGAAACGATTCCCATGAGCGAGACAAATCCCACCAAGTGTGGAAGACCGATCACTGCGCCACTCAGCCAGATCCCGATCAGGCTACCGATGAATACCGTTGGGATCGAGGTCATCACCAAGAGCACCATGGCGTTCGAACGGAATGCGACAAACAGCGTCCCGTAGACCAATGCAAGACCGACAATGAAGAAGATCGTCATGCGCGCACTGTTCTCTTTCTGGCTTTTGTAGGTTCCCTCGTAGGAGATCAGGATTCCATCCGGAAGTTTTTGGGCGCTCATATGATTTTTGACCGTGTCGACCGCGCCGACAATGTCGCCTCCATCATAGTTCGCGCTCACGATTAACGCACGTCGCTGGCCTTCGTGCGTAAATCGATTGCGACCCGTGCCGATCCTCACGTCGGCAACCGATCCGGACAGCGACTCGCTGTCTATGAACGGAAGTGGAAGATCGGCAAGCGCCTGCGCATTGCCGCGCGAAGCAAGATCATACCGCAGAAGTACCGGGATGCGCTGAGTGCCCTGCGGGACGAAGCCGAGATACTCGCCCATCAGTCCCATTTCCAGTTCGTCTGCAAGCATTCCCGTCGACATACCACTCTCGGCAAGCCGATTCGTCAGTGGGGTGATATGGAACTCGGGAACTAAAACATCCTGCTGCACGCGCGCGTTTTTTACTCCTTTCATACTCGCGAGTTCGACTCGAACGCTTTCGGCAACGTCTTGCATATCACCGGCATCATCTCCCAGTACCTTGATCACGATCGGCGCCCGCACGCCGGAGAGCAGCTGCTCGAGTCGGTGCGTGATCGGCTGTCCCAAGCTGTAATCCGCTCCCCCATGACGATCCAGCACTGTTTGGATCTCCGCAAATAGCTCAGTTCGCCTCTCTTCCAGTCCCGGTTCGAACACCACCTGCATCTCGCTGCTATTGGATCCACCGCCATGCGAATCGGCGACCGATCGTCCGGTCGTATGACTCACGCGTCGCACGCCTTTAATCGAGCGGATCTCGTCTTCGATCGCGGTCACAAACGCGTTCGTCGTTTCCAGATTCGTTCCGACCGGCAATATGGTCATGATGGTTGCCGAACCCTCATTGAACGGCGGAATGCCCTCTTTGCCGGCAAGCCCGAACAGAGCACCGGACACGATCAGCGTACCCAGCACTCCGCTCATAAGTATGCGCGGGTGGTCGATACTCCAGTCGATACAGGGAGTGAGCTTTCTTTTGACGAGCGCGACGAACTTCGTGTCGCCCTCATGTTTCAACTTCTGTCCGCGTCCCAGCAAATAGCTGCACATCACCGGCGTCACCGTCAGTGAGACGAACATGGAGGCAAAGAGCGAGACAACATACGCAACTCCCAGCGGCGCGAGTAGCCGCCCCTCCACGCCCGGAATCAGAAATAACGGCGTGAACGCGATGCCGACGAGAATGGTCGCGTACACGATCGAGTTGCGCACCTCGCTTGACGCGCGAAAGACGGTTTTGTCTGCACTCGCGGCGTCAGGAGGGCGCTCCTCGCGCAATCGGCGATACACGTTTTCAATGCCGACAATCGCGTCATCCACCAGCTCCCCGATCGCAACGGCAAGACCGCCCAGAGTCATGACGTTGACCGAGAGGCCGAACGCCTTGAACACGACGGCCGTGACAAAGATGCTGAGCGGAATCACCGCAACCGTAATCCCGGTGATCCGGATATTCATTAGGAAGAGCGAGAGAACCAGGATGAGAAGGAGAATGCCATCGCGCAAGGCTTCCATAACATTGGAGAGCCCCGCCTTGATGAACCACTCCTGCCGCAACAGATCGTTGCGAATCACGACACCCTCGGGCAATGAGCGCTCGAGTCCCGCGAGAGTCTCGTCGATCTTCTTCGTCACACTGAGCGTCTCGGCATCCGGTTGACGGACCAACCGCATGATCACCCCATGCTCGCCGTCGATCGAGGCGGTCCCGCGCACAATGCTGGGAAGCTCGTCGACAACGGCGATGTCTCCGAGACGCACCACCGCGCCGTTGTTTTTTGCGATTGCGATCTGCTCAAGCTCTTTGGCGTGCGCCGGGGTCACCAGAATTCTGATCGGATACTCGCGGTTATCCTGGGTAAGGATGCCGCCTCCGCGGTTTTTAAGCGCACCACGAACCTGCATCGCCACGTCGTCGATTCGCACGCCGTACCGGCGCAATCGTTCCGCATCCAGATTGATCTGCCACTCCTTCACGTCCCCGCCCATGATGAGGATGTTGGAGATACCGGGAATGCGCAGGAGAGCAGGACGCACAGTCCAATCGGCAAGCGAGCGAAGCTCCATCGGGCTCACCTTTCCATCGGGCGAGGTCAGCCCAATCCACATGATCTCTCCCATGACCGAGGAGATGGGTCCCAAAATCGGTTTGACGTTCGGCGGCAGATTGACCTGCGCGAGCCGCTCCTGAACAATCTGCCGATTCCGGTAGATATCCGACCCCCACGCAAACTCAATATTCACGATCCCAAGGCCAAATGTTGCGGTGCTGCGCACATTCTCAATCCCCGGCGCGCCCGCGACCGCCGCTTCGATCGGCGTGAGAATCAGCCGTTCGATTTCTTCCGATGCGAGTCCGTCCGACTCCGCAAAAATCGCAACCGTCGGCTTATTCACGTCCGGCAGAATGTCTACCTTCATGGTCGCAAGC
>JBBTRP010000019.1:0-19426 GCA_038065125.1 Patescibacteria group bacterium
CTTGCGGCAGCCCAAAAAGAAATCGGCAAAATGTCGGATTGTATGATTCTGGTACCCCTATGGGGAGTCGAACCCCAGTCTTCACCGTGAGAGGGTGACGTCCTAGGCCACTAGACGATAGGGGCGTATTTTTAATTCCACTCTGGTGTCTGGCGAACGACCAGCTCTGCCGCGCGTTCAGGTTCGGCCATCAGTGCGATGACACATTTTTCCATGCGCGCGCCCTGAGAGCCCTTCACCAGGATGATATCACCTTTTTTGATTTTCTCCTTGAGTGCGGAACCAGCGCTTACCGGATCATCAAATCGGAAAATTCGCTTCTCGTCAAGACCCGCAGCATCGGCGCTCGCTCGAGAGAGAGGTCCGACCGCGACGAAGAAATCTGCCCCGCTTGCCGCAACAGCAGCGCCCATCTCCCGATGCGCAGACTCAGACTCTGAGCCCATCTCAAAAAGATCTCCCAGCACCGCCCACCTTCGCGCGCCCGGATCGATCTCGAAACGCTCAAGCGTCGAGAGCGCAAGCGCGACTGCTACGGGAGAGGAGTTATAGGTGTCGTCGATCAGGAGCGTCTTTTTGATTCCGGGCAGGGGGCGCATGCGGCTGCGTGGCCCGCAAAAATTTTGCAGCGCAGCATTCATCGAGGCGAGCGGAATATCATAGAGTGTACCGACCGCGATCGCGTATCCAAAAAGCTCCGCCCAGTGACGCCCCAGTACGCCGTCCACATCAAACCGCTCGGTCGTTCTGCAATACGAAACATCAAACGAGACGCCAACGTCTGTACGCGATGACAGAAAAGTAAGTCGCTCCGATATTTTTGAAATAGTAATATCCGCACTCCCCGCCCGCGCATTTTTGACGCAGCTGAATGAGCGGATCCGCGCCGAAGATTTCTGCGGCAGCGTCTCGGGTCTCTCGAGGTTGGCAACGATCCAGTTTTTTTCCGTGAGGTGCGCGTAGATCTCCTTTTTTTCCTTCTCGATCGCCTCCCGCGTTCCAAAACCCTCCACGTGCGCGGACTCAATCGCAGTGAGGAGTGCAACCGTCGGCCGCGCGATTCCTACGAGATGGCGAATATCTCCGGGTTTTGCCGCGCCCATCTCAAGCACCAGAATCGACGGGTACGACGCGCTGCGAAAGAGGAGGAGGTGGAGCGCTCGACCGAACAGCCGCACGCAGCGAAGAAGCATTTTTCCAAATGACGACCGAATCGTGCAATACGGCCCGCCGATCACGGTCATAGGGAGACCAAACTCGGTATTGAGGTTTCGCGGTGTCGCGCGAACGGCAAAATGTGCAGACAGCACGCAGGCGACCGCATCTTTCACCGAAGTCTTCCCAACACTGCCGGTAATCGCGATAACATCAGGACGATATCGCCGCAGAACACCGCGCGCCAGAATTGCTAATATGGACTGTAAAAGAAATCGCATTGAAAAAAGTTTTGAGTTTTACATTATGGTCCGCCGGTTGACGGATTACTTTTGACTCTTGACCTTCGCCTTCTCGTCCGGCGGAACGTCGTAATAATTTAACAGAAATTTTGCAAGCTCGCCAAAGAGCGGGGCGGCTGAGCTTTCCGCCCACTGCACGTCCCGTGGCCGATCGATCTTAACGAGCATGGCAAACCGAGGATTCTCGACCGGCGCAAATCCCACGAACGACCCGATCGTCTCATGCGCCTCGTATCCCCGTGCGTCTTTCTTGGAGACTTGCGATGTACCGGTCTTACCCGCGACAAAATAGGACTCCACGCCCGCTCGTTTGCCGTGCCCATTGCGCACGACCGACACGAGCATACCCGAGAGGAGTGCGGCCGAGCGCTCCGAGATGACCCGGCGAAGCGCTTTGGGGTTTGTGCGCATCACGGTTCCGTCGGCCTTCCGAATCGCGTCAACGATGTACGGCTGCATCATTGTACCCCCATTGGCAAGTGCGGCATACGCGCTGACGAGTTGCAGCGGGGTCACCGTAATGCCCTGCCCGAATGATGCGGTTGCAAGATAGATCTCGTTTTTGTCTTTGAGCGAGGTGATGTTGCCGGCCGTTTCTTTGTCTAATTCAATGCCGCTTTTTGTCCCGAAGCCGAACTGCTTCACGAATTCCAAAAACTTTTTTCTCCCGACCTTGCGCGCGACATGAATCGCGCCGGTGTTGAGGGACTCGTCCAGCAGTTGCGTCATCGTCTGCACGCCATGCGCCTTGCCGTCTGAGTTCTTGATCGTGTACGGCCCGATCGTGACCGCCCCGCTGTCAAAATACGTGCTCGCCGGATTCACCTTTCCCGTTTCCAGGCCCATTGCCATAGTGATGGTCTTAAATGTCGACCCGGGCTCGTACGGCTTGAAGATTGCCGGATTGGTATACGCGCCGACATCGGACTTTGCGTACTCTTCGGGGTCAAAGTCCGGCGTGGAGCACATAGCGCGAATCGCACCGGTTTTGGGATCCACGATAATTGCCGTCCCGCCATCCGCGCCGTGCTGCAACACCCAGGCCTTGAGGCGAGAACACGTCATGAGCTGGACCGTGCGGTCGATCGTGAGTACCAGGTCAGAGCCATTGATCGGGGCAATGGTTTTATTCTTGGCCGTTGTGATCGGCGAACCGGAAAGGTCCGTTTCGACCTTGAGAGACCCGTACGATCCTTTCAGGAGATCTTCATAATACCCCTCCAACCCATACACGCCGCGGTACACATCTCCCGCATATCCGACGAATCCGAAAATATGCCCGCCCATGCCTTTTTCCGGATAGGCGCGGTACCACTCGGGTGTCGATCCGATCCCCGACAGTTTGAGCTCCCGAATCTTTTCATAGGTGTCCTTTGAAACTTTTCGTTTGAGCACCTCATACCCATCATTGGGTTTTGATAGTTTTGCAAAGAGCGTTGCGCTCTCAGCGCCTAAGAGCGGCGCAAGCGCGACGGCCGTCGTGGACGCGTTGGAGACATCGCGCGGAACCGCAAAGATGAGCCGATACTCGCGATTGATGACGGCGGGGAAGAGCTTCTCACCGCCCACGTCGGCAAAATAGGTGGCAGCCTCCTGCGACGCCTTATGCTCACGTACGTAGATCGAGCCTCTGCGCGGGTCCAATTTTTTGACAATCTCATGCTCGTCAGCGGCCGCCTCGCGGAACTCATCAAAGCGCAGAATTTGCAGGTCAAACAACCGCACAGCAAGAAGAACGGCAAACACGAGAAACCCGATTTGGACGATCCTGATCCGATCAAACCAGGAGTGCGCGTGATGATTCTTTTTTCCGTGTGAGGTCCACGAGTGAGCCTTACGATGCGACATATTCATTCAGTGTATGCCGCCCTCAACACGAAAACAACCAGCGGACAGAAAAGTCGCTGGTTGTTCCCGACACGGAATTACCGCAATACGGCAACTGGCTGTGATACGGCAATATAATCGATGCGATTTCCGGCGACCAGCCGCAGTGGTTCGATCCGTTTCTGAATTGAAGACAGGCTGCCCGCTTCGATGTTTTCGATCTGAAGACGCTCCTGATCCGATTTGAGTTCTGTTATCTTTCGCTCAAGCGCTTTGATCGTGTACCCCTTGGTCGCCAAGGCGTTTACGTGCACGACGTACCATACACTGACAACCAAGACTGTCAAGAGTAGCGTGGCGTTGATTCGAACCGTCCGATCCTTGGATGCGGACGCCTTCTGGCGCTGGACAATTGCCGAGCGATGGAGCTTGTTTTTGAGTTGTTTGAAGTCGACGGTCATGGGTGTTGCTTCTTTTCAAATCCGCGCAATTTTGCGCTTCTGCTTGCGGGGTTGTTTGCGATCTCTTCGTCGGTGGGTGTGATTGGTTTTTTTGTCAGTAGTGTTCCTGCACCGTCAACCGCCCATTCTCGAAACTGATGTTTGACGATGCGGTCTTCAAGCGAGTGAAAGGAGATCACCGCGATTCTGCCGCCGGGTTTGAGAAGTCCACTCGCTCCTTTCAGTGACTCCGTTAAACACCCCAGCTCGTCATTGACCGCGATACGAAGCGCTTGAAAGGTCCTGGTTGCGCAGTGGATACGACCGTGACGCGAACGCGCAGGGAGAGATCGGACGATCACATCGACAAGGTCTTTCGTGGTTTCGATGTGCCGTGATTTCCTGGTTTGGACAATTCCCTTGGCGATCCGTCGGCTATTACGCTCCTCTCCGTATTCAAAGATCGTGTCCGCAAGATCCTTTTCTGGCCAGGTGTTGATGATCTCGCGTGCGGTGAGCGAGCAAGCCAAGTCGAATCGCATATCAAGCGGCTCATCAACCATGAAGCTCAGGCCCCGTCCGCGGATGCGCAACAGATCGGTCGAGAAGCCCAGGTCATAGAGGATGCCATCGACACCGGTGAATCCACGTTCTGCCGCGATCGTCGCAAGATCTCGAAAATTCCCTCGAGCGAACTCAACACGTTTGCCGTATGCCGCCAAGCTGATCCGGGCGGCAGCGATCGCCTCTTCGTCTAGGTCCAGCGCAAGTACTCGGCCGCGGGGAGCATTCTGATCCAGCATGGAGGAAGCATGTCCCCCGCCGCCGAGCGTGCAGTCTATGTAATCGTGATTGGAATGAACGTCCAGTAGTTCGATCGTCTCTCTCGGAAGAACGGATTTGTGGAGAACGGGCATTAGACTCCCAATTCTCCCAGCGCTTCAGCAATCTCACCGCTCTCGCACTCTGTTTTGGTCTTATACTCCTCCCACACCGCCTGATCCCAGAGCTCAAGCCGGCTATAGAGGCCAGCAATCACCACCTTTTTCTTGAGCCCCGCGTACTGGCGCAGGTAGTCAGGGAGAATGATACGACCCTGTTTATCGAGCGACACATCCATCGCGCCAGCAAGCATCAGGCGCGAAAACGCGCGCGTATTGGATTGGTTGATTGGCATCTGGCTGATCTTTTGCGCAAGGCGCGCCCACTCATCGGCAGTGTAGAGGAAGAGGCACGAGTCCAGTCCACGCGTAACCACCGCCCCGCCTTCCAGCTCAACGCGAAACTTACCTGGCAGGGCCAGGCGTCCTTTGGTGTCGATTGAGTGTTGGTATTCGCCGATGAACATGATTTGAATTTAGATCCTAAATCCCCCAACATCGCCTGTTCGATGTTGGGGGAGCTCCTAGTTGGTCTGCCTAAGAGCCGTTCTGATGTACAACAGATACAGGTCTTTGAACCTGAAGAGGTGAGACACGACAAGCATGGGATCGTATCTTAACTTTAGAAAAGTGAGGTTCTGGTGAGGGGTCTTGGGATATGCACAGATTGTGCCGACTTATCCCCACTTTTTCCCACTTTTCACCTCGATATTACTATTATACACCACATTTATGGTACTTTCAACCCCATGCTGTGTATAAATATCTCTTTAAAAAGAAAACATCCCTGTCCTGGGTGTGGAAGGGATGTGAATGTTGACGTGCGAAGCGCGCACCTACCGACTGGAGGGCGGGACGCCCTTCTTGGATACCATCATCGCCGCTACGACGATGCCAAGCGTGGCGGCAAGTGGGACCCACCACATGCCCTCCTGCATGAGGTGCTCGCGGAAGTCCTCCCAGAGGAGGAACGCGGCCCAGATGCTCGTCGCGATCGCGACCGTCCAGCCTGCGACCGACTCGTTGTAGCGCCGCTCCCTGTCGGCATCGGCCTCCGCTCCAAGGTCGTTCTCAACCCGCTGGATCTCATGCGGCTCCATGGCCATGACTCTCTCCTTTCACGCTTTGCTTACCAATGCCTTGTATCACAAAAACTGATTCGTGTCTAGCTTTCCAGGTATCGACGATCTTTCAGTTCCTGCGGCAGACACTCCATATCGGTTTTCTTTTCTTCAAAATTGTGCGCGTACTGGTAGCCCGTGCCGTAGCCGATTTCTTTCATGAGGCTGGTGACTGCGTTGCGCAAGTGGAGCGGCACAGGGAGGTTGCCGAACTCCTTTGCGTCAGAAAGTGCTGCCTCGATACCGCGATACGCGGTATTGTTCTTCGGTGCGCGTGCGAGGTATACGACTCCGTGGGCGAGCGGAATCCTGCCCTCGGGCATGCCGATACTGTCAACCGCAGCAAAGACGGCGACCGCGAGCGGGAGCGCCGCGGCGTCGGCAAGACCCACATCCTCGGATGCAAATACCACCATCCGCCGCGCTATGAAAAGCGGGCTCTCCCCTGCTTCGATCATGCGAGCGAGCCAGTACAACGCGGCGTTTGCGTCTGAGTTGCGCATACTTTTGATAAACGCCGAAATCACATTGTAGTGCTCCTCGCCGCCCTTGTCGTAGCGCAGCGCCTTATGGAGAACCGCCTTGTCGAGAATCTCTTTGGTGACCTCGCCCGATTCGCTGACAAGAAAACTCGCAAGTTCAAAAATATTGAGAAGTGCCCGCGCATCTCCGTTTGCGTATTCAATAAGCAGCTCGCGGACCGGTTGCGAGAGCGAGAGGTTCTGCGATCCCAAGCCGCGGTCGACATCGGCAAGCGCGCGATCCACGATTGCCTGGAGTGACTCACGTGTGTGGCCGTTGAGGACAAACACGTGCGAGCGGGACAGCAGCGCGGAGTTCACCTCGAAGGAGGGATTCTCGGTTGTCGCGCCGATCAGAATAATCGTCCCATCTTCGACAGACGGCAGAAACGCGTCCTGTTGAGATTTGTTAAAGCGATGAATTTCGTCGACAAAAAGAATCGTCCGACGGGAGCGGAATTTGAGCTCATCGCGAGCCAATGTGATAATCTCGCGCGCCTCTTTCACGCCGGTGTTCACCGCGCTGATCATTTTGAATACGGCGCCGGTTGTATACGCAATAGTCGCGGCTATGGTCGTCTTCCCCGTTCCCGGCGGGCCCCAAAAAATAAGAGAGCGAAGCTGGTCTTTTTCGATCAGCGTACGTAACACCGCGCCAGGCCCCAGGAGATGTTCCTGTCCGACGATGTCATCAATACTGACCGGTCGCATACGGTCTGCAAGCGGCTTGTGCGACAGACTCTGTGCAAGCTGTGCGTCGAAGAGATCCATACGGTAAAGCACCAAATACTAAGCACCAAATCTCAAACCGTTTTGATTATTAAAAATTGGAGGTTGAATATTATTTGGAATTTGGAGATTGGAATTTGGAGATTGTAATATTAGGTTCTTTACCATACATGGGCACGACGGGGGTAAACTTTTTTTTCTTTTTCAAAAGCGCTGCGCTTTTTTCGATCAGCTCCTTATCACTCACCTCCACCGCCTCGACGCCGACCACCGGGATTCCCAGAGCGAAGCCGAGCGTGTTGGCGATCGAGATGCCTCCTCGAAGACAGGAAAAATGTCCCGGGCCGGATATGACGACGACTCCCGAAAGCGATTTGATCGATACCTTTTTTGATGCAAGAAGTGCATCAATTGTTTTGAGCACATCCCCGCGCTTACCGTTCTTGAAAGGCACCCGTCTCGTTGTAACAAAAGACTCTCCAACAAGGAGAACGCGCGACTCTTCTGGTTTTGCTGCGTGAATCAGGATGAACGCCATACCGATGCCACTTTATCACCTAGGATTGCGCAGGGAAAGCGAACTGTTGCCGAAATAATGCGATTGAGTCGGCGCGGTTCGCGGATTAATCGATACAACCACTCAAGGCCGACCGTGCGAATCCATGCGGGAGCGTAGGCGACCGCACCGGAGAGATAGTCAAACGTCCCGCCAACCCCGAGCGCGATTCGAATAGTGGGGCATCGGTGCAGATTCTCGGCAAGCCAAAGCTCTTGTTTTGGGGCGCCGAACGCGACGAAGAGAATATCGGGTGATGCGGCGTTAATGCGGGAGACCAGTTCATCGGTATACTCCGTTGGGGTTCTCGTCCCCGAAAGCGGGATACCGACCTCGGCTCCCGCAATGATGAGAGATGGAAAGCGCTTTTTGAGCGCTTCTGCCGTGCGCGCCGCTACACCCTCGCGAGCGCCGACAAGATAGACGGACTTCCCGTGTGCTTCAGCAAGCTTGCAGAGCAGAAGCGTCGCTTGAACGCCGGTAATACGGGTAAACAGGTTGCGGCCAAAGAGGATAACCGACGCGCACAGGATGCCGAATCCGTCCGCAAGCGCTAAGGACGCGCCATTGAGGACCTCGGCAAATCGCCTATTACGCCGGGACTCCATAATAAACTCCGGATTAACCGTGACGATCTGGCGCGCAGCACCGTCCCGGACCGTAAGCCACTCACGGCACCGTTCCAGAAACGAATTTTCCGTACCTGTGTTAATATATATGGAAAGGATGGGGATGCGAGAGGTGTCCATACTTATAAGGAGTGGCCCGTCCATCTTGACAAGGAGGAAGGGAACGCTATACTTATTTTAGCACTCACTGCCCGAGACTGCTAACTTACAAAAACCTATGTTTCAAAACAATTTTACCACGCGGGCGCAGGAAGCCCTGCAGACAGCTCATCTTCTCACGGCAGAACGGAATCATCAAGAGCTCACCGCAGTACACTTGCTTCTCGCGCTGGTCCGCCAAAACGAGGGTATCGTTTCCAGTCTGTTTCAAAAAATGGAGGTGGGACTCCCGGCGATCGAAGAGGACCTCGAAGACGAGCTCCAATTCCTCCCCCGCATTGCCGGCAGCGGCACGGGTCAAATTTTCATTTCCAAAGAAGTCGCGCAGGTGTTGAGTCAGGCACAAAAAGAGGCGCAAAAAATCGGTGATGAGTATATTAGCACCGAGCATCTCCTGCTCGCTCTGATTCAGACTCCCTCAAGCGCGCAGAATATCTTGCAAATCCATCGGGTCGCCTACGACACCGTGCTTAAAATTCTCGCGCAGGTCCGCGGACAGCACAAGATCACCGACCCCGACCCGGAGAGCAAATACCAAGCGCTCAACAAATACTCGATCAACCTGACCGATCAGGCGCGACAGGAAAAACTTGATCCGGTCATCGGCCGCGACGACGAGATTCGCCGTGTCATTCAGGTGCTCTCTCGCCGCACGAAGAACAACCCCGTTCTCATCGGAGAGGCGGGCGTAGGAAAAACAGCGGTGGTTGAGGGACTAGCGCAGCGCATCGTCTCCGGCGACGTTCCCGAGTCGCTCAAAGACAAAGAGATTCTGGCGCTGGACCTAGGCGCATTGATTGCCGGCACCAAATTCCGCGGCGATTTCGAAGATCGGCTCAAGGCGGTGTTAAAAGAAATTTCCCAGAGTGCGGGAAAAGTGATCTTGTTCATAGACGAATTGCACACCGTAATCGGCGCAGGAGGCGCGGATGGAGCGATTGACGCGTCCAATATGCTCAAACCCTCCCTGGCGCGCGGAGAGCTGCGCACGGTCGGCGCAACCACGCTCAAAGAATATCAGAAATACATCGAGCGGGATGCCGCGTTTGAGCGCCGATTCCAACCGATCTTCGTGTCTGAGCCGTCCGTGGATGACACGATCGCTATTTTGCGGGGAATCAAAGAAAAATACGAAATCCATCACGGCGTGCGCATTACTGATGCGGCGATCGTGGCGGCGGCAAACCTCTCGCATCGATATGTGTCGGACCGCTTCCTTCCCGACAAGGCGATCGACCTCATCGACGAGGCGACATCCGCAATCCGTTTACAGATCGACAGCCAACCAGTCGAACTCGACCGCCTGAAGAGAAGCATCCTCAAACTCGAAATCGAAAAGCAAGCACTCCAAAAAGAAAATGACAAACACGCGAAAACCCGGCTGAAGGAGCTCGAAAAAGAGCTTGCTGAGTTTTCCGAAGAGTCGAGTAAGCTTGAGATTGATTGGAAAACGGAAAAAGAGATCATCGGCCAGATCCGCGAATTCCGCAAACAAATCGAACGGCTTAAACAGGACGCAGACATTGCCGAGCGGCGTGTCGATCTCTCCAAGGTCGCCGAGATCCGCTATGGCAAAGTTCCAGAGCTGGAAAAAGAACTCAAGAAGACATCCGCCCGGCTCGCTACGGTCCAAAAAAAACATCGCTTCCTCAAAGAAGAAGTCAACGAGGACGATATTGCAGGGGTTGTTGCGCGTTGGACCGGAATCCCGGCGCTCAAGATCCTTGAAAAAGAGGCGGAAAAACTGAAAAATGCCGAGGAACTCCTGGGAAGCCGCGTTGTGGGGCAGCGGGAGGCGATCGAATCGATTGCCAATGCGCTGCGCCGCTCGCGCACGGGTCTTTCAGAAGAGCAGCAACCGATCGGATCGTTCATCTTTATCGGCCCCACGGGCGTAGGGAAAACCGAGCTTGCAAAGGCGCTTACGTCTTTCATGTTCAACGACGAGAATGCGCTGATCCGAGTCGATATGAGTGAGTACGGGGAAAAGCACTCTGTCTCGCGCCTCATCGGCTCCCCTCCCGGCTACGTCGGCTATGAGGATGGCGGACAGCTCACGGAAAAAGTACGACGCAGGCCGTACAGCGTCATTCTCTTTGATGAGATCGAAAAGGCTCACCCGGAAATCTTCAACACGCTTCTCCAAATTCTGGATGACGGGCACCTCACCGACTCAAAGGGCCGCAAGGTCAACTTCAAGAATACGATCATCATTATGACCTCCAATCTCGGGGGCGAGCTGATTCGAGAAGGATCGCTCGGATTTGCCGATGGCGATCGGGAGCGGCGCATGGTCAACGAGCGCGAGATGGCCGATCGGATCAAGGAACTCCTACAGAAAAGCTTCAAGCCGGAATTCCTCAACCGCATCACCGAGATTATCGTCTTCCATCCGCTCAACGAGTCCGAAATCGCCACAATCATCGACATCCAACTTGCCAAAGTCAAAGAACGCCTTGGCAAACAAGACATCAACGTGACCTTCACCCCTAAGCTGGTCAAACTGCTTGCGCGGAAAGGGTTTGATCCACTCTACGGCGCGCGCCCACTAAAACGCGCGATCCAAACCTTTATCCTCAACCCTCTCTCCATGAAACTCATTGACGGAAGTTTGCATGAGGGAGAGACGATCACGATCGACGCTGCAAAAAACGACCAGGTGGCGATCAAGTCGTGAAACTTGAAACTTGAAACGTGAAGCGTAAACACGGGTGCCCTACCCGTGTTTTTCGTGATTTCTGGGCTTGATTCTTCGAGGGGATGCGATATACTTTACTCTGCGTATGAAAAATCGTTTTCTTCAAGTGCTACTCATCTCCTCTCTGGCATTTCCATGGAATGCGCATGCCCAATCGTTTGTGTTTAATCCGAACGAGGTCATCTCGGATTCGGATTTTTTCCGGGTTGCGGATATGAACATTGCGGACATTGAGGAGTTTCTCCGACGAAAATCATCTCCACTGGTCAGTTATCGCGCGCGCGATGTGGACGGAGCGGAAAAATCGGCAGCCCAGATTATTCATCGCGCGGCGCTCGATCATGGAATCAGTCCCCGCGTATTACTGGTCCTCCTGCAAAAAGAACAGAGCCTGATCGAGAACCCCTCTCCCAGTCAGTACAGCTATGATTGGGCAACCGGATTCGGCGTGTGCGACTCGTGCTCCGTGTCAGACCCCGGGCTTGCAAAATTCAAGGGGTTCGTGAATCAGGTCGATAAAGCCGCCGCGCGAAAAATCGAATACATCACCACGCCGCTTCGGTTCCGTTTCCGCGTTGGAGAGGCCGCAACCGTTGACGGAAAAACCGTAATTCCCGCAAACCGGGCAACCGCTATCCTCTATAACTACACGCCCCATTTCCGCGGCAATTTTAATTTTTGGAAACTGTGGGTTCGCTACTTTGAGCGCTTCTACCCGGACGGCACGGTCGCGCAGGTCAAAGGATCGAACGATATCTGGCTGATCCAGGACGGTGTGCGGCGCAAATTCGAGACACTCGGGGCCTTTCTCTCTCGGTACTCTCTCTCGAAGGTGGTTGCTACAGAAAAAGAATCTTTGGAAAAATATCCGCTCGGGCCGTCGATCAAGTTTCCTCAATACTCGCTTTTGCAGTCAAAGAAAGGCGCCATTTTTTTGCTGGTGGACGACTTCAAATACGGCATCCCTTCAAAGGCGATCTTCAAAAAAATCGGCTTTAACCCCGAGGAGGTCATCCGCGCGTCAAAGGCCGATCTTGACAGCTATCCGACGGCCGGACTTCTGACCGCGCCGAGCGATAATCCTGTCACAGAGCTTGTGCAAGACAAAAAAACCGGCGCCATCTTTGCGGTGGAGCGCGGCGTCAAGCACCCCCTCCTGGAAAAAGCGGTCCTGAAAGCTAACTTTCGCCATCGCCCGTTTGTCCGAATGTCAGCGGCAGTACTGGAGTCGCTTCCGACTGGAGAACCGATTCTCTTTGCGGACGGAACGCTGGTGAGGGGACCTGAAAGCGGTACGGTGTACATGATTTCTCGCGGAGAAAAACGTCCGTTCCGCTCCGCAGACGTTTTTGGCTCGCTCGGGTTTAACTGGTCGCAAATCATCAGTTCGAACGGGGCGACGCTCGCGCTGCATCAAGAGGGCGCATCACTGGATCTGGGCGCTACCATTCCCAACGAACTCCCGCCTGAACTCATCCAGGCGGCCACTCGGTAGTATGAAATCTCAAATCCCAAAACTCAAATTACAAATAAATTCCAATACTCAAAAAGTCAATCATCGAAACGGGTTGGTATTTGGTGCTTGGAAGTTGGAATTTTAACACATATGTCAATCGTCTACGCCTGCATAGTCCCCCACACGCCGGTGCTCGTGCCGACTATCGGCAGGGAGTATTATCAAAAATTAAAAGCGACGACCGACGCGCTCGCCGCAGTACGCATCAGTCTTACGAATGCCGCACCCGAAACGATCGTCATCTGCGCCCCGCATGCCCGCGCACATGAACAGCGTAACCCGACCCTGCATGTGCCGGCAGTATACCGGTCGAATTTTTCCGAATTCGGCGACATTGTCACAACGGCCGAATACCAACCCGACACGGTGGTCGCGGATGCAATCAAGAATACCTTGAACGAGGCAAAAATCTCCGTCGTTTATGAAAGCGATGCGGAGCTTGAGTATGGCGCGAGTGTGCCGCTACAGCATCTCGGCCTGACGCCTCTCCCAAAAATTGTCGTTCTTCATCCGGGTGAGTCTGAAACCCTCAAAGAAAGCGGTCATATCGGCATGGCGGTTCAGCGCGCGCTTCAAGCATCACCGAAACGAATTGCGCTGATCGCGTCAGGGGACCTCTCGCACTGCCTGACGGAAAATGCGCCGGGGGGTCTCAATCCGGCGGCGGTTCACTTTGAAAAAGAGATGCTAAGCATGATCAAGGCGGGACGACTCAAGAAGCTGCAAAAAATCGACTCCGCTCTCCTCCGAGAGTACGGCGTCTGCGGCGCCGCGCCGATTGCGATGCTCTACGGAGCGCTGGAGCACATGACCATCACACCGAACTTTCTCTCCTACGAACATCCGCTCGGCGTCGGCAACATTGTCATGGAATTTTGCCTGTGATTGCGCGAGTTATTCCTGCGACAAAACTCCCCCGCTCCCTCGACGTCTTTGACTATGCCGTTCCCGACGCGCTTTTGGACCACGTCAGGCGCGGGACACTCGTGCGTATTCCGTTTCGATCGCGCCTCATCATGGGATTGGTTGAATCTCTCCATGACAGCGATCGGGAAAAACTCAAAAGCATTGCCGGGATCGCGACGCCGTTTTGCTTCAGCGAGGGGGATCTCGCTCTTCTGGACTGGCTGCGAGATACCTGTTTTATTTCTCGCGGGCATGGACTCCTCCTGATGCGCCAATTTATTCCACGTGGAATGCCGGCACAAACGCTCGCGGAGACACCCGCTGATGTGCGCTCGCCAAGCCCTGAGCTCGTATCGTTTGGAACAACCGCAGAGCGGAACACGCTCCTTGTCGACATTCTTCAATCGAGACACAAGAAAGGTCTTGCGCTTATTCTTGCTCCAACGGTGTCTGATGTGGTTCGGCTCTTACCTATCTTACGCGCGCGACTTGGGGATCATTCGGCATCACTTCTCACGAGTGCATCGCGCACGTCGGAAGTGCAATCCGCAATTAACTCGATTTGGTCGGGAAAAACAAAAATTCTTTTCGGAACACGGGTCTCACTCTTTGCGCCGCTCCCCTCCCTTGAGACGCTCATCCTTCTTGATACAGAGCGGGATGAGTACAAGCAGGCGGATCTCAATCCGCGGTATGATGCCCGATCTCTCGCGATCATGCGCGCAAAAAAGGCGGGCGCGCGATGTCTGTTTTTTTCAACCGCGCCGCGACTACAGGACTCTCTCGCTCTCCAAGAAGGGCTCTTTACTGAGCCTAGACACGGCGCACCTCGCACTCGCGTGCCAATTTCCGTAGCAGATCTTTCTACCGCCTGGCGCTCTGGGCGGTTTGATCTAATAACGGACGAGCTTGAGGAAGAACTTGCCCGTGTGTGTGTTCGAAATGACTCTGCATTTCTTTTTCTCAACCGAACCGGGACGGCGCGGCTTGTCGTGTGCAAAGACTGCGAATTTTTGTTTGCCTGCCAACACTGCCTAATGCCGCTTCACTATCACAAGACGGAAAATCTCTTACGGTGCCCGAGCGGTCATGACGACACACAGCTTCCCAGCGCCTGTCCGCAGTGCAGAAGTGTACGTTTCGTTTTTCGCGGTTTTGGAACTGAGCGAGTTGCGGCAACTCTTAAAGAATTGTTTCCGGATGCACGTGTTATCGAATACGCAAAAGGCACGCCTCCACCGGCCGCGGACACTGGATCGCAAAAAAAAGGAATGCTCATCGTCGGCACCTGTGCGGTTCCCAACGAGATGCCCGAGGCCATTGAACGCGCGAGGCTCATCGCATTTTTGGCAGCCGATCCCCTCATCCTTCCTCATGACTTCCGCGCGGTCGAGCGGCAGTGGCAGCAAGCAGCGCGGATCCTCTCGCACGTAACTCGTGGCGATGCGCGCGTGATACTGCAAGCATTTCATCCCGAAAGTTTATTTGTGCAAACACTGCGCACGAACGACTACGAAACATTTGCCCGCACGCAACTTACTGAACGAAAACAGTTTTCACTTCCTCCGTATTCACGTCGCGTGACGATTCGCATTAAGCGGCTGGGGCGCGTCGCTTCTGTTGTTGAAAAAACTCTTTCTGATCTCAAGGAACGCTGCGCACGACTCGAGCCTCCAATAAAAACTAGTACCGTCGATGATGGTGGAAAAGAAATACGCGTAACGCTCCGAGTTGATCGCGATCCGGCTAATCCCTCCAAAGTACTCCCCCAAGACGTAGTGGAACTTCTCGCGTCGCTCCCACCGTACTGCCTGATTGACGCAGAGCCACTTTCACTATAAATTACAAACTATTACCCGCTACCCTCTCACCTATAATCCGCACCCTTGAGGTATGATCCTCCCCGTCATCACTATCGGACATGAGACATTAAAGAGGCGCGCTTTCGAAGTCGCCGTTATTTCTGATGCAAAAATTCAGACACTTATCGACGACATGATTCCCACCATGTTTGAAAAAGATGGCATCGGTCTTGCCGCAAATCAGGTCAACGCGCTTCACCGTATCGCCGTGATCGTCCCGGACCCCCATCGGTTTGACGCGTACAAAAAGAAGCAGAGCGAGGCGTTGGTCGTGATCAACCCCGTGATCACCAAGCACTCACTCCTCAAGGAAACCGGGGAGGAGGGTTGTCTCTCAGTTCCCGGCGTGATGGGACTCGTGAAGCGCTGGAAGTGGGTTACGGTTACCTATCTTGATCGAACCGGCACACCCACTACGCTTCGTACATCAGGACTTCTTGCCAAAGTCTTTCAACACGAGATCGATCACCTGGACGGCATCCTCTTCGTAGAACGCTCAAAAAAACTTTTCAAACTTGCCGCCCCGTCAGCGGAAGAAAAAACTCACGTTCCAGAGCTTTAACCCCAGTGAGCTTTACTCCATTGGGCTGGGACCGCATCTCCTCAGCATCTCCGCGTATAAATGACGATCGTCACGTATACGCGGAGATCGTTTTTATAGCGTGATCCAGAATCTCAGCTTCGGGCCGTTCTCGCCCGGGATGCTATTCTCAAGCACCCCACCATTTTTCTCGATGATCTTTCGGGATCCGATGTTGGATTCATCGCAGGTAACAAGCACGCGATCAATGCCAAGCTCTTTCGCCTTTGGCAGGGCGAGCTCAAGAATTTTTGTGCCATAACCCTTGGTGCGCGCGCTCGGCCGGATTGCATAGCCGATGTGCCCGCCGAAATTGAGTAAATGCTCATTGAGTGTGTGGCGGATGTATGCATGGCCGATAAACTCCGTGCCGTCGACAAGCCAATACGTCGTTGCGGGGACGAAACCGGCGGGCAGATCCTCCCCGAGTGCATGAGATGCTACCATGCGAATATACTCGTCGAGGTTCTTCGGCCTGTTTGGATAATTCCGAAACTCATCGCGGCCCTCCAACTCAAACTCTTTAATCGCCGCGTTCCAACTATTTTCGAATTCTTTTGTCGGTTCGATGAATTGCATACGTGTTGCGAAAAATAAAGGAAATCATTACGATGTGATCATATATGAATATCATATTTTTTGGAACGCCGGAATTTTCGGTGCCATTTTTGAAGGCGCTAATTACAGAAGGAAGGGCGCCAGGACTTGTCGTTTCGCAGCCAGATAGGCCTGCGGGGCGAAAAGCCCTTATTCAGCTGACTCCGGTCAAACGTGCGGTGCTCGACCTCGGGCTTGCGACCGCGCAACCGGAAAATGTCAATGATAGCCGATTCATCGAGGAACTCAAAAGCTTGCATGCCGATCTCTTTGTTGTGGTCGCCTTCGGCCAGATTCTGTCGAGGGCACTTCTGGATATCCCCCGCCTCGGCACGGTCAATGTTCATCCGTCGTTCCTTCCCAAATACCGCGGTGCAGCGCCGCTTCAAGAAGCCATCCTGCACGGCGACACCGAAACCGGCGTGACGATCATGCTTATGGATGAAAAAATGGACCACGGCCCCATACTGCTCCAGGAGATAGTCGCACTTGCAGCGGACGAGACCCTTTCCTCGCTTCAAACAAAAACGACTACTGTCGGGGTCCCGCTTCTTCTCAAGGCGATTGACCAACTCGAAGCGGGTACTGCGCAGCCAGTACCCCAGAATGACTCTCTCGCAACAATCACACGACTACTGACTAAAGATTCAGGACGTCTTGATTTTTCCCAAAGCGCCGAATCGCTCGATCGACGCGTTCGCGCGCTCACTCCCTGGCCCGGCGCCTGGTTTGAGTGGCGCGGGCTCCGCATAAAAATCCTCACAGCACACATCGGCAACTCCTCGCTCTCGAAAATTGGAGAACCGATCGCACGCGCCTCCGAACTGGTTATTCCCTGCGCTGATGGCTCTTTGATTGTTGACCTCATTCAACCCGCCGGAAAAAAACCAATGCGTGCTCCCGCGTTCATCAACGGGTATCTTTCTCAATCAGATTCGAAAAAGCGATAAGACAAAGGACGATTCCGATGCCGAGGGGGTGTACGAGATAGGGGGTAAAAAAATGAGTGGTTAATAGAAAGACATATCCGACTGCAAGGCTTGTCGCCACGGGGTGCCAGGGGTCGTGAAGGGCGCGCATATGTGCTGCCGCGCGGAGTAAACGGACAAGCACCCAGAGAAAAAAAATGATGACCGCCGCGCCGCCCAGAATTCCCAGCTTAACGAAAAAATCGAGGTATCCCCACTCGAACGTGAATGTCGTGAATGGCGCGGGTGTTCCCTGATCGGCTAGGCGAGGATCTGACGAGAGATACGTCACCGTCTTCCCAAAACCGTGCCCCAGAATTGGCTGCTCCCGAATTGTCTCGATAAGCGCGGGCAACAACTTCCACCGACTGGCAGCAGCCTCTTCTGAATCGAGATTTTGAAATCTTTTGGCAAGCGCGTCCCACCCAAACCCGGCCTCCGGTGATGGGATCGGTACGATCGCAATTACAAAGAGGAGCGCGAATGCAACACCGGCGCTTGCAAGAAACAAAACTCCTGATCGGACGAGTCTTGATACGCGAATCCCATCTCTCAACGACAATACAATCCAAACAACAACCCCAACGCCAATCGCCATAAAAAAACTTCGGGAAAGGCTCGCAATCAGTGATGAAAGAGCCAAGACTAATCCCATGCGCGCAATGAGTGTAAACGAGCGCACGCGGCTGAGGAGTACCAACCCCATACAGACGGCAAATCCCGTAAAAATTTGGCTTTGGAAAAAAACGCGCGTAAAGCCGAAATCCATGGTCACCACTTCACCAATACCGGTCGTGCGGATCCAACGGTAGAAGGAGTATAAGAGGTCGAATCCAAACCCCTGATGTCCGAGAAGATAAAATGTTTTTAACACGAGGAGCGTCTGGGCAAAAAACGCTCCCCCCGCAACAAGCGCAAGTCTCATCCATGTCTTACGATCGGATAGGACCGCCATGAACACGGGAAGAAGAAGGAAGTACAGCCACCCATTCGCGTCGCGGAAGAGTTTTCCGGTGTCGTTGTTTTGTACGACTCCCCATACGACCCCCCAAAGAAACGCCAGAACAAGCGCGACGAGGGGTACCAGTGGTAATGTCCTGAATGAATTGCGCCATATTCCCCGATCCCGAATACAGTGGACTACCCACACACCAAGCACCGCCGCGAAAAGACCCATGCGAAGCGAAACGGGAAACGAAAAAACGTCGAGTGAAAAGAGATACCCCTTTGAATCCAGAATCAGCTCAGCAGCGAGCATCCACAAGCCGATCTCAAGGCGTCGAAAAGAAAATACTGCCACGCTTCCCACGAGCACGATCCAGCCGACCGGCGAGAGCGCAGGGAAAAAATAACTGAGGTACGAGAATAGGTATGCGACCGAAGAAAGCATGCACGCGCCGGCCCACAGTCGCGATTGCTCGTTCACAAAAAAACCCAGCGCGACAGACGCAAGTTTCATGGGAATAGTCGCCCACCACGCTCGAAGGCCGAAATGCTTTTCCAAATACTGCGATGCCGATCGAAAAACCCAAAACTGTTTACGAACAAGCAGGTGTTTGCCAAAACTCTCTCCTCCGCGATGGATGACTTTTGCATGGGGCGTATACCGGACACGGTACCTCGCGTCCATCGCTCGTTTGCATAAGTCCACCTCCTCAAACCAGATAAAAAACCGCTCATCAAAACCGGCAAGTTTTTTAAATAGATCCACACGCATCATCAACGCCGCACCCATGGGCTGGAATCCTTCCTGCTCGCGCGTATAATCAACATCATCGGCCAAATATCGACTGACTGCGGACAGTTTCGGAAAAAGATGATCGATCTTGAAGAGCTGCACAAACTGATCCAGGGGGGTCGGAAACCGGCGAAGCGAACGCTGGATCGATCCGTCACTATTGGTAATCATCGGCGCGATGATTCCGGTCGAGGGATCCTCATCAAGCCCGCGGCTCAAGGTATCGATCGCACCCTCGGTC
>JBBTRP010000019.1:19526-31467 GCA_038065125.1 Patescibacteria group bacterium
AGCGAGTTTTTACTGATGGACAAAACGTATCGTGCGATCATCAGGCTTAGTGGAACAAGTGACACAGACGACCGAACTGGCATCGTTACCGTCCGCGAGACTGGTCAATATATTGACCGGACGGATGTTGAAAAATCGCTCAGATCATTTATCGGTGAACAAGATCAGATGCCATCGATGTATTCCGCAAAGAAAATCCGCGGCCTGCCGGCGTACAAACGGCTACGACGCGGCGAGAAAGTCGAGCTTACGCCGAAGCGAATTACGATTCACTCAATCGATCTCGAGTCATATGAGTGGCCGCTCCTGACCGTGCGAATAAACGTATCCTCCGGCACCTATATCCGCGCGTTCGCGCGCGACCTTGGCGCACTGCTGGGTTGCGGAGCATATGTTCAAGAGCTCGAACGGACTTCGATCGGGCCCTATCGTCTTGAAGATTCCATCACTGTCGAAGGAATTACAAGATCCTAAATCCGACCTCGTCGATCGGGGCGACTTGATTCACCTCGACTGAGTACACTGATGCGCCCGGCGGCCCTTGCTTGCACCAGGTCAGAAACGCTTGAAGGTTACCTGTCTCCCCTTGGACGTGAATAAGGACGGTGCCATCGCTGTCATTTTTTACAAAACCAGCGAGAGAACGCCGCCGTGCTGCGGTCAGCGCAGACCAGCGATAACCGACCCCCTGCACTTGCCCATGCACACGGATAACGAATCGTTGTGTCATGTTATCAGAAAAGAAGATGGGTTTCCTGGAAGGGAAACCCGTGGTGAACCGTTAACCGTCGTTGCCGCTGGGAAGCAGCGAACGGACGGCTGTACCGATTTTCGAGAGAATGCCTTCCCTTTCGGCCCTGCTCATCTTGACTGTCGGCCGTATCGTCGGCGACGCATCTAAGATGGCATCAACGCGATTATGAAACTCGCCCGTGGGCACCCGATACCGCGTCCGTGGCGCATTGGTCGTCTGGCCGTCGTCCGACCCTGACGAATCAGTGTTCGGGCTCATAACTATCTACCTCCCTTTCACGGACACAAACGACAGAGTACAGTTCACATCACCAAGTGTACTCCCTGAATCTCCGGGGTCAATCATCGATACAGTGTTTAAGTTTCTTTGCCTGAAGATCCCAAGAAAACTCGCGCTCAATGCGCGATCTCGCAGCACTTCCCATGCGGTGCGCCAAAACGGGGTCGGCGAGAATTTTTTTCAGCGCCCGAGCGCAGCGCTCAGGGCTCTCTTGAGGAATGACAATGCCGGTAACACCGTCAAGGACGGCATCCGGAACGCCGCCGGTGTCGCTTGCAATCACCGGTTTTCCAAAACTTCCAGCCTCAAGGTAGACGAGCCCGAACCCCTCGACATCTCCCCCCTCATCGGTCGGAACCATCACGAACACCCCCGCGTGCTGATACCACCACGCCGTATGTTCATCGGACAGGAGTCCCAAGAAGAGCACATGCTCTTCGAGTCGTAATTCTCGCACACGCTCCTCCAGACGTCCCCGCTCTCCCCCTTCGCCAATAATCGCGTAGAGGCACGACGGGAACTTCTTGATAATCTCCGGCAATGCACTGATGACCGTGTCGTGTCCTTTACGGCGCACGAGTCGCGCGACCGTGAGAATGATAGGTGATCGTGTTGGCGCGGCGTGAGCGCTGGTCGGCGCGAGGGATGCTGGAGTAATGCGCGGACAGGGCTGGACAAAACAAATCTTCTTGCCGGAAATTCCGTACCGTCCCAACACGCGCGCGGTGTAGGCGCTGATCGTAATCACTTTTTCGGCGCCTGAGAGAATCCAGCTGCTGAGTAATTTTTTTCGTGGATGCGAAAGGGATAGCGTTATGTCCATCCCGTGTGTTGAGACGATATATGGAATACTCGTAAGAAGCGACACGATGCGCACGGCTGTACCAACGGGAAGCGTCTGACCAACGATGATCAGCTCAATACGCTCTTTCCTTACAACTGAAAAAAGCGAGAACACTAACGGAAGCCATCGCGGAAACAGGAGGGAAGAAAAAAATCGTCTACGGATAATACGAATGGAAGACTTGTGTTCGCTCACACTCTTCTGCAGGGGTGGCGCGAGCACCACCCATCTGCTCGGATCAATACGCTCGGAAAGCGCGAGCCAGTAGTTGGAGACGCCACCGACAGCGGGGTAAAAATCCATGGTCACCAGCAGTGTCCGCCGCATACTTAAGATCGTTTAAAAGAAACCGTAAATTTTTTCCAGTCCTCGTCAGGAATAATACGAAATACGCACACGCTCATTCCGTACGCTCCGATACCGCAGAGAATCGCCCACAAAACGTGAACCTGCTCGCGAACAACCAGGAGAACTCCCGCCATGACAGCGGTTGCCCCCAAGATTTTTGCGAGAGAGAATATCATGAATTTTACCTGCGGCAGCCACGTCTCGCGTGTCATAAAAAAGCTGAGGAAAAAAATGATCCCGTTGCTCGTCACCGACGCAAGCGCCGCTCCGGAGGAAAAAAATCGGGGAATAAGAATGATGTTTATGACGATATTGAAAAGCGCTGCAATGCCGAAAATGATCGTATTGATATACTGGCGGTTTGTTGCGGCAAGAAGCGCACCAACGGGAAACATGAGAAATCCAAACAAAAGCGCCGGGGCAAGAATTTGAAGTGCTGCTGATGTCGGTGCATAGTTTAAGCCATAAAAAAAGAAGATCAGAGGCGACGAAAGGAGCGCGATACCGGCGGCCATCGGAAGCGAAATCAACAGAAGATAAAAATGCGCACGGCAGTACCGCCGACCAAGATTATCTTCTCCACGTGCAAATGAGGAGCTTAATGCGGGAAATAGGCCTGACGAGACCGCCGCGGGAATCATGTTGAGCGCGAGGATCAATTTATTTGCGGCAGAGTAATACCCCGCATGCACCTCTCCTCCGAGCTTGGGAAGAAGCGCCATATCGCCAAATGTCGTGATCCGAGAAAAAAGTGCGGCGGCGGCAAAGGGAGCCGCGAGAAGAGACAGTTCCTTGAGCGCGGGCCACGAGATGCGAAGGATTAGCTTAAGGCGCGCTTTTCTGACTAGGAGAGCGAGCACAAAAATAAGGTTGGCGACGCTGCCAGCAAGTACCGCCCACACGAGTGCGAATACCGGCATTCCCAAAAGCATCGCGCCCCCGCCGAAAAAAATCATGGCTCCGATCCCGAGGACGCCGCCGATGGACTCATAGAGCAGGTTCTGAAAACCGCGCATGATCCCCCAGCATGAGGTTGCAACCACGTCGATACACGCGATGACGCCGGCGACATACAAGAGTGTGACCAAATCGGATGAGTATCCGATTCCGTGCGCCACCGCGATCATGAGCGCATACACGACCACGGAAAGAACAAGTCGCACAACCAACATAGCGCTCAAAAACCTCTGTGCGCCGTCCGGGTTTCGCGCCGTCTCCCGAACAAGCGCGGACGAGAGTCCCAGATCGATCAGCACCCCAAACAGTGTCGTGTACGCAAGCGCCGCGCTATACAGCCCCTGTTCTGCCGGTCCGTACGTCCGAGCGACAAGGATAAAATAAAAAAGCGTAAGAGCTTTTTGAATCACTGTTGAGACAAGCGCGTAACTAGCGTTTCGCGCAATGCTTTGAATCGCGATCATACCTTGAAAGCTTATCTCTCTCGCCGCTTCTCTGCAACAATGCCATGCTTCGTTTGTATGATCTTTCTCCAGCGATGATAGTCATCAATCTTTTGAATCCGAATACCAAAGAGGCACCAGGGAATCCGATACATCCACAGCGGATACGGTGCGCTCAAGGCACCCGCTCGTGTGGGGGAACGAAAAGAAAAAAGTATCTCTGGAATATACGCGCCGATGTACCCATTCTCAAGCATTGTGAGCCAGACATCCCAATCCTGAAATTTCTCGATGGACTCGTCAAAACCCGGGTGATCACTGCGCTTTACGAGTGATGCGGTATTGATGTAGTTTGCGTTGCGCAACGTTTTCTGGTCAAAAGGAAAGCTGGTATACACCTTCGATCCGAACCGATATCCGGAATACGCGTACGAACATTCCGGGCGTTCTGCGAGGGCCGCTAACATTTTTTTAAAACAATCGCTCTCCAGAACAATATCCGCGTCACACACAAAGAGGTACTGCCCCCGCGCCGCGGCAATGCCGGCATTACGCGCGACCTGCCGTCCCTTGTTCTGATCGAATCTGATCAGCGTGATTCTGTCACGCCAGGCTTTCAGCGCCCCATCGAGATTATCCGTTGACCCGTCATCAACCACGATCACCTCAATATCGCAGGACCGCTGATCAAAAATGCTTTTGAGGGCTCTACCAATCGCCTCTGCCTCGTTGAGAATATTAATGACAACCGAGATCATTTTTTTGCGTGGATGTCCCAATCCCAGGGGAATTGTTTGATGAGTGGTGTTCTGGAAAAAATCGCATCAAGCGCTTGAAGTGGGCGGGAAATCAACGGATGAGGCGAGAATTTTTTCCGAAAAAATTTTGAGGCGAGCGCGAGCGCATTCAGATAGCACTTCTCGCTATACTGCACCGGGACGAGCGTGATGTCTGAAAAATACGGAGAGAGAAGTTCCCGGATGCTCTGCGGGGAGAATCCAAGCGTCTCGTCGTCAGCATGTGAGAAGGGGTTATGATTCCGTGCGCGCAATTTTTCGCGGATGATCTCATACGCTTTTCCAAAAACCCGGTACTGCCAGGACGCGGGCTCGCGCAGAAGTGCGATTCTACCTCCGGGTTTGAGTGCCCGAGCCATCTCGGCAAGCGCACGACCGGGATTCGGAAGATGATGAAACGTCGCAACTACAAAAATTGCATCTAGTGTTTGATCGCGAAACGGCAACTCTTCAGCATCAATCGCCGCATATAATCCCTGGTCACGGTGCGCGGCATCCGCGCTCTCTCGGACCTTTTTGACCGTGCCGAGTGCAATATCGGATTCGATGACGGTGTATCCCTCCCGACGAAGCTGCGACCCGAATCGCGCATTACCGCACCCAAGTTCGAGAAGCACTGCGGGTTTGGGAATGCTGCGCAGCGGATCGAGTGACCGGGACTCCTGCGATGAAATCTGATGAATTTCCTCTTCGCAAAAATCGTGAGCACGGTGAGAATATGTTTCCATTTCCACACTCTTCACCCGATCATTTCGGGAAGCATCGGGAATGCAATCGAAAACCCCGTCGAATGACGGATAGTCTTTAAGAAAAAGATCTTGGATGTTCATGGATGAAGTTCGCATAAAGCCTTATACGGTTTTTCGTATAAGGCTTCGGTACGTTCTTATAATCTTGACTATTACCGCTTGCTGAATTGGGGTGCGCGCCGCGCGCGCTTGAGTCCCGGTTTTTTCCGCTCCTTGACGCGAGAGTCGCGCGTCACCAGTCCCTGTGCGCGAAGCGTTTTCTTGATACTCGGATCAATCGCAAGTAGCCCGCGGGCAATTCCCAAACGCAAGGCTTCTGCCTGTCCGCGAAAACCCCCACCTGTCACCTTTGCAGTCACCTGGATAGATCCAAGTACATTCGCGGCGAGGAGCGGCCGTTCGATATCTTTTTGAAGGAGTGCGATCGGAAAGTATATTTTATACTCCTTGCCATTCACGAAAATGGCGCCGGAAGATCCTTGTGTGAGGCGTACCCGGGCGATCGCCGATTTTCTGCGGCCAATCGCGGTCACGGTGCCCGACTCAACGCTCGGATGCGTCTCGGACTCAGAGAGCTCTGGCGAATCCGATTTTCGTTTTACCGTCCGTGGCTTTGCGGCGACTGGTCGAGTTTTTTCTTTCTTCTCTTCAGACATAGGGGTGCCCTTAGCTAACAACTGGAGGCGTTGATTATTTAATATGAAGTCGCTTCATCATCCCGGTTCGCAGCCGGGTCGGTGGAAGCATTTGAGTAACCGCTCTCGTCAAAATCTCGCCAGGATTTTTCTTCATGATGTCGGATGCTTTTTTTGTCTTCAGTCCTCCCGGATATCCGGAGTATGAGTGATACTTCTTTTGACGAAGTTTTGCGCCGGTCAATTTAAGTCCGGCCGCATTCGTAACTTCGACACGATCACCTTCATCAAGATGGGGTTGATAGGTCGGTTTGTGTTTTCCGCGCAGAAGCGTTGCGATACGAGTCGCCAGTCGTCCAACCGCCTGACCGGACGCGTCGATCGTATGCGTTTTTCGGATGAGTGGAGTTGCTTTTTTTTTCGGTGAGACACTCATATTCTTATACAAGTTCAATGCGTGCAATCGCGGCGCCATCCCCTTTCCGAAGACCAAGCTTCACAATTCGGGTGTAGCCTCCCGGGCGCTCTTTGTATCGTGGGCCAATGTCCTCAAGAAGCTTGTTTACCGCGTTTTGGGTGGGCAATACCGCTAGAAGTGCGCGCCGATGCGCTAATGTCGGTTCTTTGCCTTTGGTAATCAACCGCTCGACAATTGGCCGTATGGCCTTTGCCTTGCCGACGGTGGTCGAAACTTTTTCATATAAAATTACTTGCGCAGCAAGATTTTTGAGAAGCGCGTTTCGCGGTCCCGCCTTTCGATCAAGAGTAACTTTTTTCTTTCGGTGGCGCATGTTAATTGGCTTTAGTTTGCGGACTAACTATTCTTTTTAGGCCGTCCGCGTTTTTTTGGCTCCTTCTTTTCTCCATCGGAATTATCGTCTCCGCTCTCTTCCTCTGAAAGGGCTTCCTCCTCGCCCGGGGAAATTTCCTCTGATGATTCGTCAAACGTCTCCTCGCTAGACGACTCATCTGTCGCTCCGGAGCGTGCCGCAACCAGTGTGCCGACGGCCCCAAACTGCTCCACAAGAATCGAGCACGCGTTTTTGAGTGCGTCTTCCGCTGAGATACTTCCGTCGGTCTCGATGTTCATGATGACCTTGTTGTAATTTGTCATCTGGCCGACGCGGACATCTTCAACACTCAGTCCGACCGTCCGGATCGGGGTAAAAAGGGCATCGAGCGCGATAGTTCCGATTTCCAGTTTTTCCTTCTCTCGCGCCTCAGTGGGGAGATATCCCTTACCTTTCTTCACGAAAATTTCCATTTCCAGCTGCGCATTCTTGTTCGTGAGAGTGCAAATCACCGCGTTGGGACTTGCAATCTCGGCCTCCGTGGTCCCTTCGACATCTGCGCCCGTGACAACTTTTTCTCCTCGAACTTTGAGCACGAGCTTCACGGTCTCTTGGCTAAACACGCGAAACCGCAGGCGCTTCAGATTGAGGATAATGTCTACCACGTCTTCTTTGACGTAGGGAAGGTTGGAAAATTCATGTCCAACGCCCTTAATCTTCACGGCAACTGCCGCTCCGCCTTCCAGGGAAGAGAGCAGTACGCGACGAAGCGCAACGCCGATCGTGTGTCCGTACCCGGGGTACAGCGGCTCGATCGTAACGAGCGACTCATTCGGCTTTGTGCCCTGACTCGTCTCGATTTTTGTCGGAAGAGAGATTGTGTCCATACAATTATTGGCGTGAATAAAACTCAATAATAGGTTTCATGTCAAAAATCGCACTCAGGTCCCCGGGCTTTGAGGGAACGCTCACTACCTTACCCTGTACATTTCCGTCGCTCTTCTCTGTGGTGAGCCACTCGGGTGGTGTGTGCTTTTCAAGGTTGGGAAGGATCTCAGAGAAATGCTTGTTGGCAGCGGCTGAAGGCTTGACCGAAATGACGTCGCCAACACGCACTTGGTATGACGGGATGGTAACTTTTTTTCCGTTCACCAGGATTAACCCATGACCAACAAGTTGCCGTGCGTCTTTTCTGGACCAAGCGAGTCCGAGCCGATACACGATGCTGTCCAGTCGCTGTTCCAGGAGCGTCAAAAAAAGTTCAGAAGTATTCCCGGTTTTTGAGGAGGCCTTCTCGAAGTAGTTCCGAAACTGACTCTCGGAAATTCCATAATAGAAGCGGGCCTTTTGCTTCTCTCTCAACTGCACTCCGTAAGGAGTGAGGCGTTGCCGAAATCCCTTCTTGGTGCCCTGTGCACCCGGTGGATAATTGCGCTTCACAATTGCGCACTTGGGAGTAAAACATCGCTCGCCCTTGAGGTAGAGCTTCACTCCCGCGCGGCGGCACAATCTGCATTTATCAAGTTCTTTTGCCATAGACGTTAAAATTCCAAACTCCAAACACCAAGTATCAATCCGTTTCGGTGATTGATTTTTTGAGTATTAGAATTTATTTGTAATTTGAGATTTGAGATTTGAGATTTCATACTACACTCTTCGCACCTTTTTCGGCCGACATCCGTTATGCGGGATCGGCGTGACGTCCTTAATACTCAACACATTAAACCCCATGGTATTAAGCGCACGCAGCGCGCCCTCCCGACCCGACCCAACGCCGCGAACAAATACGGAAATGTCGGTGAGGCCATAGGCTTTTACCTTGTCTGCCGCGTCCTTCACGATGACGGATGCCGCATACGGGGTCGACTTTTTGGGTCCTTTGAATCCCGCAACGCCTGCCGTTGACCACGCGAGCACGTTACCACTCACGTCGGTAAAGGTGATGAGCGTATTGTTGTAAGTCGCCTTAATATGAACGGCGCCGACGGAGACGTTCTTAAAAGTTTTTTTTCGTTTTCCTCGGCTTGCGGTTGTCGTTTTCGACGCTTGCGTTGTCGTGGATGGTTTCTGGTCTGCCATAGAGTAAATTACGTCTTGGTGAGAGCTCGCTTTCCGGACATCATGGTTCGGCGCACATTGCCGCGGCGGGTGCGGGAGTTAGTCTTGGTGCGCTGACCTCGAGACGGGAGCCCCTTGATATGCCGGCTACCGCGATAGGTGCCGAGCTCCTTGAGATGCTTTATATTTCCCATAATCTCCCGACGAAGATCACCCTCTACACGAAAGGTCTTTTCAACCATCTCGCGGATTTTGTTCCCCTCGCTCTCCGTCAAGTCTTTGGTACGTTTCTCTTTGTCGACGCCGGATTTCTCCAAAATCTTTCTGGACAGTGCGAGACCAACACCAAAGATAATCGGTAATGCGTATTCTATTTTCTTATTTTGTGGGAGAAGGACTCCCGCGATTCTCAATGCCATAATGAGCTTTTAGCTTTTAGCTTTTAGCCTCTTAAGATCAAACTGAAGGCTATTAGCTGATAGCTGAGGGCTGTATTCAGCCTTGTCGTTGTTTATGTTTTGGATTCGAGCAGAGCACCACAACCCTCTTCTTGCGGCGAACGGTGGTGCATTTCTGACAAATTTTTTTTACGGACGCTTGGACTTTCATTTCGGGTAGCTTCCTAATATCTAAAAACGACTCTTCCTTTTGTCAGATCGTACGGCGTCATTTCCAGTTTCACTCGGTCACCCGGCAGCAACCGGATTCTGTTGATACGCATCTTGCCCGAGAGGTGGCCAAGGATCTCATGGCCGGCATCCAGCTTGATGCGAAACGATGCCGCGGGTAAGAGTTCTTCTACAACCCCGTCGACCTCGATGAAGTCTTTTCCGGGATTGGATTCATGGGCCATAAGAGACTAAAAAAAGATATCCCCCGTGCAGCACCAGGGATTCATGTCATGAGTGATTGGGAGTATACCACCAGTCGTATTTTTTGCAATGGTATACAAGGAAAACCGTGATTTTGAGTTAAAACCACTTCTGAATACAGTATACACCTTTTTTGAAATCTCTGCAAGGGCACTGCCAACTCTACCTCAATGACGCGCGGATGCGCCTCACCCCCGCACTACACGCTTCTTCCTTTGTAATGACGATCCCCCCGATCTCGCCGGTATGAGTGACGTGTGGCCCGCCGCAAAACTCCTTTGAAAACGCACTCTCAAGGGTTTGTCCCACGAAGTAGACGTTCACTGATTCGGGATACTTTTCTTTAAAGAAATACAGTGCGCCGGTTTTTTTTGCCTCGTCGATCCCCAGACTTATTTTGTTCACGGGAAGATCCTCACCGATGACCTTGTTTACCAGAGCTTGAACTTCGGCAATTTCTTGGGGGGTCACCTTGCGATCAAAAGAAAAATCAAACCGCGTCCGCTCGGTGGTGATATCCGACCCCCTCTGACTGACGCCGTCTCCCAGGACCGAACGTAGCGCCTGCTGCAAAAGGTGTGTTGCCGTGTGCAGTCGCGTCACGATCGCAAGTTCCGCCTCGTCCCTTGCCTTCAACTCACCGGTATCGAGTAGAAGTCCATGGCCGCCGAATTTTTTCTCGAGGCCCGCGCGGGAGATCTCCTGGTGTTTGCGGAACTCTTCATCGAACTGTTCGCGCGTCAGGGACTCTGCGCGAGAACCCCCTACCTCCTTGATGATCTCATACGGCAGGCCGTAACTCTCGTACAGAGTGAACGCCTCGCGACTGGCAATATTCGCGAGTTTGTTAAGTTCCCGCATGCCGTTCTTAAGAGTCTTACCAAACTTCTGTGTTTCCGCCTTCCACTGTTCGGACACGACTCCCTCATTCAGTTCAGGGTAAAACGCGCGGTAATCGGCAGCGAATCGCGAGAGTATCTGTTCGCTTTGAATGCCGCCCTCGCCAACGAGATGCTCATGGACACTTACCCGGCGCATAAGGCGTCTGAGTACATATCCGCGCTCTTTGTTTGAGGGGCGTACGCCGTCCGAGAGGAGAAATGCAATTCCGCGCAGATGGTCGAGGATAATTCGCTTGGTCCGCGTTTCAAGGTCTGGGGGGAGTAGTTCGCCGATCGGCGCAAAAAGATCTGTTTCAAAAATAGTCGGAACGTTCTGGGAGATCATGACCAAGCGCTCAAGACCCATCCCGGTGTCGATGCCGAAAATCTGGAGCGGCCGTAATTCCGCGCGTCCGGCAAGGAGCTCCTCGCGGGATCCGGTGCACAGGAACTGATTGAATACGATATTCCACACTTCGATGTCTTGCCCGCGCGTATTACGGCAGTAGATTTCCGTGGTAGGTCCGCACGGGCCCGAGGTGCCGGTCGGTCCCCAGAAGACGTCGTCCATCCCCTGCTCACGGATGTCTGTCACTCCCAATGACTGCCAGATGGAGCGGGACTCGTCGTCTTTGGGTACGGTCGGCGAGCCTTCAAAGATCGAGACGTAGGAGATCGGCAGGCCCATCACCTTCGTGATGAACTCATGCGCAAACGCGATGGACTCTTTTTTCTGATATCCGCCGAAGGAGAAATTTCCCAGCATTTCAAAAAACGTGAGGTGCGACTCATCTCCCACCTCGTCGATGTCGGAGGTGCGGAAACTCTTTTGCGCGGACACGGTGTTTTTTGACCCGAAATCGCGCACGGGATCCGCCTCACCGGTGTAATACTTCTTGAACTGCTGCATACCGGCGGTCGTGAGCAGGACGGATGGATCATCGGGAATCAGTGAAGACGAGGGCACAACCGCGTGACCGCGCTCTTTAAAAAACTGAAGAAATGCTGTTCGGATTTCTGCTGAAGTCATAGAGAATACACTACACCACTCTCCGTTTTATTCAATGATCCCGCCACCCAAGACAACGAGGCCTTTATAAAAAACGATCGACTGACCGGGGGTGACAGCCCTCTGCGAAGAGTCGAACAGAACCCCCAACTTCTTACCCCTACCCTTTACCCTGCATCTTTGAAGCGGCTGGCGGTAGCGGATTCGCGCCCTGCAGGAGAACGGAAGTTTTGGAGCAGTGCCGCTGATCCAGTGTATGTGTGAGCACACCAACCCTTCTCTGAACAGTTCTGGGTTGTCGCGTCCCTTGGCGACCGTAACGATATTCTTTTTTATATCTTTCCCTGTGACGTAGTAGGGGGCATCTCCGCCGCCGTATCCGATGCCGTGACGCTGTCCGACCGTATAGTACTGCGCGCCCTCATGGGTTCCCACAACCGTTCCGTCGCTGGTGAGAAGCTGTCCCGCCCGCGAAGTAAGTTGAGGCTTTAAAAAATCCTTCATGGCGATCTTGCCGATAAAAC
>JBBTRP010000020.1:0-6250 GCA_038065125.1 Patescibacteria group bacterium
CCGCACAACTGGATGCGGCGTTGGCAAATGAACTCAGCTGATCTATACTGAGAAAGTCAATTATTATCTTCACTGCCCCATGCAAATAGTCACGCAGTGGTTCAAAACAAAAGCCCAAGAAGAAGAAAAAGCGCCCGCCCAGCAGGAGCACTGGGGACTCCTTGAAGAGGGACAGCTTCTCATTGACATGTACGAGCGACCTGACGCTGTAGTCGTTCGCTCCTTCGTCGCGGGCGTGAACCCGGATGACCTTGAGATCTCCATGTACAACGACCTCCTCACGATCCGCGGATTGCGCAACGAACACGAAGAGATTCATGATGATCGTTACTACCACCGCGAGTGCTACTGGGGAACGTTTTCCCGCTCGATCGTGATCCCCGTCCCCATCGACCCCGAACTCATCCGCGCCTACTTCAAAAATGGGGTGGTAACCATCGAACTTCCCAGAATCATTGACGAGAGCCCCTCTCTTCGCATCAACCTCGACGCGCCCGAACCATGACCAAAATAGTGTCCAAAACATCATCTCGCAAACACATGATAATCGGGGCAGCGACCACGGTTATTTTTTTGATCGGTGCGACGAACCTGGTGTTTGCAGTCGACGCCTATTATGACGACCGAATTGCCCCGGGCGTCATGCTTGGATCAGTTGATATCGGAAACAACCGAAAAGATGCCGTGCGCGCGCTGCTGGAGGCCTATCATGCGACTCTGGATCGTGACGGCATCGTGCTCACCTACCAAGGTCAGACAAAAAAAATTACCGCTCGTTCGGTGCCAATGAGTCCGGACGTGAGTCCCGAGCAACTCACGGGTGTTGCAAAAATCGATATCGACAAAACCATTGATACGGCCTATGCGATCGGCCACACCGGGAATCCATTGAGCGACTACCCGATGCGCATCCGAGGGTTGATTCAAAAAACCCACCTCGCAGCAACAACAATCATCTCTCCCGAATCACTGACCGCGGCTGCACAAAAAGAATTTCCCTCTCTCAATCAGCGCGTTCGCGAACCGCAATTTACCATGGGTGCAGACGGAGTAATCGGCGTTGATGCTCCGACTCCCGGCGCGACTCTTGATACTCCGGCCGCAGTCGCGGATTTGGAGTCCCAGATACGTGAGTTACAAGTCCCGGTCGTGACACTTTCCGCTATACCGACGCAACCCCGCCTCACGACCGAAGAACTTACCAACTCCATCGGCCGCGTCACCCAGATGGTGGGAACCTCAACGCTTGTTCTCATTGCGGGAGACGTGAAAACCGACCTCACGCCGTCTGAGCGAATCGCATGGGTCCGCGCGGACAAGGGCGAGTCCGGCGATTTAACCCTCGCCATCGACCGTGCAGCTCTTCGCGAGTATCTTGAAACGATTGTCGCCCCAAAAATATTTGTAAAGTCAGAAATTCCGCGCTACGAAATCAGGGACGGCAAAATCGCCGCATTCCAGGAGCCGGTTTCGGGGCAGGAGTTGGATATCGACCAGTCACTATCCCTGATCGTCGACGCGCTTGAAGGAGCTGCGGCTCACTCGTCAGTAACGCTTCCTATCACTGAGTCGCCAATCATGCCGTCAGATGTCCCATCCGATATTTTCATTAAGGAGGTTGTTGCAAAAGGGGAAACTGACTTTCGCGGCAGTCCCCCGAATCGAAGAAAAAACATCGCCGTTGGGTTGTCAAAGATTAACGGGGTCGTCATTCCTCAAGGAGCAGAGTTTTCCCTACTCTCTCTTCTCAAGCCGATCGACAAGGAGGGAGGTTTTTTGCCGGAACTGGTCATCAAGGGATCCAAGACAACGCCCGAGTATGGCGGGGGTCTCTGCCAAGTATCAACAACGCTCTTTCGCGCCGTTGCCTACGCAGGTCTCCCGGTGACCGGACGGCGTAACCACTCCTACCGCGTCTCGTACTACGAGCCTCCAGTCGGATTTGATGCGACCATTTACGATCCCGCCCCCGACTTCACGTTTACAAACGACACGGCCGGTCCGATTCTGATTCAGGCATCGGTCAAAGGCACGAAAGCGCGAGTCACTCTCTGGGGAACAAAAGACGGACGCATTGTCGAGGTGGACGCGCCGACGGTATTCAATATCAAAAAAGCGACGGAGACAAAAATCATTGAGACCGATGACCTCAAGCCGGGTGAGAAGAAATGCACCGAGCGCGCACATGATGGCGCCGACGCGGTTTTTGAGAGACGAGTGATATACCAGACCGGTGAGAAAAAGACCGATACCTATAAAAGCCACTATGTAGTGTGGCCTGCCGTGTGCCTGGTTGGGAAAAAACCGGATCCCCCACCATCAGCAACAACCAGCACCGAGTCGCTCCCGGCTGAACACACAAGTGACTCAAGCGCGACGTCAACGGAAAATTCCGCCGAATAAAAAAACTTAGCCCTCCGTAATGGAGGGCTAAGCATATCAACTAACAATCTGCAGACAAGAAAATGTGATGATCGGATAGTCCAGCTGAGCTGAATCGCATCGTTAACTGATGCCGTTCGAGCCAGCTAAGCCGGACTACCGACGCAGCACATCCCCATGCTTGTCGTGTCTGCAGATCTCTAGCTGCGAGGGTCATTTTCCCTTTATTTAAAAAGAAAATCAGAAGTCAAGCCTCGTAGAAGCAAGTCTACCACTTTTTCGTGTTTTTGTCAAGAGGGCGCCTGACAGGCGAAAATTGAACGGAATGGGCTTGATTTTTTTGTCATACTTGCTAGAGTTGACCTATTCTTTTACAGGATAGCACTTCAGGGAGCACAAAGGAGGACGACGGTGATCCCAAAAGTTGTTCATGAGGGCGTTACGGTCACCGTGACGATCAAGAATGAGCAAGTCGCCGTTACTTCCTTCGTCGGAAGGAAGGGAGGCGATGAGTGGAAGGTCGAAGGCTATGGTTTGAGGCTCCACTGGAAAGAGCGCGACAAGACGCGCTTCTTCTTCGAAGGCGGATCGTCGCGGATCCATACGCCGGCAGACTTCTACCGCGCGCGGAAGGTGATTGAGCGGCTCATCCCCGCGCTGGCCCAAGCCAGAGGGAAGATGCGACCCATCGAACTGCGCGCCCTTCGGGTGTGCCTCGAGCTCGTCACGCGCCCGCAGACCGATCTGCCCCACGCGAGTATGCGAAAGATCGCGCGGCACCTGAGCGTGCGTGATCGCATGGATCTCGTCAACACGCTGCACTCGCTCAAAATCGAGAGCGAGGTACTCAAACGGATTCTCCAGGAAACGCGGCCCGTTGAAAGTCCGACCGCAATCGCGATCAACGGCACGGGGCCGCTGCGTATCACGCACAATACGCGCTACCTGAGCGCGAACGCCCTGCCCAACTCCAGTTAATATGCCTCGGCTGCCACAGTGCCCGAGGCATCTCTATTTCACGGGGGTTACCGCCTTCTTTCCCGAAAGCACGGCAATAATATTTTCGGCTGCTACACGCATCATCGCGTTTCTCGCTTGAACCGTTGCCGAGGCGATGTGCGGAGTCATGATCACGTTTGGGAGAGCACACAATGCTTTCGTATCCGATGCCGCGCACATCACGGCCGGTTCACATTCATAGACGTCCAACGCAAAACCTCCCAACTTCTTTTTTTGAAGCGCCGACACCACTGCAAACTGATCAACGACCCCTCCGCGCGCCGTATTAATCAGGAGTGCATCTTTTTTCATAAACCGAAGAGTTTTTGCGGAGATGAGATGTCGGGTCGACGGCAGAAGCGGCACATGAAGACTGATGATATCCGACTTTTGCAAAACTTTTTCAAGCGGCGCATACACAGCTCGATATTTCTTTTCAAACTCTTTGTCTCTAATGACGTCATGGTACAAAACCGGCATTCCAAAACTCTGTGCGGCGTACTGTGCAACGCGCTTGCCAATCCGTCCAAGCCCAACCAGTCCAAGCGTCTTGCCCGACGGGTGCGCCCCGATCAAAAGATCCGGATTCCAACCTTTGAACTTTCCGGACCGCATAAAGCTGTCCGCCTCCACGATCCTTCGTAAGAGACCGAGCATCAACGCGACCGTGTGCTGGGCAACCGCATCGCTTACCTCTTGGCAGGGAGTGTTGGTCACGATGATTCCCCGATTCTTCGCCTCGTGAAGATCGACATTGTCATATCCGACGGCAAAGTTTGCGATGATTTTGAGATTCGCACCCGCCGCGTCCATGACTGAGGAGTCAATACGATCAAACAGAAGCGGGAGCAGGGCGCGAACTCCTCGTACCTGCTTGAGAAGCTGCTGTTTCGTAAGCGGTTGTTTCTGTCGCTGAGTTTTAATGTTCAAACCCGCCCTTTTGAGAAGAGACTCTGCAAACGGCAATGGGTGAGTCACGAGGACATCCATAGCTACAATTGCTTGATCGATTTTTCCGCGCTCTTGATGCGCTTGAGCAGTTTAGGCCGGGTCAGGAGTCCTTGCTGTGGACCGATATACTCAATGACAGACGCGGCATTTGCGGCCCCCCACAGAAGCGCCTCCCGAAGCTTCTTCCCACTCGCGAATGCTGAGAGAAGTCCCGTTGAAAAACTGTCCCCCGCCCCGGTCCGCTCAACAACGTGCGCAGGGAGAGGTTTACTGAACAAATAGGTATGCCCGTCGAACCCATACGCTCCCTCGGGGCCATCCGTGATCACGACTATTTCCGGACCCAAGCGGCGCAATCCTTCCAGTGCCTCCTTCATACTCGACTTGCACGACTTCTCCAGGAGAAGGTCCGCCTCTTCTTTGTTTAGGATCAGGAGTGTGCACGCGCGCAAGATCGGCGCAAGAACCTTTACCCCGGCACGAAGCTGCTGATCGCCGGGATTGAACGCAAGGCGCCACCCGTTATGCTTCATCTGCTTGAGGAGCTCCCGATGTATGGATGCAAAGTCCTTGCCAAGCGAGGTTAGATACACCCAAGAAGCCTTGGCAAGCGGCGGTAGGCGGAATTTGCGCGGCGCGTGATAGATGAGGATAGTGCGCTCAGTCCGGTAATTCAGAACGACCGAGGTGCTGCTCGTCCCCCCTTTTTTTATTCCGATATATTCGGTCGACACGCGCTCGGCTTTGAGCTTCTCAAGGATCTTGTTCCCGATGTCGTCGTCACCGATCGTTGTATACAAAGCGGGCTTGAGGCCCAATCGCGCCGATCCGACAGCGAGGTTGCATGCGTTGTGTCCGAGAGACTCGTGAAGATCCTCGACAGGAATTTTGTCCGCATACGTCAGACACAGCCAACAGCTTTTCTTGTCGACACTGCAGAGAAGCGACGCGTCATGCAGTTTCAAAAACGTATCGAGTCCTGCTTCACCGATCGAGATGATATCGTAGCGCGATGTCTTTTTTTTCGTTGGCATGGGGTTGTTAAGAAAAATTTATTGGATGGGCGGGGAGGAGGGTGGATTCTTTTGAATGATTGCCAGTTCGCGGACGATTGTTGTGAGTTGCGAGTCGAGCGACTCAAGCCGAACCATAATTTTGAAAATCAGTCCAAAGATGAGGACCAGCGCCAGGTAGAACACGGCGTCCGCGCCACGTCCGACCTGTAAAAACCACGCGATACGATCGGCAAGACCGGGCTGCCAGAGGAAGAACACCAGCGTAAGCCAAAAGAGTGACCAGAAGACAAACATCGGAAAACGAATCGCACCTTTCCGAAAGCTTTTGACCGCGCGCACAATGACGAGAAAACTGCAGACCGTGAGAATTATCTGGATGACCATGAGATTCGTTACTCAAGAAATAATTTTCTCCAGACGATGCGACCAACGACCGAGAGTGCGTTCCATGAACTTTGGCCGCGCGAAAGCGAGTAGTCCGTATAGAGAATCGTAACGGGAATTTCGGTGACCCGCAAGCCGTACTGATGGATGTCGTGAAGGATTTCTGACGCGTGGGCGCTGCGGTTTTCTTGAATGGTGATGCGATGGGCCGCCGCGCGGGTGAGTGCGCGAAACCCGTTATGCGTGTCCGTGAGTTTTATTCCGGAAAACATCCACGTAAAAAGGGTTCCGATTTTAAGAATACAGCGCTTGAGAAGCGGCATATTCACGGCGCTCCCCAAAAACCGTGATCCAAGCGCAACGTCGCATCCGGATTCCAACGCTGCGAGAAATTTCGGAATGTCAGACGCTTGATGCTGGCCGTCTGCATCAAAGTGAATGATCGCGTCAGCGCCGTTTCTCAGTGCAAAGGTTGTTCCGGTTTGGAGTGCCGCTCCCTGGCCCTGGTTCACGCAGTG
>JBBTRP010000021.1:0-4111 GCA_038065125.1 Patescibacteria group bacterium
CGGCGGTGGTGTCTCAAATAAAGTATCCACACCACTATGTTCGATTATCGTGATACTATCAAATTAGCATTTATCACTATGGTCCTCTCTGACACCGATATCAAATCACAGGTTGGGGATGGAACGATTGCGATTGAGCCGTTCCTGACGTCAAACCTCAAGCAGGGGAGTTATACGTTTACCCTCTCTGCGTTGATTTTTAAACCAAAGCCGCAAGAGATCATCGATCTCTCTGATCCACAGGTTGAGCACGAGGCGATCAAGATGAAAGAGGATGGGTATATTTTAGACCCCGGAGAGTTTGTGGTCGGGTTTACGGCAGAAAAACTCACCCTGCCGCAGGGTATTTACTGTATCCTTGGAACGCGCGGGTCACGCGCACAGCTGGGGCTGGACGTGCTGCAGAGTTCCACGCTTGTGGAGCCGGGCTCGGACAACCAGCTTGCGTTGGAAATCTGCAACCACTCGCAGTCGCGCATTCGGCTGCGCGCCGGCGATCGGATCGTGAAAGGCATTTTTCTGCAATTGACGAGCGCGTCGGAAAGTACGAATATGGATGGAGAGATCATGACCCGCTACATCCCGCAGAACATATAGTGCCTATGCGCATGACCACACCCCTTGCACTTGTCGGAGCATCCTTCTTGATGTTTCCTGTGAGTGCTTTTGCATTTGAGTACGACGCGTCCATCACGCAAGGGAGTATCAGTTACAGCTCCGAGCAGGTGTATGCGGGCGAGATGCTGCGGGTGTATGGGAAAATTTTTAACAGAGGAACCAAAGACATCGCGGGCACGATACGGTTTTTCCAAGGTCCGATCGGGATCGGCGAGCCACTTCCATTTTCTTTGAAAGCTGGGAGCGCGCAGGAGGATTTGTGGACCGACTGGCGGCCGGTTGAGGGCACCTATAATCTGGTGATGAGTATTACCGCGACAAATCCTTCTGACGAGGATCTCTCCAACAACACGGTCGTCACGCCGATGCTCACGATTATAAAGCGTCCGCCGCCGCCTCCACCCCCTCCGCCGCCAAGTCAGACGACAACACAAAGTTCGACCTCAAGCGGCGTGACATCGACCTCGTCGTCGGCCGCAAAAACCACTTCGGCAAAAAAGCAGCCAACAACCCCAAGCACATCCGTCCCCCAAAAGAATTTAGCAGTGAAGAAAGAATCGGCGGCGCCAACTCGTCCACGTACCGCCCCGCTGGCTGTGGCGACTTCACCAACACAAAAAACCAACGACTCATTTTATGATCTTCCGGTGGTCGGTGAGGCGGCCGCACAGCAGTCAGAATTCAAACCGGTTGTCGAGTCCACCGACCAGAGCGCGCCGCGCTCCGCGGTACCGCAAGAAAAACAATCATCTCCCTGGGGTCTTGCCGCGCTTCTCCTTCTCTCCGTGGGCACACTGGGCGCAGGCGCCTATTTTTGGAAGGCTGCACAAAGACGAGAGGAGTAAATGGGTAGGAATACAAAGTCCAAGTCCCAATATCCAAATTCCAAATAAACTCCAATTTCCAATTATCAAACCAGCAACCTAAGCAGTTTGTAATTTGATGCTTGTAATTTGGTGCTTTACCTTATAGATCTCTTCGACACACCGATTGTACCCACGCACTACGGGAGGGGTAATATTATGATATACTGAAACTATGTACGTCGATTATCTCACGTCAAAGTATAAAAAATCCATCGATGACGGGTGGGGCGCGTTTGAAATTGGAAACCTTGCAAAGGCGGAGGAGCACTTCCGGCATATATTGCAGCACCACGCCGATCCGCACATGACGCATGCCGATCTTGTGGAGGCGCACAGCGGTCTCGGGGCGATCAGCATCAATCACAAAGACTTCTTCGAAGCGAACCGATGGTACAAAGAGGCATATCATCTCCTCAACGAGTGGTACTCAAAAGGCTGGCCCACGCACCTCTCGTGGCGGCATCCGCACGACCGCGCGGCCATGAGAACCCTGATCGGGCTCGGACACCTCGCATTTCACAAAGGAAAGAAAAAAGAATCACGCGACTATTACCAACGGTTGCTGGATGCCGACCGCAAGGACGAACTCGGTGTGCGAACATACGTTGTCGCGCTTGAAAATGGCGAGCCGTTTCCTGCGTAGAGAGCCTTGACAAAATCAGAAAAAAGGCGTATAATACTATACGCCTTTGTCGTATACGAGATTTAGAAGGAGGAGCCCCGTGGGCGAAGTTCACAGGATTTACATCGATCCAAAAAGCCCCGAGGCGATCGAGGGGGTGCGCGAGTTTTTGTGCTCGCGGCAGGTGTTTGGGGCAAGCGCGCAGATCAAGATTCTTCGCGTGGAACCTCGCGTTTGGGGCATAACGCAGGTCACGGACGTGCTCGTAGTCATCACGATCGTGAGCACGCGGCAGATCATGCTGCGAGTACTGTATCGCGTCGTGCGGGCGGAGCCGCTTGAGCTGAGCGTCTGGTTTGACGACTCGGCAAATTATGGGCACGAGATTTCGGTGCCCGTAATCGTCGCGCCGATTCAAGACTCGCCCAAGCATCAGCCCCCACTGCCGTTCACGCGGCAGTAAGAACACGGTGCCATACTTCTTTGACCTCGACTCCCCCTTGTCGAGGTCGTTCTATTTATGTATACTCAGAACTTCCCGGCACACCGAATTTTTTTGATGCTCAGAAAGGAAAAGAATGAACCAGGACAGACTCGCGGCAGTTGTTGCGGCGCACGAGACGCTCGTCAATTTTTATCTCTTGGCAGCCCCGCCGCTCGTAAGTGCGACCGGACAACTCATGGCGGCTGATCGGGAGGCGGTGATCAACCTCTCCCCGAAGCTGAGGACCCTGGGCCTCCCGCCCTACGTGATCGTCCACGGTCGCGACCCGGAGTCTGTCGCAGTCATGACGGCCTTGCGGTTGCGTGGTGCGGCATCGCCGACGGGAAATCTCTCAGAGCCTCTCCCTCTGCCTAATCGAATGATGAGTCACTGGGAGCTCAATGAACATCTCGAGCGTATTAGTGATGGCGGTGACTCCACCGTTCACGACCGCGTTCGCGAGATCGTTCTCTCCTCACAGAACGCATTGAGTGAGGACGGAGCATCCATTCTGGCGATTTCACGCCTCCCGCTGAAGTTCCTGCTCGCATTTGAAGCGGACATTACCGGGGAGATCAAGCCGCTCACCGTGATTCGCGTACAACTGGACCAGGAGGGTCGCGCACGTAGCACCGCCAATCTCGGCACTCTCTAGGAGAACCATTTAGGAGGACACCCATCATCGACGCTCTTTTCCCGTACCGCGAGAAAGAGCGTCGTTCTATTTTTTGCGGACGGAGCGACCGGGGCTTGACACGCAAAAATAATTTAATATACTTAGCACTAGACTGTTGAGAGTGCTAACGCTCTCACCGCGAGTGTGCAAACGATGGTATGATCGAAGAACAGCGGATTACGGAGCTTCTTACCCGGATCGTGCACGAGTATATTGAGTCGGCGCATCCGGTCGGATCATTGTTCCTGACAGAAAAACATCACTTGCCGTTCAGTTCCGCGACCATGCGTAACATCATGGCACTTCTGGAAGCGCAGGGACACCTGACGCAACCGCACGCCTCTGCCGGTCGTGTGCCGACCCAGGAGGGTTATCGGTCATACGTCAACAATCTCCGTCCGCTTGCCGTGCAAAAGCGACACAAAGTCGCGCTTGAAAAAGTCGCGCAGGATGGCGATGGACAGTTCGACCGGCGTTTGAAAAGGCTTACCAAGGCGCTCGCATCCCTCACGTCAGAGATCGCATTTTTCTCGATTCAGGGCGGCGCTGTCTACACTACCGGCCTTGCTACCTTGTGTGAAAAACCTGAATTTGAGGATCGTGCGCTTGTCACGCACATCTCGGATGTGCTCGACTCGCTGGACGAGACGCTTGATCGAATTAGTCCCTCCATCGGAGACGAGCCCGAGACTCTCATCGGCAGTCGGGAGTTTTCTGACCTCTGTAGTCTGATTGTGGTGCGCGTTCGATCGCAGAATGGACGAGCGGGGCTCATGGGTATCATCGGCCCCCTGCGCATGCACTACGCTCGCAACATCGGCCTCATTCGACTCACAAAATCGCTT
>JBBTRP010000021.1:4211-18060 GCA_038065125.1 Patescibacteria group bacterium
GTGCAAAAAACAGGCCGAGGAGTATCTCAACGGCTGGAAGCGCGCAAAGGCCGATTATGTAAACTTTAAAAACGAGCAGGATAAGCGCAGTAAGGAGCTTGCGCAGTTTGCAAGCCTTTCGACGCTCTTGGGATATGTGCCAATTGTGGAGAACTTTCGCGCGGCATTCAACCATCTGCCCGAGGAGTTGAAAGGATCGGAGTGGGTAAAGGGCGTGGAGCATATCTACACTCAAATGAAGGACATGCTCAAAACTCTTGGCGTGGAGGAGTTCACGGGGCTTGTCGGAAAAGCGTTTGATCCCAACGAACATCAAGGAGTCGGCCAAGAGACGCGCGACGATTTTGAGGACGACGTGATCAGCCAGGAGATCGGCGCAGGGTATCGGTACGCCGGCCGCGTGTTGGTCCCCGCAAAAGTCATCGTGAATAAGAAGCCCTCAGTCATCGACTCTCAGTCTTCAGTAGACCCTCTCGAGCCCGAAACCAAAAACCTATAACCTATCACCTCTAACCTATAATTCTGTATGTCAAAAATTCTCGGAATCGATCTTGGTACCACAAACTCCTGCATGGCGATCATCGAGGGAGGCGAGCCTAAGGTCCTGGATAATAAGGAGGGCAATCGAACTACCCCATCTGTCGTGGCGATGTCAAAGGGCGGAGAGCGGCTGGTCGGGCTCTTGGCAAAGCGCCAGGCAGTGACCAATCCGTCCAATACGATTTTTTCCGTGAAGCGGTTGATGGGCCGGCGGTTTTCTGACCCCGAGGTTCAGCGTGACCTCGCGCTCATGCCCTTCAAGATTGTGCAGGCAGGTGACGGTGTGAAGGTCGCACTGGGTTCCAAAGAGCACACGCCGCAGGAGATTTCCGCAATGGTGCTGCAAAAACTCAAGAGCGACGCCGAAGAGCGGATCGGAGAAAAGATTACCGAAGCGGTTATCACGGTGCCCGCCTACTTTGACGACACACAGCGCCAGGCGACCAAGGATGCGGGGAAAATTGCTGGACTGGACGTCAAGCGCATCATCAACGAGCCGACGGCCGCCGCGCTCGCATACGGATTCAATAAAAAGAAAGATGAAAAGATCGCGGTGTACGATCTGGGCGGGGGGACGTTTGACGTATCCATTCTGGAGGTCGCCGATGATACCGTGGAAGTAAAAGCAACCAACGGCGACACGCATCTTGGTGGGGATGATTTTGACCTGCGCATCATCAACTGGATCGTTGACGAGTTTAAAAAACAGGAAGGCATCGACTTGTCGCGCGATCCGCTCGCGCTGCAGCGATTGAAGGAGTCAGCGGAGAAGGCAAAACACGAGCTCTCCTCTGCGCCGCAGACCGAGATCAACCAGCCGTTCATCACCTCGGGTGCAGAGGGCCCCAAGCATTTAGTGCTCACGTTCACGCGCGCAAAACTGGAAGAGTTGGTGGGAGTGCTCGTAGAGCAGACGCTGGAACCCTGCCGCCGCGCGCTTGCTGATGCTGGTCTTTCACCGAATCAGATCAACGAGGTGATCATGGTCGGCGGCATGACGAGAATGCCGTTAGTCCAGCAAACAGTTGAAAAGTTTTTCGGGAAAAAACCAAACATCTCAGTGAACCCGGATGAGGTTGTCGCGATGGGCGCGGCCGTTCAGGCGGGAGTTTTACAGGGCGAGGTGCGTGATGTTCTCCTCCTGGATGTCACGCCGCTCTCACTAGGCCTTGAGACCCTTGGCGGCGTTATGACTAAGCTGATCGAACGAAACACCACTATCCCGACCTCCAAGTCGCAGATTTTTTCGACCGCGGCGGACAACCAGACGTCGGTGGAAGTGCATGTGCTGCAAGGGGAGCGCGAGTTTGCCAAAGACAACAAGTCACTCGGGCGATTCATGCTGGACGGCATTCCGCCTTCCGCCAGGGGCGTTCCGCAAGTGGAGGTGACGTTTGACATTGACGCGAACGGGATTCTGCACGTGTCGGCAAAGGACAAGGCGACGAATAAAGAGCAGAAGATTACGATCACCGCGTCGACGAGCTTATCCAAGGACGAGGTTGAGCGCATGGCATCCGAGGCGGCGCTCCATGCCGATGAAGATAAAAAGAAGCGTGAACTCATCGATCTCAAAAATACCGCCGATAGTATCATCTACCAGACCGAGAAGACCATCAAAGATAACGCGGAAAAAATTCCCGAGGAGGTGAAGAACGAGGTGGCCGAGAAAGTCGAGGCGTTAAAAAAGGTCAAAGATGGTGAGGATCGCGACGTGATCAATGCGGCACTTGAGGCGCTCAACGCGTCGGCATCAAAAATCGGCGCGGCGCTCTATCAACAGCAACCACCGTCAGCTCCCGGAGGAGGAGAGGCGGGTTCGGGTGATGTGTCCGGCGGCGCACCTTCTAGCGGCGAGGGTCCCACCGGGGACACTCCCCCTATCGACGCGGACTTTGAGAAGAAAGAATAACAGTTTTTAGCGTTTTAGTCCCCATGAAAGATTTATACGACATTCTCGGCGTTGCCAAGACGGCGACGGAGGACGATATAAAAAAAGCATTTCGGAAATTGGCGCATCAGCATCATCCTGACAAGAGTGGCGGAAGTGACGATAAGTTCAAAGAGATCAACGCCGCGTATCAGATTCTCTCCGACCAGAGCAAGCGCAGTCAGTACGACCAGTATGGGCCGGCAGCGTTCCAGCAAGGAGGAGCGGGCGCCGGTGCGGGAAGTTGGGAGGACGTCATGCGCCAGGCGGGATTTGGCGGGGGCGGTGTGAATGTCGACCTCGGGGACCTCGGGGAGATGTTTGGGGATATGTTCGGGTTCGGCGGCCGATCGGGCGGGCGTCAAACGCGTAGCCGCGGACGCGACTTGGAGGTCGAAATACTAGTGGAGATCAAAGATACGGTCTTTGGAGCAAAGAAAGACGTGAAGCTTCACAAGGTCGTGACCTGTACGCAGTGTTCGGGTAATGGCGCGGAGCCGGGGACGAAAATTTCGCAATGCAAAACCTGCGGCGGCCGCGGACAAGTCGGCCAGATGAAGCAGACGTTTTTTGGCAATGTGCAGAGCGCGGTCGTGTGTCCCACGTGCCGGGGTTCCGGCAATGCGATCGAGAAACCCTGCCGGGGCTGCCACGGAAGTGGGGCGACAAAAGGGGAGAGCACGCTGTCGGTTGCAATTCCGCAAGGAATTAACGAGGGCGAGACGCTGCGCATTCGCGGCGAGGGCGAGGCGGGCGCGCACGGCGCGGGAGCGGGCGATCTCTTTATCCACATTCGCGTCAAGCCCGACGGTCGGTATACGCGTCACGGTAACGATCTGCTAGTGACCGTGCCCGTTGCATTAAGTATGGCGGCGCTGGGCGGCTCGATGACCGTGGAGACCCTTGACGGTCCGGTCGAGATGAAAATTCCCGCCGGAACCCAGAGCGGAACGGTATTTCGACTCGCACACTTGGGTGTGCCGCATTTGCAGCGCTCCGGCCGCGGACACCTGCTCGCAACCGTTGAGGTTCAAATTCCCAAGCATCTGTCAAAAAAACAGCGGGAGCTGATCGAGAAACTCAAAGACGAGGGAATCTAGTCGTGCTATAATCAAGGCGTGACGAGACGCGCTTCGATTTTACTATTTGGTGGTATTGTAACCGTTGCGAGTACGGGTTTTTTTGCTATTGGACTGTTTAGTGCGAATGCGAATAATCATATCGCGATCGAGTTGACGGCACGGCCCGGATTTATTCAGCGTGGACAGTCAACGGTACTCACCTGGACAACGCGCGGAGCGGTCGGGTGCCGCGCGCTTCGGGATTGGAATGGCGAGAAGCAAACCGCCGGTTCGCAGCTGATAACGCCAGACAAGGCGGTGTCGCTATACGGCCTCTCCTGCTGGGATAGCCAGAACGAAACAGTCACCATGCAGGTGTCAGTCGAGCTTCTTGAGGTGGTCACGACCGCTCAAGTTCCCACGATTCAGTTCGTCGCGGATCGCATGACGGTCGGTCGAGGTTCTGCCGTGCGGTTGTCGTGGGGAACCCAGCAAGCCGCATTGTGCACATCGAGGTCGATTTTTGCTAATTCCGACCGTGTCCTCGCTCCTGTCGCGCTACAGTGGTCGTCGCAAGACCAAGTGAAGTCGGGAGCGCTTGACGTAACCCCAACGGAGTCGGTTGACTATATTCTTGAGTGCACATCCGGGCAGTACGGCGTTTCAAAAATGCTTCATGTGGAGGTAATTGATGGCGCATCGCCGCCGCCGGTTGCGAATAATCCGAACACGCCACTTGCGTTTACCGTGAGCCAGGCGGTGACTGGCCGCGGAACGAACGCACAGCTCTCCTGGCGCGCCGGGGGAGGATTTCAATGCAACGCAACTAGTGCGATGAGTGGCACGAGCGAAGGCTCGCGCACGCAAAGTGCGGACGGATGGTCCGGCTCTCGTGACGCGAGTGGCTCTGCCCAAGTACTGGTGAGCGAGGCCACTCGGTACAGCATCCGGTGTTCATCGTCCGGTGCTGCTTGGATCGAGCAATCTGTGCGCGCGCTGACCACACCGTCTCCAACGCCGAATTTACTACCGCCCTCACTCACGGTGTCCAACGGGTCATCAATCTTGAAGGGACAGACGGTCTCGGTAAGCTGGAATGCCGAGAATGCGGTTGGGTGCAGTGTGTATTCGCCGATAAACGAGCAGTGGTTCGGACTCGTGAATACGACGGGAAGCGTATCGCTCTCTCCGCGCGAGACAACCACCTATCAGATGCGTTGTTGGAACCGGATCGGCATTGACGAGAGTCGCAGCGTAAAGATTACCGTGAGCGAAGAACAAGATATTGACTTGGTGTTTTCCGCAAGCAGCGATTTTATTCTCCCCGGAGAGTCGGTGGAGTTGACCTGGACGGGAACGAATGCACGGACCTGTACAGCGAGCGGATCATGGTTTGGGATCAAGCAGCCGCAAGGGGGAGAGACCGTCACGCCGCCCGACACGATGTCATATACGATCACCTGCACCGCGGGCAGCAAGACAGCGACAAAGACCGTGATCGTCCGGGTTGGCTCGCGTCTTGTTCCTGCGCGATTTCCGACGCTTTCATTTCGCGCAAATCACCGCGAGATTCCCGCGGGAGGGTCGGTCGAACTGACGTGGCGGGGGACGAACGTGAGTCGCTGTACCAGTGGAGCAGTCTTTTTGGAAAAGGACGGTTCGGTTACAAAAAAAACGATTCGCGACGAGTGGAGCGCGGCAACGCGGCCGGCAGACGGGTCGCTTGTAGTGAGCCCGATCATGGATACTGCGTATCGGCTGACCTGCGTTGGAGATGGGGTTGTGATTTCAAAAACAGCCACCATCAAGGTCGGTGGTCAGGCATCACCGCCCAGCGGCGGAGATGTTTCTGTCGACCTCGCGTTCACCGCGTCTCCGCAGGTCGCAACACGGGGGAAGGGCACGACGCTACGATGGCGTTCTGCTCGAGCAACTTCCTGCACAGCCAGTGGCGCGTGGAAAGGAGAGCGGGAGCTGTCGTCCTTTGAGGGGACGCCGGTCTCCCCGGGCAAACACAGCGAGTACCGTCTCACCTGCGCAAACGATTTTGGGTTTGCGGCAGAAATGACACTGACGATCGAGAGTCAAGACTCCCCCCAAGGATTTTACGCCCAGCCTTCTTCGGTGTTTGAAATTATCTCCTCAACGCCAGGTGCCGCTCCCGACTCGAAACGCGTGAAGTGGTCGAGTATCGCAACGGCTGACTGCAGCGCGTCCGGCGCGCCGGACTGGTTTGGGTACAAGCCAACCTGGGGTACGTCAGATATCGCGCCCGTTGCATCCAGCACGCTGACGCTGGATTGTTGGAATGCGGTTGGTACGCTCGCTAAACAGGCACGGATGGTATTTGCGTCCTCAACGACCGCGGTGACGAGTTCACCATCGCTGCCCGCCACTTCAAATCTGGTGACCACATCAACGCCTCCCACACATCAAAACGCGACGGGGAGCACAACTAGCACGCCAGTGACCCCGCCTCAGCAGAGCATTCCGCCGACAACAGATCAACTTGAAAAACTGCGCCCGCGTGCAATTACCGTGCGGCGTGCGGACCTCCGGTCATTTCCGATTGCTCCTTTTAATCTAAAAAATTCTGAGGACGACGACTCGGACGGCGATGGACTCTCCGACACGTTCGAATCGGCGATTGGCACTAACGCCCTGGATCCCGATACGGACGGCGACGGATACGCCGACTGGTTGGAGGCGCTCAAAGGGTATCCGCCGTTTGCGGCAGGAAGCTATACAATTGAAAATGAAATGTTTGTTCGATGGAAGGGGGCGGTGCTTGTCGAAGAAGGCGCATCATATCTGTGGTACCTCAACTCTCGGAACAAAAAGCGATATCTGATTTTGTATGAACGCGATTTGAAACACGCCCAGGCGAAAGGTTCACCAAAAAAGAGGGTCAAAAAATGATACTATGGTATACTAATAAATTATGGCTTCCTGGATTTTTAATTTTTCCATCGATCCGTCTGTCCAGCAGTCAGTGAACAACATCTCAACGCCGAGCTGGGATACGTTTTTAATCCTGTTTTTTTTGACCGCAGTAATTTTGTATACGTTTTTTGTGAGCCGTGAGCGCCTTGCGGTCGTGCTCCTCAGCGTGTATTCCGCGCTCGCTATCGTGCAGAATACGCCCCTGATCCTCTCGCTCCTCCAGGGGTATGAGAGTGGCCAACTGTTTCAGGTTCGGCTCGGCGCCTTCATCGGGATGTTTTTGATTGTGTATGTCCTTCTCTCGCACAATATGACTCTTCACTCCGAGATCGCGCAGCGCTGGTGGCAGGCCGCGCTGTTGAGCTTTCTGCAGGTCGGCCTATTAATGAGCACGATTCTTACCTTTATTCCTAAATCGGTTTTTTCCAGCCCTTTTGCCGAGTATGTCTTTACGAGTGATACCGCGCGATCGGTGTGGTTGCTCCTTCCCATTGGGGCGATGTTTATTATGAGGGGCTCTCATCACGGCTCCGGCCAGCCCAAGGTTTTGTAACGCAAACGCACATGGACGAGAAGCAACCAATTATTTTGGCTCCCGAGAGCGGCACGTCCGCGGAGCTTTCGGTCGAAGCACCTTCACCAGTCGAGCGTCCCACCGAGCAACCCCCTCAACCATCGAGTGCTCCGCCGCAGGACGAGACCGAACCAGAACCGAGGATATCGGCACCGGTCCAAGCCTCTACGCAAACGCAAGTTTTTCACGACAAGACTCAGATGCGCCGGGACATCGAGCGGGTGCTTGAGGAGGACCTTGACGATATCTATCGCTCTTTGAGTGAAAAGCAGCGGCAGCAGTTCAGGATCGAGGGTGAGCAGACGGCGGCAAAGATCGAAGCACTCCTCAAGAACGTCAAAGTGAAACTCATCGAGATTATTAATCTTATCACCGGATGGCTCAAGCTTCTCCCGGGCGTGAATAGTTTTTTTCTCGAGCAGGAGGCAAAGATCAAGGCGGAAAAAATTCTCTTTCTCAGAAAAGAAGAAATCATGTAGCAACTATGGAACCGTACGTTCCGCCCACACAAGACGCAGTGCCCGGTTTTTTCTCTGCGCTTAATTCGAGTCCCGCGATCACGTTTATCTTTTGGTTCGTGATCAGTTTTATTGTGTTTGCGGGAATTGTGTACGGCGTCCGATTTGTGCTGCATCGTTTTTTTGCGATTCCGATCGCGCTGCGCAAGAAAGTGCTTAAAATTTTGGTGCCCAAGGAGCCGGCAAAAAAGGAAGAAGAGGAGAAGTCGTCAAAGAAGGACTACAAAGAATTGATTGGCGTGGTGGAGTCGTTTTATTCCGCGCTTGGGCATGTGAAGTCGCGGTGGAAGCCGCTCGCATTCCTTATCGGGCGCGAGGATCAAATCGCGCTTGAAATTGTTGCGCATGAGGGGCTCATTCGATTCTACGCGGTGGTTCCCGATTATCTGCAGAGTTCGTTCGAGCAGCAGTTTCAAGCGCAGTACTCTTCTGCGCAGATTATTGAGGTAGAGGACTACAATATCTTTCGACCGCGCGGACATATCGCGACGGCGCCGATAGTACTGACTAAAGAATCCATCTTCCCGATCAAAACTTACAAGAAGATGGATTCCGATCCTCTCAACGCTATCACCAACGCGATGAGTAAGGTGGAGAAACATGAGGGCGCCGCCATCCAGATCATGATCCGAACCGCGCCGGGCGGGTGGAAGCACCGCGGTCAGAAGGTTGCGCGCGCGATGCAGAAAGGTAAGTCGCTGGAGGAGGCGATGGGCGGGCGTGGGATAGAGAAGATTTTCAAGGGGCTACATTTTATCCTGAATCTGTTCATGCAGCACGGATTTACCAGCGACAAGGGAAAGGACCATGGAAGCGGCGGCGCGGACAAGAGCCCGTTCCCGAAATTGACCCCGGTGGAGCAGGAACTCATCAAGGGCATGGAGGAGAAGGCGGGCAAGGTCGCATTCGAGACGTGTATTCGTGTGGTCGCGTGCGCCGATCAGGAAAAAGCCGCCAAGGCGCACGTGTACAATATCTCCAACGCATTCGCGCAGTATATGAGCCCGGAGTCGGGCGCGCAGCTCAAAAAACAGAAGCAGTACCAGTACGTGAAGTGGCCGCTCATCCGGAGCTTTATCTTTCGTCGGTTCGACAACCGGAGGAAGTTTGTGTTGAGCACGGAAGAGCTTGCGGGTCTCTTTCATCCGCCGCTCTCCATGACCGAGACACCCAGTATCGAGTGGCTCAAAGCGCGCGGTGCGCCCCCGCCGCACAATCTTCCCGCAGAGGGGATTATCCTCGGCGAGAGCGAGTACCGCGGGCGGAAAAACCTGGTTCGGATGCTTCCCGAGGATCGTCGGCGTCATGTGTACGTCGTCGGTATGACCGGTGTGGGTAAGTCCACCGTCATGATCAACATGATCATCCAGGACATCAAGGATGGTAAGGGGGTTTGTTACATTGATCCGCACGGACAGGATTTGCAGACGGTTCTTGAAAATGTGCCGCCGGAGCGCGCGGATGACGTGGTCATGTTTGAGCCCGGCGACGTCGATCGGCCGGTGGGCCTGAATATGCTTGAAGCGGAAACAGAGGACGAGAAAGACTTTGTGTCACAGGAGATGATCGCGATTTTCTATCGTCTGGTGTCCGACCCGTCCATGATCGGGCCGATGTTTGAGCACTATATGCGAAACGCGATGCTCACGCTTATGTCCGATCCGGAAAATCCCAACACCATCGTGGAGATTCCTCGTATTCTCACGGACAAAGACTTCCAAAAGCAACAGCTCAAGAAAGTGACTGACCCGATTATCCGCGCATTCTGGGAAAAAGAACTTCCCCAGACATCGGGCCAGACAAAAGGCGAGATGCTTCCCTACCTCGTCTCAAAAATCGGCCGCTTCATTGAGAACAATATGGTCCGCAATATCATCGGGCAGTCGCGAAGCGGGTTTAACTTCCGCGAGGTAATGGACAAGAAGAAAATTCTTCTCGTGAATTTGTCAAAGGGCCAGATCGGGGAGATGAACTCGAATCTCCTGGGACTGATTATCGTGACGAAGTTGCAGATGGCCGCACTCTCGCGGGTGAACATTCCCGAGAAAGACCGCAACGACTTCTATTTGTATATCGACGAGTTTCAAAACTTCATCACCGACAGTATCGCGACGATTCTTTCTGAGGCGCGCAAGTATCGTCTTGATCTGATCCTTGCGCATCAGTACATTGCGCAGCTCACCCCCAAGCAGGGCGACACGAAGGTGCGGGATGCGATTTTTGGAAACGTGGGCACGATCGTGTGCTTTCGTGTTGGTGTTGATGATTCCGAGCTGATCGCAAAGCAGATGGCGCCGGTGTTCAATGAGTTCGATGTCATGAATATCGATAAGTATACGGCGTACTTGCGACTCCTGATCAACAACACCGCCGCGCGGCCGTTTGACATCAAAATGTTCCCGCAGCCAAAAGGGGATGAGCAGATCGCGCACGCGATTCGACAGCTCTCGCGTCTCAAGTACGGACGGGACAAAGCACTGGTCGAGGCGGAAATCATGGAGCGCTCGCAGCTTGCAAGCGACACGATCGAGCACGCAAGCACGTGGTAAGGGGATCGAGCTTTTCCCGAGACCCGTTGACCCGACGGGTGATTTTTGGTACGGTGATACTGATTTGGGAAGTAATATCAAAACAAATATGGACACCGAGCCGCAGGACGAGGAACTCTTTGAAAAGTTAAAGCAGATTCAAGAAGAGACCACCCTCACCGCAGAATCAGAAAAGCCGCAACCGTCCCCACTGCACCCAAGTGCGGTGAGAACATTGCTTGTGTCCGCGAAGAAAGCCATTGATGATGCGCTTTTGCTCCTGGGAACGAGAGGCATTGAATCGACCGCCGCACAACCAGTCACGGCGCAGCTGACTGGCATTCCGCCGACCGCCACATCTTCCGATTCAACTATCGAAGGAGTCTTTGATGGACAGGGCATGGTGGGTGCGGACGGCAAGCACTACTCGATGTCGCCCAACTACGCGTCAAAGTCAAAGCTTGTCCAGGGCGATCGGCTCAAATTAACGATCGGCGAAAATGGAATGTTCCTATACAAGCAAATCTCGCCCATCCCGCGGCGTCGTCTCATGGGAGACTTAGAATATGATGCGGCCGCCCGCGCGTATTCGGTCGCTGCAGAGGACTCCCGCTGGCGCGTTCTGACCGCGAGTGTCACCTACTACAAAGGAACTCCCGGAGACTCCGTCACGATCATCATTCCAGAGCACGACGTGAGCGCGTGGGCTGCCGTTGATCACCTCATAAGAAAAATCCAATGAGTTTATATCGTACATATCGCCCCAAGACATTTGCGGAACTTGCCGGCCAGGAGCCGATCAAGCAAACACTGAAAAACGAAATCGCGCTTGGTAAAACCGTGCACGCGTATTTGTTTTCCGGTCCGCGGGCGGTGGGAAAGACCTCCACGGCGCGCATCTTCGTGCGAGCGGTGAACTGCCTCAAGCGGATCGAAGGGGAGAGCGAGCCGTGCAATAAGTGTGCGGCGTGCACCGCGCTCCTTGAGGGACGATCGCTGGACGTCCTGGAGATCGACGCGGCATCACATACCGGCGTTGATAACGTGCGGGACAATATTATCGTCGCTGCGCGTGTTGCAAACAGTTCGCTCAAAGTGAAGGCGTTTATCATCGATGAGGTGCATATGCTCTCGACTGCTGCGTTCAATGCCCTTCTCAAACTCTTGGAGGAGCCGCCGGGATCGGTCGTGTTCATCCTGGCAACAACCGAACTTCATAAAGTGCCGGCAACAATCATCTCGCGTTGCCAGCGGTTTGATTTTAAAAAAATTCCGGCCGTGGAAATGAAGAAGCGCCTCAAGAAGCTCTGTAAATTAGAGAAGCGAGAGGTCGATGAGGAGGTTGTAGATGAGATCATCCGTCTCTCGGACGGATGCCTTCGAGATGCGGAGAGCCTTTTGGGCCAGTTACTGACCCTGGACGGTGAGCGGATTACTGCCAGTGATGCCGCGATATTTCTGCCGCGATCGAATCGCGAGCTCGTAAAAAAACTTATGGCAACCATTCTTGTAAAAGATGTTTCGGCGGGCGTTGCCATTGTTGATCAACTTATCGAGGAGGGAGTTGATCTCACCGCATTCACGAACGATTGCATCGAGTACTGCCGATGGATGCTGCTCGCACAGAGCGGCACGCAGCCTCCGGACTCACTCCCGCAGGCCGATCGGGAATCGATCAAGACTGCAACAGAAAAGCTCTCCCCAGCGCAAATTCTTATACTCATCGAGCATCTGGTATCTGCTCTTCGGGAAGCACGATTTGCAAACATCAAGCAGCTCCCACTGGAGATGGCGCTTGTCCGTGCGAGTTTTCTATGATAGCGTGATTCGATCTTTATCTTAATGCGGGATCGTCTAACGGCAGGACGCGACTCTCTGAAAGTCGTTATCTAGGTTCGAATCCTAGTCCCGCAGAATCATAAAACCACCCGATCGGGTGGTTTTATGATTCTGCCCCTCCTGGACAAACTCCGAACTTTTTTTAAAGAAAATCCCGACGCGGAAATCTGATTCGCATCGCGCCGTAGCGCAAGCGTAGGCGGACCAACTCCCTAGCGGCGCCTCGCTCACGCTCGCTTCCGTTTGGCTGCCTTGCGATACGGAGGCGAGAGACAGAATGAAAATTCCCTCTTCCCCGACCCTTCTTCCTTTTCACTCCGACTCTCGCCTGGTGCCAATTTCAATGGCTAAAGCGGTTTAGCCGATGGAAATGTGCTATAATTACGGCATGAAAATAAAAGATTTACCAAAAGTTGAGTTACCGCGAGAGAAGCTTGAAAAGTATGGTCCTAAGAGACTGCTCGATCATGAGCTTCTTGCAATCCTTCTCGGCTCAGGGGTCGAGGGTCTTAACGTTATCGAGCTTGCAAAAAAAATTTTGAAGTACATTCAGAAAGAGAGTAATGATCATGTAACGCTGGAAAAACTTCGTGAAATACGTGGACTTGGCGACGCAAAGGCGTGTCAAATTCTCGCAATGATTGAACTTGCTTCACGCCTCAGCGATCGAGAGATGCAAACAGTGCTTTCAGCTGAAGATGTCTGGAAGATTTCAATCGATATTCGTGATTCAAAAAAGGAACATGTCGTCGCCTTCTACCTTGATTCGCAGGGGAGGGTTATTGAGCGCCAGACTCTCTCAATCGGGTCAGTCACCGAAAGTAGCGTACATCCCAGAGAGATCTTTGAGCCGGCAGTGCGATTGTCGGCAGTTTCTGTTGTTCTTGCGCACAACCATCCTTCCGGTGTCTTGACCCCGTCGCCGGACGACATGCGCCTAACGGAGCGCATCAGAGAGGCAGGGAAAATACTCGGCATTCCACTTACTGACCACGTTATTATATCAAAAAATGGGCATAAAAGCATCAAATAGTTGGGGATAACTTAGGAAAAGCTATGAAAAAAGCGATTCTCTTGACAGACGATCGCCTTTTTGGTATTATTGCTTAGTAAATGTTAACGACTTGCTCATATGGCAAAAACCGAGACATCTGTACGAGGAAAACAGGAAAAGAAAATTGTTCCCGTGCGAGGATATAAACCAAAGGATGGTAAACGAATAAAACCACATCGTCGTTCAACCCCAAATTGATTATGAAAACACTCTCTATTCAAGAAGCCGCAAAACTCTTCGGCGTTCACCAGGACACGCTCCGTAACTGGGAAGACGAGGGTCTTATCAAGCCGCTCCGCGTCGGCAAGCGTGCGGACCGCAAGTATACGCAAGAGGTCATCGACGAGATTATCCACAAAGGTCTTGCGCGGCCGCTTGCCGATCTCGATTCCGCACTCAATAAAAAGGCAGACGAAAAAATCACGCTTGCCGAGCTGAAGACTTTCTTATGGAAGAGCGCGGATATTTTGCGAGGGAAGATAGATAGCGGTGATTATAAAAAATACATTTTCGGACTCCTCTTTTACAAGCGCATGAGCGATGTATGGGATGAAGAGTATGCGCAGGTGATCGATCAGTTTCATGATGAAGAGCTTGCCTGCGTTGACTATAATCATCGTTTTCAGGTGCCGCGCGATTGCGCGTGGGGCGAAGTCAAAAAAACATCGTCAGATATCGGCAAACGGCTTAACGATGTTTTTGACAAGATCACCATCGCGAATAGCCCGAAGCTGGATAAGATTTTTGACGATCTTGATTTTGCCAACAAAGATAAATTTCCAAACGAGACGCTTCAACGCCTCATCAACCATTTTTCAAGCAAAAACTTCGGCAACACCTATATCAATTCGGACATTCTCGG
>JBBTRP010000021.1:18160-21226 GCA_038065125.1 Patescibacteria group bacterium
TTTTTCGGTGTCGGCATTCCGGTTGCCCTACTTATTCTTAACAAACAAAAGTCGGCGGAACGAAAAGATAAAATTCTTTTCATCGATGCCGAGCACGACTACCAAGAAGGAAAAAACCAAAACATTTTGCGCAATGCCGACATTGAAAAAATCGTATCCGCGTTTGATGGGTATAAAGACATTGAAAAGTACGCGCACGTCGCGACCACAGATGAGCTCAAAGAGAACGACTATAACCTGAATGTGCGCAGATATGTGGACTCGTCAGAAGAGGAAGAAGTGATCGACGTTTCGCAAGTTTGGAAGGAGTTGAAAGAGCTGGAAAAGGAAAGAAATGAAGCCCACAAGAAAGTTGAGGGGTATCTGCACGAATTAAAGTATTAACATACATTCGCATATGAATTTCACCAAAAAACAATACCAAACGCTTTTGGATGCACTCGATATCGCTGATACGGTATACGGCATTATGGGCGACATGGTCGATGAAAAATACAAAGCGAATTCCTCGGCTATGGATGAGCTCATAAATCATGTACTCGGTTTTGCAGCGGACTACGATGCCGCAAATGATCGCGAGTCGTTTCGTGGCAAATTTGTGCTCACAGAAGAGCGCATGGAGCGCCCGGGCGACGACCTTGATGAGTATGAAGAGTATACTTTTTGGGACAATCTCGCGCGCAAGCTTGCACGGCGAGACATGCAGTGTAAATACACCAAGGAACAACTCGAAGCTATGGATGAGGGCGAAGTTCTCAAAGAGGTATGGGAGCGCGAAGAACACTACTGGAAGGAATTTGACAAAGATGATCTTGATCGGTTTGAGCTGAAGAAGTAGTATGATCAATTTGCTGGCGTCAACAAAATGATCAGAGACACCGCAATCGTCTTCCCGGCGGCAGAAAAACGATTCAGCGAACAACCATTTTGTCCATATGGACGAAATGGTCCATAAGTAGACGACCATCTTGTTGGCGTCAACGAAATGGTCAAGTTTAAGATCGTTATGTTGGGCTCAACAAAACGATAAAGAGTAAAAACTAAAAAAGCAGAAATACGCAGATATCCTTTATTTATAGCGGAAACGACTTGACATTTAATGCTTGTTCAGTAGAATGAATAAGTGGATACACCTACTTAATCATTAGGATGATGAAGATGAAAGAAGAAGCCGTACAATATATTCAGCAGCAAATGAGCAGAGGAAAGGCTCGTTTGCTTCCGTATGTTTTTAAAACATCTTCTTTTGCATATCCAAAAAGACACCTCGTGTTCAGGATAGAAAAGTACGTCAAAGATTTTCTGGCAGGTGAAAGAGACGTGCGCTGGGTTGTTATTCCCGGATTGCGCGGTGTCGGGAAGACAACCGTTACCGCCCAAGTATTTGTGAGCGCGTTAGAAACAAAGACATCCGCGTCTGCGCATTTCTTGTATCTTTCTGCGGATGATTTGTTGCCGCGAGGACTTACGCTTACCGATGCGCTTGATGCGTATGAGTATATTCTCGGTATTCCTTTCGAGAAACTCGATCAGCCGACGTTTATTTTTATCGATGAAGTGCAGCAGAGTGCTGACTGGGCGCGTGTGCTAAAGTCGCTTCATGATCGCGCGCGAAACGTTTTTATCGCAAGTACCGGATCCTCCGCTGTTTCGCTGCAGTCAAATCCAGACGTGGCACGCAGGGCAAAATTTGAAAAACTTTTTCCGTTGAGTTTTGGTGAATATGAGATGATAAAAAATAATGTTTTTCCACACGCCGGTCTCAAGGATCAGATCAAGACAGCGCTGTATGAGGCGCATACTGCCGACGAAGCATATCAAAATCTGAAAAATTTGGAATTAAGTGTTGCGCAGCAATGGTCGCGGTTCGAGCGCGCAGATGTTGATGACTATCTTATGAATGGCACACTGCCGTTTACACTCAAAGATATCGCTCCGTCGGCGTATGACAGCTTGAATATCCTCATTGATCGCATTATAGATAAAGACATCAAGGATCTCGGACAATTTGATGCGCAAACCTTGAGTGCGGCAAAGCGATTGTTGTTTATCATGGCTGACAGCAATGAGCTGAATATAAACAAAACGAAAGACATTATTGATTTGAGCTACAATACAACAGTTGCGGTGCTCGATGCCTTTGAAAAAGCGGAGTTGGTCATTCGCGTTCCCGCAAAGGGATCAAGTGCCGCAAAGACAAAAAATCCCGCAAAATATTTTTTTATGAGTCCTGCTATTCGCGCCGCACTTCTCGGCGTGAGTGGTATTCCTGAGACATTCTTGATGCGACGGGGCAAATTTTTGGAAGATATTGCTGTTCTGCACTTCTATCGCGAATTTCTATCAACGCGAGTAGGCAGCCTCTCTTTCGATGCTGTGCAAGGCGGCGCTGATTTTATTTTGGAGATGGCAGATAAAAAACAGATTGTGTGCGAGGTGGGTATTGGACGCAAAGGATATAGCCAGGCGAAGCAGAGTATGGAGCGATTTCGCGCTGACTTCGGAGTTGTAATCTGCGACACCGATTTGATGGTCTCAAAAGAGGACAACGTTGTGAAACTGCCGTTGGATTATTTTCTTCTGATGTAGGAAGATGAATATGACAAAAAATAAAACAATAATTCCGATGGGGTGGAAGAATGAAAAACTCGGTAACACCATGAAACTCGAGTATGGCTTTAGTTTGTCTGACAAATGGCGTATACCAGGACCATATCCAGTGTATGGTTCAAGTGGTGTCGTTGCTCATCACGCAAACAAGCGAGTGAATGGACCAGGCATTGTCGTTGGTAGAAAGGGGACGATCGGGTCAGTGGCCTGGTCACATCAAGATTATTGGCCGATTGATACAACATACTTTGTCGTTACGACACCTAATTATGATCTGAAATGGTTTTATTTTGAGCTACAATTTCTCAAATTAAATAAGCTCAATACCGCATCCGGAGTGCCAGGACTAAACAGAGAGGAAGTCCATAAGTTAACAATTTTGATTCCGCCAAAAAAGGAGCAGGAAAAAATTGCGGAGGTGTTGAGCGCGGTGGATGAGGATATTGAAAAAACCGA
>JBBTRP010000022.1:0-10814 GCA_038065125.1 Patescibacteria group bacterium
TCATTACAAAAATAGAAGAGCTCGCGGTTGGTGCGCGCGAGCTCAGGTGTTGAATGCTCCTCCTAGGTGATGCCGGCCGGCACCGCGAGCTGGGCTTTCTTGAGCCCGTTCCCGCTCGCCGGATCGGCGAAGCGCTTGATCGTCTCGATCGTCCAGTCTTTGGGAAGCTGCCGACGGATTTGGTCCGCGGCCTCGACCATTGCGCTCAGGGTGCAGAACAGAGAGTCCTTGTCCTCTTGAAAGATCGCTCGGTCAAGCATCTCCGGCTTGTCGCCGAGAGATTTAACGCGACTCCGCACCTCCATGATCTTGGAGACGATCCTCGTCTCGACCGCCTCGGACACACCAACTAACACATGCTGAAGCGAATCGCAGAAGACCTGCGTCTCGTCACTGAGGGTGCTGGACAGATGCCCAGACAACCGCTTCAGGACGCGACCCATATAGCCCATGGCGCGCTCGAATCGCATGAGGGCACGGCGGCAGTGATCGAGAAGCGCTCCGCCGCACTTATTTGCTCTGAAGAAGTCGATACTGCCTCGTAGCAGCATGACCTCGCTGAAGAGCTGATAGAGTCGGTCGGTCGCCATTCGCAGGTCGGCGATGTTCTCGATGTAGATCCCCTCGGGATTCTCTTCGGTGGCGTTACGTCGCTTAGCCCGTGACCCCATGGTTGGTCCCCCTTGTCAAAACCCCGCTTGAAACACGGGGAGTGTGCAGTCAGCTGAAGACTCGTCCCCACAAAACGCGTCTTCCCTCTTCCTGTGATCTGATTCGTCCCAGAAAAAAAGAAAACGCCTTCACCGAAAGACACCTTACCCAACGGCTACAATAAAATCAAGCGTCAAGTGATCACCCGCATAACCTCGCCGATTGTCGTCGCGCCATTGAGAACTTTGAGGAGCCCATCCTCAAAAAGCGTAAGCATGCCTTTTGCCTCTGCGGCTTTCTGGATCACGCTTTCCGGCTTATCTTTGAGAATTAAATCGCGCACCTCATCATCGACCGTGAGAATCTCAAAAACACCGACGCGCCCCAGCATTCCCTTGCCGTGGCATTTTGCGCATCCCACCCCCCGAAAAAATCGAATGTCGTCATACGTCTTATAGCTGAGCAGATCGAATTTTTTGAGCTTCTCCAAAGAGCGGGTGATGTGCGTGTCCTTCTCAAGGCCCGCGATGATCTTTTTGTCGACCGGGTAGCTCTCTCGGCAGGAAGGGCACAAGCCTTTTACCAGCCGCTGGTTGATGACAATGTTCATGGTCGGCGCCAGGAGATACGATCGGATGTCCATATTTTTGAGACGCGTGATCGCGCCCACTGCCGTGTTTGAGTGCAATGTTGAAAGGACGATGTGCCCGGTCAATGCGGACTGGATGGTGATGCCCGCAGTCTCCCCGTCGCGGATCTCGCCCACCATCACAACATTGGGGTCCTGCCGCAAAAGCGCGCGCAAGCCGCTTGCAAAGGTGAATCCGTTCTCTGCGTCCACCTGCGCCTGATTAACATGCATGATACTGTACTCGACCGGATCCTCGATGGTCGCGATACTCACGCCCTCGACGTTGAGTGATTTGAGAAGCGTATACAGCGTCGACGACTTTCCCGATCCTGTCGGTCCGGTGACCAGGATCATTCCGTAGGGTTTTTTGATTTCTTTCTTCACGGTCCGAATCGAACCATCCATAAAGCCAAGATCAGAAAGACTCGTCTTTTGGTGAGACTCGTTCAGGACGCGCGCGCAAATCTTTTCCCCGTAATACGTCGGCATCACTGAGATACGAAACGAAATGATCTCGTCAAAGACGCCGTGGGAGAAACGTCCGTCGCGCGTCTGATGATGCGCATCCGTCGAGAGTCCGGACTCCAGCTTGATCCGCGCGATAATCGAGTCGATCATCGGCCTCGGAAGCGCGAACTCATCACGCAAAAATCCATCAACCCGCAGTTTGACCACGCCGCCGTCGCGCACGTGCTCGATGTGCACATCAGACGGCTGAGTATAGTAGACGTACTCAATGAGCTTTTCAAAAAGCGACCGAACCTGCGCGGTCGTGTCATGCTGGAAAAAAAAACTCCGCGGATTCGTGTGCGGAATCATCTGCTCGATAAGGGCCTTCATCTGGGCGGCAACACCCTTCTGGTAAAACTTTGCCGCAAACTGGAAGCTATTGAGCCCGCAGAAATGCACGTCAATGCCAAACCCGGATTTTTTCTCAAGCTGCTTGATCTGCGTGGTGTCGGTAGGATCCAGAAACGCGACTTTAAGGCGCTTCTTCTTGGTGTCGACTTCGAACGGGATCGCTTTGTACTCGCCGACCATCTCGGTGTCAAACCGCGCAAGCGCGTCATCGGGAATATCGCGCGTCTTGAGGTTGACGTATTTTAATCCAAGAGCATTGCCGACGAGCTCGTATAACAAATGCCCCGCGATGACATCGCGTTCTTTGAGAATATCCTCGATCGGCACGCCCAGGCGGATAGAATTTTTCACCGCATCAGCCCAGGTCTCCTCGTCGATCATCCCGGCATCCAGGAGGATCTTTTTTAGTGTGTCATTCGAGACGAACATGCATGGTGTGTTGCCCCAAAAAAATTGATTGCGCTTGTTATTCTTCCAGTATCGCTTTTACTTTTGAAACGATCGCGCTCATTTCCAAATCGACTTTGACAAAGTAATCAATCGCGCCGAGTTTTTTCGCCTGGTCTATATCCGACTGCTGGCCGAGATTGGAGAGAACGATCACGCGAATGTCTTTTGTCTTCGGATCCTTCTTGATCGCCTCGAGCACTTCAAACCCATTTTTCTTGGGCATAATGATATCCAAAAGTACCAGGTCGGGAATGGTCTCCTTGATCACCTTCTCACCCTCTTCGCCGTTTGCTCCGGTCACGACCGTGATGTTTTTCTCCTTCGAAAGGCTTGACGCGAGGTATTTACGCAGCATCGTGTCGTCCTCGACCACGGCAATTGTGTATTTTTTCTCTGTCATATAGGATTTAGTATACGAAATATCTATGGAAGAATCAACTGGTAAAAATATTTTTTTGAATTATTCAACCTGCATCACCTACGCGCCCCGTGTGGATGAGGTTGACCCGTTTGCGTGCCCGCTCATGTCGGAACACACCTGGGCGCGGATCGAAACAATTCCGCCGCTCCCGGGACCGGATCCGTTTGAGTACGCGCGTATCCTGGCCAAGCGATTCACGGAACAGACCGTGTGCATTCTCGTGCCTGGCCGCGCGTTCGACCGAATGGGAACACGAAAGGGCCGCGGCGGCGGATGGTACGACCGATTTCTTTCTGCAGTTCCGCGCGACTGGCTGCGCGTTGGTGTCTGCGACACCGCGCACCTCTCGGACATGACGCTTGAAAAAAAGCCGCATGACGAACCTATGGATGCTCTTCTGATTCACGCAAATTCAGCCTGGGAACTCCTCCCTATTAAATAGAAGAGCCCTGCCAGCGATATTTCGCCGTGGGCTCTATCGAGATGCGATCGTCCTACTGCCGGACGGTTGGCGCGATCTTTTTCGCGGCCATTCGCGCGAGTCGCCCGAGGACCTGCCGGGCATCTCGCTCGCTTTCGATATCGATCGAGGTTTGCACGTAGACCTTGCCGCCCTCCTCGAAGACCAGATCGCTTGGCTCCACGAGATAGGAGCTCCCGATCGCGTCCTTCGGCGCTTCGCCGGTGATCCGCGACCCAACACCGACCGAACCGGATGCCGTGCCCCGATAAACATACGGAAGCGGCGTCTCCATGCCGCTGTGCCTGATCTTGAGCGTGTCGATACCGATGCCGTCGAACAGCCGTCTGGCGAGCCATTCACGAGCGTACTTCTGTACGCACGGAGTAGTTGCCCGCGATGGGAAGGCGAGCTCCGTGAGTTTTGAGATATGCTGTTCGTACAGGGTCTCGGTGAGAAGGTCTGCGTCGAGATCCCTGATGTCGATGATGTCGCCGACCAATGGCGATCTCCGTCGTACCGTCATCCGGATGTCCTTGGGATTCGGATAGTACACCAGGAAAATGGAAAGAATCCCGTCGCCCATCCGGGGATACTGCTTCACGATTTCCACGGTTCCCTCTTTGTTGATCGCCGAGAAAACCTCCCGTGCCGCTTCCACCGCCGCGTCCTTCAGCGCGCCTATGTATGTCCGCTTAAAGGACGAGCGATACCCTTCGGGGATCTCCGATTCGATGGTGATCGTCGGATTATTCGCCGTGAGGAACGCGAGATTAAGCTTGGGAACGATACTTCCCGAGGCAATCTCTTCAGGAGGGGGCTGGCTGCGTGCTTCTTTCTGATTCGCGGGCATACTCCGATGGAGCATCCAGAGCGACGACGTTGCAGTCGATGAGAGCGCTTGGGCGCGGGTGAGACCCACTTCGGCGAATTCGGCGTCGTTTGCCGACGCGATGAGACTTGACAGCGGCAGGTCTTGGTACGTCAGTTTTCTGCCGTCGAGAGTGTACGCGTATCTGACGAGATCGGGCATGGCCGTCGGTGTCGGCGACGGGCTTGTCAACAATGGGGGTGGCGAGGGCTCCGCACACCCGCCTGCGAACGCGATCACGAGAGAGCCGATGAGGATGACGAGGAAAAAGAACGGACGAACCATGACTTATCCTCCTTTCAATGAGGAATGGTGACTGTGCCGGGTATCAGTTTCAATTAATACTTTTTTCGCGATTGTGTCAACCCGCTAAAACCCAGGAATGACAATTATGCCAAGCTCTTCTCGCCTTGGATCGCCACCCAGGGGAGTAAGCGGAATACGTCATATGCGCTCCCGTTCGACAAATTGCCGGAATTCAGGATTCCAAAGGAAAACTCTTTCCTTGCGTCTGTGTGCGACCGTAATCTGCCGTGAGTCTGCACTCGAATTCCCCTCAATTCGGTTCTCCTCGCACAGCATATCGGCAATGCCGCTCAGACGCAGATCGGAAATCCCGTCGCCATTCAGATCGCGGTAGTCGCTTTTCAATGCGCCGTCTTTGAATACTTCGCCACACTCATCATAACCATACCGTTCAAGATTCTCCGGATTTTTTGCGCCGTCGACGTGAGCATCAACTGCGCCTCGCGCCAGCAGAAGTAATCGAGCGGACGTTTCTCCGATTTCATACAAATACAGCGCACCATTCCCGACGTGTGTTTGTCCGTATACCTCAAGGACCGGCCGCTCAAATCCTTTTAACTTCAAAAATTCGGCTTTCAAAATTGACTGCTCATCCGGCTCTCGATCAATGGTGATCAATGTAACGCCATTGCTTTCTTTTTTGCCAACTCGAAGACTCTCCCACCAGTCCTTGCGCCACTCGACAATAGCATAAAAAAATAAAGGAGTTGCAGCGCCATATCTGACGTCAATATCTTCGATTTGCATGCGCAGATCTTCGTTCATCGAATACGCAATCGCCTCCTTAATTGGGGCCGCGCTTCCTTGATGCGATAGCATAAAAAATGGAATAAAAAAAATACTGACTGACCAAAGAAGGATACTGCTATTCTTCTCTTTTTTTATTCCCTTCTTATATATACTCCATACGTTCTCGGCGTAGTCTTTTCTCGGCGGACCATATCGTTCCACTGCCTCGCGCCACGATCTCCACTCTCGCCTCCTTCCATTGTTTACATATGCTTTATGATACAGCCAGCGCACTCCCCAGTTGACGCTTTCCTCGACAGTCGTTACCTTCGCATTCGCATATTTTAATTGTTGCTTTTTACCGTCATCAATCCAATATTCTTTCAGCTCTCCGCGCAGTGTTCGTATCGATGGATCTCCGGGATTGCCGTCCTGCATGACATTAAAGCCTGTTCCCGGATAGTATCCTACCCTGCCTTCCTGATAGATCATCGCCTTCACGAGATTCGGATCGAGTGGTTCATCGGGCGGAAAAATATCATCACAAAACTCCTTGTTCCATTCAGCGACGACCTTCCGAATGAGCGGATCGTACCGATTGTAATCCTCTTTTCCCTTAACTCCTCGGTAGGAGTAGGATTTCAGTTCCCTCCATTTTTCCCACCATTCGATGCTTTTGTCTTTAAAAAGAGAAGAGCCTTTCTTCCCTTGGGCGACGCTGGCCTCAATGACAATCTCAAACCGCGCTCCTTTCTTCGTCAGGAACCCGCGGGATTCCCGCACCTCGATGGTGGAAACTGAATGCTGTGGAAACGGTGCAGATGGATTAATCTTGAATACGATCTTGAGATTCTCCGTGTCCGGGAAAAGAATATCGCGCTCGGTTACGCGGATTGTTGCCGGGATCGCGAGAGTCTTTTCGCCAAGGACCGTTTTTCCGATCTCCAGATTTGGCTTTACGCTCGCGCCGGTTTTTAATTTCGTCTCGAACTTCGTCATGGCACCAAAAACCTCGATCTCAACACAAACATCATTGCCGATCGACCTGCCTGTATATCGAATCTCTGCAAGTTTGAGAACGATGGTTTTGGGCATACAGTAAAAATTTTTGAAGTTCAACTACTCGTCCTCGGTCGACTGAATCATTTCCTTGATTTCTCTTTCTAAAAAAGGGACATCGTTTTTAATCGCGTTCCAGACCAGATCCGTATCAACGCCGAAGTATTCATGAATGATAACATCTCGCATGCCGGCGATTTCTTTCCATGGAACGTGGAGATAGGTAGCTTTCAACTCCACCGGCAAATATTTTATTGCCTCCCCGATGATCTCGATCTGACGCACGACAGCACTCTGTGTTTTTCTGTCTTTAAGAAAATCATCCTTTGACATCTGACCAACAAACGCCTCGATATCAGAAATACTTTGTAGAATATCCTTAAGAAAAAACTCAACTTTTCTTTTCATAGATAATCCTTTGCTCTTCAAGAATCTGTTCTTTTAGCAATGGATGCAGCGCCTTATAGGTAACCAGATCAACCTTCTTTCCGATATTCTTTTCCAAATCAAACTTCATGCCGACGAACGCAAAAAGACCCATACGTTTTTTTTTGTCGAGTTCGACAAGAATATCGACGTCGCTTGACTTACTGGCTGTTCCACGGGCCAACGAACCGAATACGGCAGCCTTTTTTACTCCATAACGCCGAAAAACCGGTGCCGATTTTTTCCGTACATCCGCTATGTGCGCACGGTTCTTTTTGTCTTTTAAGGAAATATCCATAAAAAGCCATTCTTTATTTTATTTATACACTACAATATACCATTGCCCGTCCAGAGGCGCAAAACCTCCCCCCTACGCCAGACTCTTCTCGCCTTGGATTGCTGTGCAGCCGCCAAGCGGGAGGGTGACGAAGATTGTCGTGCCTTTGTTCTCTGCCGACTCAAACCGTACCGTGCCGCCGCTTGAAAAAAATCCTTGGGATGAGCCCATGGACTGGCTTCTCATCAATGGTCACAACCATTGGCGAACGCTCCGCTACGAAAATCCTGATCGTGCCTATTTTCCGATACTTTCATTGTAGACGCGCCATGCTTCCTGCGCATCCACGGCTTCACGCGCATACGCCGCATCGGGTGTCCAAAATTTCGAATGCCGCTCAGTATACTTCGCATCTTTAAAAAAAATAGGTGAACTTGTTACGCTTACATCTCTAAAAACGCGCACACCGGTTCCCGCGTCATGAAATACCCGAAGTATCTTGGCGTCGAGCCACTCATAGCCGGACAAATGTGTGTCATCAACCAAAAGCACTCGCTCTTCCCGTCTCGCAGGATCGAAAATCTTCAATGCCCAATACCGGTCCCCATCTTCTCCGTATTCCTCAAAGACGTCTTGAATAAACGCGATGTATGTCTTGTCCGGCGAAAAAGTAAACTGTGAACGCTCGCTGTTTGGATCTTCACTGCTCGCAACTCGGTGTGGATATCCTGTTGCATTTTTTAACTGCGCAACAAGACTCTCAATGATATCTTTCTGAAACTCTGTTCGCACGAAAAAGAGTGCAATGATAGTCACGCAAACTACCCATGAGAAAAGAAGGGCTAGGATGCATGTTCGCCGTTCGCCGCTCATAGCCTAATTCGGACTCCAATAGAACGACGTGTCGTCGATCTTTTTTAAAAATCTGCCTTTCGGAACGATATTGGATATGAACCAACCCCGATCGATTCCTTTCCCGTGAAAATGTGTTGCTTTTGAAGGATTCTGAATCGAACCACCCAAGAGTCCCCATGCCACATCATACGATTCTTTCCATGCGGCCTTTCTTGATCGGCCGACGTTTTTCAGCGGGTCGATAACCTTTCTGAAATTCGAATCCTTTTCCCTGAACGGATCATACTGCCCCTTTTGAAGGATTACATCCTTGACGGTGCCCGGCCACGCTTTCGCACTCACACGATTCAATACCGATCCGCCAACAAAAATTTTTGTACCTCGCGATTGATTCTCGGCTTCGCCAAAAATGAGCCGTGCAAAAAGAATGTCGTCCGGATCATCACGGAAGTCCCCCGTCCAGCGCGGATCATTAGCAGTCGGAATGCGTTTCTTTGCCGTGCGCGCAATGTTCGCTTCGATGACGATCTCGAATCGGGCTATTTTTTTCGTCAGGAACCCGCGGGACTCCCGCACGTCGACTGGAAAAACTGATCGCTGGGGGAATGACGCGGCCGGATTGATTTTGAATGTTGTGTTGAGGTTTTCTGTGTCCGGAAAAAGAATATCGCGCTCAGTCACGCGGATCACTATCGGAATCGCTAGAATCTTTTCGCCCAGAGCCGCCCTGCCGATCTCGACATTCGGCTTCACGCTCGCGCCCGGTTTCAGCTTCGTCTCGAATCTCGTCGGTGCTCCAAAAACCTCAATCTCAACTCGAATGTCATTACCGATCGATTTACCCGTATATCGGATCTCGGCAAGTGTGAGAACGATTCTTCTACGCATACAGATTTACGCCAAGCTCTTTTCGCCTTGGATCGCTGTGCAGCCTGCAAGCGGAAGGGTGACGAAGAATGTCGTGCCTTTGTTCTCGACCGATTCAAACCGCACCGTGCCGCCGCATAGCTCGATTGCGGACTTCACGATATACAGCCCCAGGCCCGAACCTTCGGTGTTTGATGAGGCGGCGTTAGAAGCGCGGAAAAATTTTTGGAAGAGCTTGTCTTGTTCAGCTTTCGGAATGCCGATGCCCTCGTCTTTCACAGTGAGCGCGGCGTCCGTGTTCTGTTTTTTAATCGTGATGGTAAGTTTTTTCCCGTCGCGGTTATACTTGATACCGTTGGAAATAATATTATGAATCGCCTTTGCGATGACACCCGCGTCCAGATTGATCAAGGGGAGCGTGTCGTATTGTTCGATCACTTTGAGTTTTTTATGCTCGGCGATGGGGTGAAACTCGTGCACGATATCTTTGACCAGCGCGACAAAGTCGCAGGGTTTAGGGTCGATTCCGACGCGCTTCTCCTCAAGTCGCGACACGTTGAGGAGTTCGTTGACCAGTTTCACGAGTTTGCCGTTTTCAATTTGCAGTTCTCCGATCGTCTCCTTTTGGTCTTTTGAGAGCTTGCCCTTCTCCCCGGTCGCCAAAAACTCCAACGCCCACTTCGTCGCAGTCAGCGGCGTTCGCAGCTGATGCGACGCGACGGAGATAAACTCCGACTTCATCTTATCAAGACCTTTGAGCTCCTCGTTTTTGATCTGGAGCTGCTTGGTCGCTTCATGTAGTTGTTGATTGAGTGATTCAATCTTTTCGCGCTTCCTGATCACGCTCGTAACACTTTTGATAAGGAAGAAGCCGAACGCGGAGATAAGCGCAAAAATGCAAAATCGCAGCACGAACTCCCCGAATGTCTTAAAAAAGAGCATGTCAACAAATGAAAGGATTGTTGTCGCGACAACAAGAATTTGCGCCGTAACAATCTTAATATCCAAGAGTTGGTATTTCACGATGGCATAGGCGATTGTCGGCACGACGATCAGTGCGGTAAGCGTCGGACCAATCCAAATATGTCGCCATTCATTAAAGAAGGGGGAGGGCAGGAGAAGATTGAAAAAGACACCAAAAATTTCTCCACCAAAAAATACTCCGAGGAAAGTAAAGATTAATTGTTTTTTTAATAGCCCTTGCGTTCGTAGATATTTGGTGAAGAGATAAAAATGTGCAGAAAGAAAATATGCGAGAAAACATATGGCATATAAAAGCCATCCTGTTGAAGAAATATTAGCTGCAGTTCCCCAGTCTTCCTGTCGTAACCCTTGCACGAGAAAGTTTGTGAAACCGATAAGAAACGAAAAAAGAATCGTGAAAGAAAAATGCGCTATATAGTCGATACGACTAATACGCTGTCCGAGAGGAAAAATGCGGCCGAAATAAAAAAAAGAAAGTCCGATAAACAGCGCGGAAATGTAGGCGGCCTTCATCCAAAACAACAATACCTGCGGCTGCTCCGCGGTCCGATAGCCCATGATCGTCAGCGTCCAGATCCCGAGACTGAACGCGAATAGTCCGAAAAAAAGATTCGAGCGATTCTTTTCTTTCCGAGCAGCAAATAAAACCACGCTCCCAAGCGTAAAGTCTAGGAGAGTCCCAAGGATCAGGGCGACGAATGTCAGGTCTGCTTCCACAAAAAGAAAAGTCTCTATGTGCAATACGTGTCGGTATGCTGTCAGTATACCATACACGCTTGCGCACAGAGACTGGATTGTCACCTAGAGACGGATCAGATGGCCGCCGGCGTGCACGCCCGCGCCAAGCGCCGCGAATATTGCAAGCTTTCCGCTGCCCAGCTCGACCTTTCCCTGCTCGAGGTCGGTGTCCAAGAGGTAGGGCGTCGCGGCCGCCGAGACGTTCCCGATCACATCCACGTTGATCGG
>JBBTRP010000023.1:0-3313 GCA_038065125.1 Patescibacteria group bacterium
TATGGCTGGTGTGGTCGCGGATTTGCGCTCCGCGCGCGCGGTATGGGTGCACTGGTGACCGTGACCGAGATTGATCCGGTCAAAGCGCTTGAGGCAGCCATGGACGGCTTTTCCGTCATGCCGATGAAGACGGCCGTTCCAATCGCTGATATTATCGTAACGCTGACCGGCAACAAACACGTGGTAGACTCCCATCATTTTCCACTCATGAAAGACGGTGCGATCGTGTGTAACTCCGGGCACTTTGATGTTGAAATTAATCTGCTCGCACTTGAAAAGTTGTCTGTGAGCCGAAAAATTCTTCGTCCGTACACTGAAGAGTTTGTGTTGAAGAATAAAAAACGGGTCATCATCCTCGGGGAGGGCAGGCTCATTAATCTTGCTTCTGCCGAAGGACATCCGGCTGCAGTTATGGATATGAGCTTTGCAAACCAGGCGCTTGCGGCAGAATACATCACAACACATCGCGAGACTCTCGAGAAGCGTGTCTACGCCCTCCCTGATGAGAACGATCAAACCATTGCGCGACTTAAACTCGCCTCCATGGGACTGAATATTGATCGTCTGACAGCTGCACAGGAAGACTACCTCGCGTCATGGAACCTAGGAACCTAATATGACTATCCTGATTACCGGCGGTTGTGGTTTCATGGGATCAAACATGATCCGCTACATCCTCAAAACTGATCCTACCGCAACGATCGTAAATCTCGATAAGATGACCTACGCTGGCAATCCCGCAAACCTTGCGGACTGCGAGGGGAGTGAGCGGTATTCTTTTGTGAAGGGCGATATTGCCGATGCGGCATGCGTGGAGCACGTGTTTGAAAAATACCACCCTGATGCAGTATTGAACTACGCGGCAGAAACGCACGTTGACCGCTCAATCATAGATCCCAAAGCGTTTCTCATGACCGATGTCATCGGAACGTACACCCTACTTGAGGCGGTACGAAAATTTAAAACACAGCGGTATATCCAAATTTCCACCGACGAGGTATTTGGAAGTGTTGATGAAGGCGCGTTTACGGAGGAGTCGCCCTTTCGGCCGAATAGCCCCTACTCTGCCGCAAAAGCGGGCGCCGACCACCTCTGCCGAGCGTATTGGACCACCTATCAGACACCGGTGATCGTGACGCACTCCTGCAATTATTACGGTCCGTATCACTATCCCGAAAAAGTGATCCCACTTTTTATCACGAACCTCTTGGAGGGCAAAAAGGTTCCGCTGTACGGAGACGGACTCAATGTTCGTGAGTGGATTTATACCGAAGATCACTGCGCCGCAATCGATACAATCCTGCGAAAAGGAAGTGTTGGGGAGGTCTACAACATCGGCACAGGGAACCGCGTAAATAATAAGGAGTTGACTGAGAGCATTTGCGCGCTTCTTGGCTCAGGACCCGAGATGATCGAGTCGGTGAAGGATCGGCCTGGCCACGATCGACGATATGCCGTCGACTCAACAAAACTGCGCGCGCTTGGATGGGAGCCACAGGTATCGTTTCAGGACGGCCTTGTTCGAACGGTTGAGTGGTATCGCGCGAATGGCGCGTGGTGGAAGCAACTCAAAACAGGCGCTTTTCTTGAATATTATCAGCAGCAATACTCAACTAAATGACCGCTCCAAAGACAAAGAAAAAGCGTTCCGGCATGAAAACTGTCGTCCTGGTCGGACGGACGAATGTTGGCAAATCGACACTTTTTAATCGACTTATCGAGCAAAAAAAAGCGGTCGAGAGTTCGACTCCAAAGACAACACGCGATATTAATCGTGGAGAGTGTCTGTGGAGAGGGAATTATTTTCGCGTTGTTGACACGGGAGGTTTTGTCGAAAGGCCACGCGAAGAGATCGACGTACAGGTTGCCCGCCATGCGTCAAAAGCGATCGCCGATGCGGATGCCGTATTGTTTCTTGTTGACGTGAAGGAAGGACTAAATCCCCTGGACCGGGCATACCTCGGTGTGATTCGAAAAATATCGTCAGCTCCGACATTTTTGGTTGCGAATAAGGCTGACGGAGCCCGAGCGCGAGGCGTACTGTCTGATCCGCAATGGTTGAAGCTCGGGCTGAGCGCGCCTCATCCGGTTTCCGCGATGAGCGGTGTTGGTGTCGGTGATTTATTGGATGCGATCACGTCGTTATGGGACTGGACAGGCGAGCAATCTGCAACATCAGAGCCGATTCGAGTTGCGATTGTGGGAAGAACGAATGTCGGCAAGTCGTCGCTTCTGAATAAAATTATTGGAGAGGAGCGGGTCATTGTAAGTTCAGTTCCGCACACCACCCGAGAACCTCAGGATATGCTTATTGAACGTGGCGGTAGGCAGTATCTGGTCATTGATACGGTCGGTATGAGAAAAAAATCTCGCGTGAAAGAGCGCGCCGATCGAGAGGGACTGATACGGAGCATCGAAGTTATTCATAAAGCCGACTGCGTCATTCTCGTTCTGGACGCGACCGTAACGCTCGCAAAACACGAATCTCGACTTGCACAGATTGCAGTCGAGGAGGGCGCGGGACTTCTTCTGGTTGTGAATAAATGGGATCTTGTTGAGGAGAAAAAATCAAAAAGCATTCTGGCGTACGAGGCTTTTTTCCGGGAGCGCCTTGCGTTTGTTCCCTGGGCACCACTGCTTTTTGTCTCAGCATTAACCGCTCAGCGAACAGGAAAAATTCTTGAAAGTATAGACTCAGTCGAGCAGGAGCGCTCAAAGATCCTTTCTCCCGATGAAGCTCTTGTGTTTCTAAAAAAAGCAATGTCCAAGCAAAAACCTCAGTGGATTTTTGGAAAAAAGAAGCCGATGGTATATGGATTTTTTCAGCGGTCAGCGCGCCCGCCGATGTTCATACTTGAAGTTCGCGAGGCCGATGCGATTCAGTACGGGTATCTTCGATATCTTGAGAACCGCCTTCGAGAGCAATTCGGCTTTCAGGGAACCCCGATTCGTATTGCCACTGAGCAGGTTATTAAGAAGTTAAAGAGTTAGCGGTTCGCTTCACTCGTGAAATTTCAAATTTCAAATTCCAAATAAATCCCAATATTCAAATCCAACATTTTGTGTTTATTTGAGATTTAGTGCTTATTTGTTATTTGAAGATTGGAATTTTGAATTTCATGAGTTTGGGTATTGGTGTTTATTTGAGATTTGGATATTGAGATTTGCGATTTGATAATTACACACGTGAAGCTCATTGTCGGATTGGGAAATCCGGGACCGGAGTACGAGAAAACTCGGCACAATGCCGGGTGGGTTGTTGTTGACACGCTCCTTACAGAACTTGTCGCCACTGCCGGTTTTCAGGCGGGAG
>JBBTRP010000024.1:0-5593 GCA_038065125.1 Patescibacteria group bacterium
CGTATGGCACAGACAAAGTTTTCAAAACTCTCGCCAGGACTACGGAAGTATATTGTTCCCGACCCCGGCGTGCCGTCGGGGACGCTTTCTGCCTACGTTACCAAGAGCAAACAGCCGGTATCTGCTTTTGCGCGGCGGACACTGAATCACTGTAACGGCGGCGCGACGTTACAAGCGGCCGAGTGGCTCAAAAAACACCTGGACAACGGCGGGAAGCTGGTGGTCACCATCGCCGGAGCGCTCTCGTCGTTTCAGGTTGGCGTGATGCTTGCAGAGCTCATCCGTAAAAACAAAGTGCATTTGATTTCGGCAACGGCCGCAAACCACGAAGAGTCATACTACCGCTATGTCGCGCACTCGCACTACGCGTACATTCCGCGGTACACCGAACTCACACCTGAGCAGGAGGCGGAGCTTCGGGATGCCGGCCTTCGCCGCATTACCGATACGTTCTTGCCGGAAGACGAGAGCGTGCGAATTATGGAGCCGCATCTGGTGAAGATGTGGCAGGCAGCGCAGAAAAAAGGGGAGCGGCATTTCCCGCACGAGTATTTCCGTCGGCTCTTTGCGGAAAAACTTATCAAGCCCGATCCGCAGGCAAACCCAGAGGACTGCTGGGCGTATGCGGCATACCAGAAAAATATTCCGATCGTGATTCCTGGGTTTGAGGACTCCACTATGGGAAATATTTTTGCAAGCTACACCTATGCCGGGAAGTACCGAACCGACAAGAGCGTGGTATTCGATCCCACACTCATGAAGACGGGCTTGGAGTATTTTACCTGGATGTACGACTGGTACATGGAGACGGCAAAGAAGAGCCCGATCGCGTTTCTTCAGCTCGGGGGCGGCATTGCTGCCGACTTTCCGATTTGCGTGGTGCCATCGATCAAGCACGACTTGGGGCTTCATGGCAAGGTGCGGGATTGGGCGGGATTCATCGAGATCGGCTCCTCGCCTATGTCGTTCGGCTCGTACTCGGGCGCGGGCGGCAAAGAAAAAATCACCTGGGACAAACTCTCCGTCAAAAGCTACTACCAAATTATTCAAAGCGACGTCACGGTCGTATTCCCGTGGATCGCAGCGATCTTGCTCGATCTCTAGAATTCATGTTTGAAAAAAAGGAAAAGCCCACTCGGATTGCGTTGATCCAGGGAAGCTTGAATCCACACTCCAATACCGCGCTCCTGATCGATGCGGTTGCGACAATGCTTGAAAAGCGGGGGATTGGCCACGAGACGCTTGACCTGCGGCACGTGGACATGGATTTTTGCGATGGGCGTCCGCTGGAAAAGTACAATGAAGCTACTCGCAACGCCTATGCGCTGCTTGAGCGGGGAGACGCGTATATCATCGGTATGCCGGTGTACTCATATTCCATTTCCGGCGCGCTCAAAAATCTCATCGACATTACCGCTCCGGCGATGAAAAAAAAGGTCGCTGGCATTTTATGCAACTCCGGCGGGACGCGCTCTTATCTTGCGTCTGTCGATCTCATGAAGATCCTTTCGTTTGAGGCGGACGTCGTTACGGTGCAACCCGTGATTCATACCGACCGGGATACCTTTAAAGAAAGGACTCTTTTTGACGATCACGTACCGGAACTCATGACCGAGATGATCGACGGGATCATCAAGTTTTTGCGGTAATTTTCAGATACTTGCACTTTCTTCCCGCTTCACTATACTTGCGCGGAGGAGGAAATTTTTTCGGTTCGTACCCTCACACAAGAAAGGATCACTGGAGATGACGGAAATTGCGGTGCAGGAGTCGCTGAGAATTCTGAAGGTCACGTATCCCGAAACGCTTGGCCCGTTCAAGCGCGATGCCAGCTTCGGCAACAGTTCGTGCCAGGCGTACGTGGCACATCGTTTCGAGAAGCAGGAAGCGGACAACAGCGCAGGGTCGATCTGGAAGCTCACGCCCGACATACCCGGTCATGGCGAGGCGGAGAGGAATACTTTCCGGTATCTCGCGATGCCCACCGGCATCGTCACCGCCGAGCAGCAAGCGGTCTGGGGCGACGAAGACTGGGATCGTCACTCGGCCCAACGCACGGCCTACGAAGACGCGCTCGGTGCGCTCTCGCGAATCACGACGCTTGCAGCCGTTGAGCTCTTCCCTCAAAAGACGCTCTTCGGGGAGTCGCGCATGGGGCGGGCGATCTCGACTAAACAGGTTGATCCGCATACGCAGGTTGTGATCTTGCGAATCTCGCGCGGAGGCGACACACCGGCAGGACACGCGAAGCGTGTCCTCAACAAGATTCTCAGGCGCCAAGTTCAGACGCTACAGGCAACGTCGCAGCGCAAGGTCGGGCCGCACGGCACGCTCGTGGTCGACTACACGATCAAGGCGAGGACGTCACTGAAGGACAAGTATCTGTTCGTGCCCGAGCAGGCGCTCGCGACCGGCGGCACGCTTGTGGAGGTGCTCGGTAAGCTCTTCACGGTGTGTGAAAGTACGCCCGTCCACCTCGTGATCGGCGCGCTCAACGCGTGCAGCGATGGCATCAGGACGGTGCTGGAGGCATTCCCCATGGTGCAGACCACGATTCTCACGATGGCGCTGCACAACGCCCTCACACCGAAGTGGTACCTCGATGACCCGGGCATGGGCGATGGCGGCGCGGAAGAGGCGCTCGTCGAAGACTGATCGGAGAACTGACACAGCGGCTCAACTCTTGTTGTAAAGAGGCGAGCCGCACTTATTTTTAAATCGAAATTGACAACCCAGGAATTTTTCAATAGCCTGGATGTGCAAACACTCAAGGATAAAGAAGGAGGTATTCCTCGTGACGAATGCGCTCGTGACGCAAGATCCGGTAAAGGAGCGCCGGCTCCTTCAGTTGCGGAATCACATTGAAATGTTTCGCGGCGCCCTGTGCGCTGCAGAGCCGTTCTTCATGGGGATTCGCCTCATGCTTGGTGACCAGGTGGACGTGGGCGAGATCATGGAGCTCGTTCGTATGTATACCGTCGACCACGACGATCGCGGCACGATCGGTTCGTGTCTCGTCCTCAAGGCGGGCGTCGGACACCGCCTGCCGCGCGAGAATGCATGGTACCAGAAGTGGCACGCATTCCACGGCCGGCTAGAAGCCCTTTACTGGGAACTTCCGGTGAAACGGAATGTTGGCGGTCCCGAGGATCAGGGCATGGCGAAGTTCGTTCCGACGATGGAGGAGGCGCGATACTGGATCGTCGATCAAATTGCGGCGTGCTGGCAGGTCGAACAGACCGAGGGCAGTATGCGTGCCTTCCGATTCCTGATGGCAACGTTCGGCGGTGCGGCAGGGGAGAGGTATCCGTCGGTTGATCGCGAGTATCGCATGCCGGACGGGTACGGCCATTTCAATTCCAAGCTCATCGAGCGCATTCGCCGCACGATCATCGAGGGACGCATTACGGCGATTCGCGATCATCTACCCGTCGGCAACAAGCGAGCGGGTTTCTGGGAGAGGTGGCTCGAATACCCGAGCATCCCCGCAAGCGTCGCGTCACGCCTGAATGGCGAGTGGGCATCTGCAATGCCCGCTTCGGAGCTTGCGCTCATGCGTAGCCACCACCGGCAGCTCAAAGGCGGGAAGTCGCCACCGCTGCTTCCATAGGAGGCATTGAAGCACAGAACAATCGGACAGTTCCACAGCGGACTGTCCTTATCATTTTTATAAAGCCCCGCCCTTGACACCAAAAGAAAAAGTCCATAGTATACTCGTTATGTATAAATTGACTTATTTGGTATGAATAGAACCTGCACTCCAACAAAAAGCGGCAAAATCAGGGCGGGCGCCCTGCACCTTACCCAAAAGGTTGATTATGGGCTTTTTTTGCTTGCAATCCTTGCAAAAAATGATTCTACGCTGCCAATCTCGATTTCCGTTGTGTCAAAAAACAACCATCTCTCATTTTCATTTCTCCAAAAAGTCGCCAACTTGCTCAAACGAGCTGACATTATCATGTCGGTCCGCGGTAAGGATGGGGGATACCGGCTCAGTAAAGACCCGGCGTCGATCCGACTCAAGGATATCATCGAAGCACTTGAAGGACCTACGCAGATTGCCCGCTGCATCGGTTTTAAATCCGGTATCGAAGACCAGTGTCCGCGAGCTTCGTTTTGTATGGTGCGTTCGGGGGTGGAACGTATGAACCAGGAGATTCAGGATTTTTACCTCGCCAAACGGCTTACTGATTTTCTCTCGTAAGAATCAATGCCATCCGTCATTCTCAACATTCGTTCTTTGAGCGTTTCCACTCATGGCCAAGAGATTATCCATGACGTCTCGCTTTCTGTTGAGCCCGGCGAGACACACCTGCTCATGGGCCCCAACGGGTCAGGAAAGACGACCCTCCTCTCCGCGCTCATGGGCGATCCTCGTTGCATTATAACCGGCGGATCAATTTTTTTTCACGGCGTGGACGTGACGGAGATGGCACCTGAGCAGCGTGCGGCTTTGGGAATGTTCCTCTCCTTTCAGCACCCCCCAGAAATACCGGGAGTGACGCTTCCCTCGTTTGCGCGGGCGGCGGTGAACGTACTCGCAGAAAAAAGGGAAGAACAGCATGTCGCACCCGCGCCGTTCCTCGCCTCATTCAAAGACCAGCTCGCCGCGGTCGACCTGGAAATGGAACAGGCTAACAGAGGCGTGAACGAGGGATATTCAGGGGGCGAGAAGAAAAAAGCGGAACTACTTCAGCTTCTGATGCTCCGGCCTTCCTTAGCGCTTTTGGACGAGATCGACTCGGGGCTTGATATCGACGCAACCGCACGGGTCCTTGATTTGCTCATTCGGTATCAGAAGCAGACGAATGCGGGGATTCTTCTCGTGTCCCACAATCCGCGGTTATTGGAACTGATGAGTCCACAGCGAATTTCCATCATGGTGGAGGGGAAAATTGCCGCAACGGGCGGACGCGAAATTGGAGAAAAGATTGGACGGGAAGGATTCACTTCTTATGAACAGCATTAATTCCGCAACAAAGCACACCAGCGTCTTTACGGCGTCCAAGGGTTTAACCTCAGCGGGCGTTGCAGAAATTTCGCGCCGCAAGGGAGAGCCTGATTGGATGCTGGAAAAACGTCTGGCGGCATTTGAGCTTTTTGGAAAGATGGCACTTCCTTCATGGGGTGCTGATCTTTCGCAAATCGATTTTGAAAATATTACGTACTACATTCAGCCACAGGATCGACCGAAGCAGCGCTGGGAAGACGTACCTGAAGGAATTAAAAAAACATTCGATGCTCTCGGAATTCCCGAAGCGGAGAAACGCTATCTTGGCGGTGTGGGCAGTCAGTTTGAGAGCGAGGTCGTGTATCACTCACTTCAGGAAACGCTCAAAGAGAAGGGTGTGGTGTTTGAGTCCATGGATCAGGGGCTCAATAAATACCCGGAGCTGGTTCAGAAGTACTTCGGATCCGTGGTACCGCCATCTGACAATAAGTTCGCGGCGCTCAATACCGCCGCGTGGTCCGGCGGGTCGTTCATCTATGTGCCAAAAGGCGTTGACGTCGAGCTTCCCCTGCAAGCTTACTTCCGCATCAACACCGAGCGAATGGGACAGTTCGAACGCACCCTTATTATTGCCGATGAAGG
>JBBTRP010000024.1:5693-13743 GCA_038065125.1 Patescibacteria group bacterium
TTTCACATGGCGCCAAAGACAACCTCTCGGATCGTTTCAAAGTCAATTTCAGCCGACGGCGGACGAACTTCGTATCGCGGCGTTGCGTTTGTTGCACCCGGCGCAACTGGATGCAAGACCCACGTCTCCTGCGACGCGCTACTCATTGACGACCGATCACGCTCGGACACCTATCCGTCAATGAAAATTCACGAGTCGGATACGGCCGTTGCACACGAGGCAAGTGTTGCGCGGATCAGCGAAGAGCAACTCTTTTTCCTTCGATCACGAGGACTGCCCGAGAGTGAGGCGACTTCACTTCTTGTGAACGGATTTGCAAAACCGATCGTAAAGCAACTCCCGATGGAGTATGCGGTCGAACTCAATCGTCTGATCAACCATGAGATGAAAGGAGCGATCGGATGAAGGGTACTGGTGGTGACGAACGAGTCATCGTTCTCAACGGTCTCGTGTCCCAGACCATTCACGTTCCTGCCCGATCGTCACTCGCAGTGTGGGGCGTTTTTACTGCTGGCAAAGCTGAGCGAGCGACCCTCGAAGTGATTCTTGATGGGGAGGATTCTGAGGTGTCCGTGGTGTGCGCGATTCTCGGCCGGGCAGATGACCACTTTCCCTTTGACGTAACAATAGAACATCGTGCGACGGGAACACGGAGCAGAGTCGCGCTGCGATCTGTTCTGGAAGGGAAATCATTTGGCGATACGGTCGGACGCATTCATATTTCCCAAAGCGCACTTCGTGCGGATACGTTCTTCTCCCACCACGCCCTGTTGTTTGGGCAGGGGAGTCGCGCTCATGCGCTTCCCATCCTTGAGATTGAGCAGAGCGATGTGAAAGCGGGGCACGCGGTCACAGTCGGCCGCATTGAAGACGAGATTCTTCATTATTGCGCCACGCGGGGAGTTCCTCAAGCTCAAGCGGCGCAATTGATTGCCGAAGGGTTCCTCGCCACAGACGCGGCTCTCCTTCCCGCAGGTCTCGCTCGAGAGGAGTTTTGCGAACAGGTGCGACGGGGCTGGGCTAAATCACAGGTTCTATGAACACACTTTCCGGAATCAAAAACGAATTTCCAATTTTTTCCCGCTTGATCAATGGCAAGCCGTTGACGTATCTTGATAGCGCCTCAACGACACAGAAACCGCGCTGCGTACTGGACGCGCTCATGTCGTATTACTCGACGTCAAACGCAAATATTCATCGCGGCATCCACGCGCTCTCCGAAGAGTCAACCGAACAGTACGAAGCAACCCGACGTCGTGTGGCACAATTCATTCGCGCTAATTCCGAGCGAGAGATTGTTTTTACAAAAAATTGTACCGAGAGTATCAATCTCGTGGCCCGCACGTGGGGGGAAGAGAACATCAAAAAAGGAGACGACATTATCGTCAGTGCGTACGAGCACCATGCAAACTTGGTTCCGTGGCAGGAGCTCGCGCGCCGCAAACACGCGCGACTGCTCATCATTCCGCTCCTTCCGAACCTCGCCATTGACCTCGGGGTTTACGAACGACTCCTGACGGAAAAGACAAGGCTTGTCGCCATCACCGCGCAGTCCAACGTCCTCGGGATCATCCCTCCGCTCACACAGATTATCGACGCCGCTCACAAGGTTAGCGCACGGGTGCTCGTGGATGGTGCTCAATCTGTCGGCCACTCGCAGACCAACGTCACAACGCTTGACTGTGACTTCTTCGCATTCTCGGCCCATAAGATGGCAGGTCCTACCGGCGTTGGCGTGTTGTATACAAAGCAAGCGATTCTTGATGGGATGCCCCCGTTTCTCTATGGTGGGGACATGGTCACAACCGTTGAGGAGCACACCGCCCAGTTTCGCGAGGCGCCATGGAGATTTGAGGCGGGCACTCCTAATATCGCAGACGTGATCGCGTTTCACGCTGCAATGGACTTTCTTGACAAGATTGGCCTTGAAACAATAGAAAAAAACGACCAATATCTACTCAAGGAGGTGAAAAAGCGATTTTTGTCATATCCTGAGGTGACACTTTTTTCCCCGGACCGTGTTAATAGTAATAGTTGCCTGTCATTCACGGTGACAGATGTGCACCCTCACGATATTGCAACTATATTCAATAGCGAGGGGGTCGCGATACGGTCAGGCCTTCATTGCGCTGAACCGCTCGTCAAATCGCTTGGTGTACCAGCGACTGCTCGCATGAGCTTTTACGCGTACAATGACCTTGCGGACGTTGATCGTGCGGAAGCGGCGCTCGTGAAGGTCTTTCGCGTATTCCAGAAGAAAAGCAGGAAGGTGACAGTATGATTAACGACCTCGACCTGTATTCGGAAACGATCCTTGACCATTACCAGTACCCGCGTCACAGGGGAAGTCTGCCGCATCCGACGCTTCGCGCGAGCGAATCAAATCCGCTCTGCGGGGACTCGCTCACGCTTGAGGTAACACTTGACGAAAAATCCCGTCTTACAGATATAGCATTCTCAGGCGCTGGGTGCGCGATCAGTCAGGCAAGCATGTCGCTTCTTTCAGAAACGCTAGTAGGAAAGACTGTTCGCGAGCTTGACGTACTCGCTCCTGAGGATGTTTTTCGTTTGCTCGGTGTTCCCATCAGTCCTGCCCGGCAATCGTGTGCACTCCTAGGCTTCTCGACATTAAAAAAAATGATTGTTGACTATGCCGATACATCCCATTCCTTCTGACCAGCGAACTGAGTCGTACTGGACGCTTCTGAACAACGTCATCGATCCCGAGATTGGATTTGGGATTGTTGATTTGGGTCTTATTTACGGTGTTGCGATCGAGGAGGGTGTTGCAACTGTGACCATGACGCTTACCAGTATGGGCTGCCCCATGGCGTCCGAGATCATGCGTCGGGTCCAAGCCGAGATGATGCGTTATCCTGATATCCACACCGTGACCATTGATCTTGTTTGGAGCCCGCTCTGGACGCCCGATCGTGTCGATCCATCCGTTCGAGCTTTGCTGTACTCATAAAATTTTCCGATTCGCTTGTGGCTGACCACGTTGAAGAAATAAAATCCCGCATCGATCTCGCGGATCTGGTGCGTGAGTACCTTTCGCTCACAAACTCCGGCTCCAATCTGAAGGCGCGGTGCCCTTTCCATCAGGAAAAGAGCGCGTCGTTTATGGTGAGCCCGGCAAAACAGATCTGGCACTGCTTCGGATGCTCGACTGGCGGAGACCTGTTTTCTTTTTTCATGAAGATCGAGGGGTTGGAGTTTGGAGAGGCGCTGCGAATTCTTGCCGATCGCGCAGGCGTCGTTCTCGAGCGGCATGATCCGCGTATCCAGGGAGAGAAGAATCGCCTGACCGCGCTTCTTGACCTCGCGTCCCAGTACTATCATCAGGCGCTTCTGCGTGCGCCCCAGGCCGAAACCGCTCGCGCGTATTGTGCCCAGCGCCACCTGGACGGCGCCCTCATTGATACCTTTCGCATCGGCTACGCACTTCCCGAGTACGAGGCGCTGAACAACTTCCTCCTTTCACGGAAGTTCACCATGGCGGAGATTCTTGCGGTCGGACTCGCGATCAAAAAGGATCGCGGGTATGGGTGCTATGATCGCTTCCGCGATCGGCTCATCATTCCAATCACAAACGTCCACGGATCCGTGATCGGGTTTGCCGGACGAGTACTCACCGCAGACGACCAGGGCGCAAAGTATATTAACTCGCCCCAGACCAGCCTCTATGATAAGGGGCGGACGGTATTCGGATTGGACAGGACAAAACAAGAGATTCGTAAGCGCGACGCAGTCATTCTTGTGGAAGGGTATATGGATTTTTTTGCACTGTATCGCGCGGGAGACATCCATGTCGCCGCAACATCAGGCACCGCGCTCACGGTGGATCAGATTCGGCTGCTCAAACGGTTCACCCAGAATTTTCTTTTTGCGTTTGACGCAGACACGGCCGGAGGACAGGCGACCATGCGCGGCATCGAGCTTGCCCTGAAAGAAGGTTGCAACGTCCGCGTGATCCAGCTTCCCAAAGATGAAAATGGTGTGCCGATCTATAAGGATCCGGACGAGTGCGTAACACACGAATCGGCGGCCTGGAAGAGCGTGGTCGAACAAGCGACGTCATTCGTGGAGTATTCGTTCGGAAGAGTCATCACTCCGGTCGCGCAAACCGATGGATTTGAAAAGAAAAAGGCGACACGCAGGCTTCTTGAAATCATCGGCCTCCTTCCGGATCGCATTGAACAGGATCACTGGATCAGAAAGCTCGCGGCAACGTTAAGTCTGTCAGAGGCGATTCTGTGGGAGGAACTCTCAAAAACAAAAGATCGTCCGGGGCGCATCGAGGCTTCACGTCAAGGTGTAACTCCCATGGTGCCTACTCCCCATACATCTTCTGACATACTCATGAGCCTTCTTCTTCACCGTCCCCAGCAGTTTGAGCAGGTTTCAGGCCGACTGGAAGAGGTCATGTTGGCCGGGGACCACGCGCGTTCGCTTTACAGAATGTTTTCTAGCTTTTATACTGAACACAAGAATCCCGACGTGGTCGAGGACTTTTTTGAGTCTACAAAAAAAATCCTTCCCGCAGATCGGGTTCAGCCATACTTTTTTCTTGCCGAGTCATCTCTTGGTGCGCTGAGTGAGTTGGATGTGCCAACAGTAGCAAAATCACTGACTGAAAAGATCCGCCAAGAGTATATTAAAGAACGACTTGATCTACTACGACATCGGATGAACCAAGCAGAAAAGCAAAATGACACAACGGCACTGCAGGAGGCGATGAGAGAGTTCCAAATCATTCAATCGCTCTAGACTCTATGAAAAAATCCAACAAAAAATCAAAGCCGATCGCGAAGAAAAGGTTCAGTCGCCCTGCGCAGAATAAAAAATCTACCGCACGTGCCCCCAAGAAGGTGGGCTCGGCTGCGATTCTTCGCAAGAAGTCCACTTTCCAGTCTCGGAGCCGACCGAAGGCGGTAAAAAAAGTCATTTCCAAAAAAGTCAGCATCAAGGCCGTTTTTCCTCAGGGGGCGCAGCTGGACTCTATTCTTTTGAAAGGTCGCTCCCGCGGATTTTTGACCGAGGATGAGGTGCTTCATTATTTTCCCGACATTGAGGACTACACGGAGCAGTTTGAAGATTTCATGGATGAGCTGGACATGCACAGTATCCAGATCACTGAACGGAAGGGCGGTTTACTTGATTCGATCATGGTGCAACCCGCAGTCGAGATGGGTGTTCGGGGCAAGAAGAAAACGCGCGCAAAAGCCGCGACACCCGTAAAACTTCCCGGGACGATCGACCTTTCTGATATCTCCGCAGATTCGATCCAGATGTACCTTCGCGAAATTGGAAAGGTACCGCTTTTGACCGGTGAAGAGGAGATATCGCTTGCAAAACGCAAAGACGCAGGTGAGCGGGATGCGGAGCGTCGGTTGATCGAAGCAAATCTCCGGTTGGTCGTGTCAATCGCAAAGAAATTCGCTGATAAAAGTCTTTCACTCTTGGATTTGATTCAGGAGGGAAACATCGGACTTTTTCGCGCGGTCGAGAAGTTTGACTATCGAAAAGGCTACAAATTTTCCACCTACGCGACGTGGTGGATCCGCCAGGCGATCACCCGCGCACTTGCCGACCAGTCCCGCACGATTCGTATCCCCGTGCATATGGTTGAGACGATCAACCGATTTCAGAACATTCAGCGGCAGTTGATTCAGGATTTGGGACGCGAACCCCTTCCCGAAGAGATAGCCGCAGAAATGGGGGAGACGATCGATCGCGTGCGCCACATCATCAAGATCAATCAAGACACCATCTCAATTGACACCTCGATCGGCGATGACGAAGACGAGAACGGCACGCTCGTGGATTGCATCCCGGACATGCGTACCATCACCCCGGACCGCGCGGCGTCTTTGCGTATTCTCAAGGAGCGGATGCAGGAGATCGTGGGCCAGCTTCATCCGCGCGAACAAAAAATCCTTGAGATGCGATTCGGGCTTGTCGATGGCGTTGCGCACACACTCGAGGAGGTAGGGGAGGAGTTCGGAGTCACGCGCGAACGCATCCGTCAAATCGAAGCAAAAGCACTCGAAAAGATCGCCAAACACATCGGCGTTGACAGGCTGCGGGATTATCTATAGATTTAAAGACGTATTCCGGAGTAGCTTCAGCCAAAGACTGATCCGCCTCTGGCGGACAATGGCCCACCACATACTCACAATGATCCGGAGTAGCTCAATGGCAGAGCAGGTCGCTGTTAACGACAAGGTTCTGGGTTCGAATCCCAGCTCCGGAGCCAGATAGGATATAACGCATTCGCGCCCCCAAAAGGGGCGTTTATGTTTTCTAAATTCCCCCCGCCGGAATTCAAAAAAGAATTGAAATCAAAAAGAATTTTCCAAGCCCCTTCAAATTTAATCACCGCCCTTCGCTCCGCGAGGTGGCGGTTCGAGTGGAGATTTTTTAAGAAATTTTTCATTTCAGAAAAATTTCTTTGCAACGCGACAGTTTCGTTATATTGAGCGCGAAAAATAAACTGTCGGAGCGGTTCGAGTGTATCATGCCCCCTTCGCTCAAAATCATGAAGTTTTTCAGAAAGAGTTACCCTCTTGCCGAGTAACTTCTGCTTCTTGGCAGTGTACTCGTCTCGCGAGATTACGCCCTCGAGATGAGCGTCCAATAGGGTATCGAGCTTTTCTTGCACCCCCTCAATCTCTTTACGGAGATTTTGAGCGATTTCCTTGTGGCGCAAGGTATCATCTTCTTTTTCGTGCTCAATATCGGTAATCATCCTTTCCGTCCAGTCCTTTGGAAGTGAAACTTTTTGAAGCGTCTCGATAAGTTGTTCTGCCAGCGCCTCTTCGCGAATGTAGGGCTGTGAGCATTTTCCACGCATTTTAGTGCATCGGTAGTAGGTATGTCCTTTTTGCTTTTCGGAGGTGACGGCGCATTCGCACTCGTTGCAGAGGAAGAGTCCGCGGAATAGGTCGGTTATTTGTTGCCGTTTCTTCGGTCGTGATTTTTGCGCCATCATGCGCTGGCACGCTTCAAAAAGTTTTCTTGTGATGAGCGGCTCATGCGTACCCTCGTGCATCTCGCCGTTGTAGCGGAATATGCCGTAGTAAAAGGGATTGGAAAGAATCCGTTGGATACTGGAGACGGAAAGTTGATTGTCGCCCCTGCTTCGTAGACCGGCAGAAGTAATGCGTTCACGAATATCATAGAAAGAATAGTCGCCGGTTGCATAGAGCTCGAATATCTTCTTGACGAGCCGGAAGCGCTCTGGGTCTTGAATTAGCGTATGTGTGCGTAAGTCGTTGAGATATCCAAGCGGTGCATAACCCGGCAACTCTCCACGGCGCAACTTCTGCCGGAGTCCGCGCTTGGTATTCTCGGACAGATTGTCCACGAAGTATTTTGATTGCCCAAAAGCGATATTGAGCATGAACTTTCCTTGCGGCGTTGGTTCAAACCAGAATGTAGGAGATTTCAGTGCTTGAATTTTGCCAGTGTCGATGAGGTAGATAATCTTGCCGCCATCAATGCTATTTCTCGCAAGACGATCAGGATGCCAGCAGAGAATACCTTGCGCGTGTTCATGCTCAATTCGTTCAATCATGTTGTTGAACACAGGACGCCCAGGCGCCTTCGCTGTTTGTGATTCGCGAAATACCTCTGCGATTTCTAGCTTTTCTCGCACAGCAAACTCTCGAAGCTCTGTTTCTTGCGCTTCCAGCGAAAGCACCTGGCGATCGTCCTCGTCAGTAGACTTGCGAATGTAGAGAAAGTATTTCATATCACTTTTTGGCAATGAGTTATGTCGCGGTGCACTTCGCCAAAGGCGAAGGAAAAATCTCCACTATCCGGCAAAGCCGGATCCGCCTTTGGCGGGCGAACCGCCACCTCGCGGAGCGAAGGGCGGTGATTAAATTTGAAGGGGCTTGGAAAATTCTTTTTGATTTCAATTCTTTTTTGAATTCCGGCGGGGGGAATTTAGAAAACATAAACGCCCCTTTTGGGGGCGCGAATGCGTTATATCCTATCTGGCTCCCCCTGTTGACCGACCTTCGAACATTTTTCAAAGAAAATC
>JBBTRP010000025.1:0-2241 GCA_038065125.1 Patescibacteria group bacterium
ATCGACGAGTCGGGATATAACTTTGTTGCGCGGGGCTCGGTGAATGGAAAAGAACTCATCGCGGTAGTCTTTGGCGCAAAGACCAGTAAGTCGCGGTTTAATCTAACGCGCGACCTGGTGAATGCCGCGCTCTCTACGGTCCACAAAACAGCAAGCCGATAGTGAATGCCGCGCCGGAGTAGAAAAATTTTGATCGCGATCAGTTCAGGAGCGCTCGCCAGTGCGCTCCTTTTTGCTGTGTTATTTACCGCGTCGGCTGCGACGGAACGCGGACTCGTCGTCACGTTCTTTGACGTCGGACAAGGGGATGGCGCGCTCATTCGAACGCCGCAGCATCAGAATATCGTCATCGACGGGGGCCCTGACGGCGGCATCATGGGAAAACTCGGCGCATCATTACCCTTTTACGACCGCACGATCGACCTGATGATCCTCACCCATCCGCACGCCGACCACGTCGTCGGCCTCATCGAACTCCTTGATCGGTATGAGGTTCGGGAAATTCTTATCAACGGTCTCGAACACGATACGTCCGAGTATCGCGCATTCATTGAGGCCGTATTTGAACACCGGATCCCCCTTGCGGTCGCCCGAGAAGGGGAGGCGTTCCAATTCGGAGATGACTGCATTCTTGCAATTCACGCCGTGAGACAGAATAACGTCCATCGGCACTCCAAACGTACCCCGAGCGACGAAGACTTGAATGATTCGTCAATTGTTGCTACGCTTACTTACAATTCCCACGTGTTTTTGTTGATGGGCGATGCGGGGGAGCCGGTTGAACGAGACCTTTTGGCGGCCGGATATCAGACCGATGTCGACGTCCTTAAAGTCGGTCATCATGGGAGCAAGGGCGCTTCGTCACTTCCTTTTTTGAAGACGGTCCGGCCCGAAGTCGCGATCATCTCCAGCGGAGCGCACAACTCTTACGGACATCCTCATCGCCAGGCGCTGCAGCGGCTCAAGAAAAGCGGCGCAGAGGTGTATCGGACCGATGAGCGGGGAGACATCCGGATCACGAGCATCGGATCCGAGTTGTCAGTACACACCAGCCGATAATAATTATTAGTAGACCACCTTTGACCTATGGTACAGGAAACACACGAACGCACGTTGTTACTCCTCAAGCCCGACGCGGTTGAGCGCGGACTCATTGGAGAGTGTATTACTCGATTTGAACAGCGAGGGTTTTCCATTTGCGGACTCAAGCTCATCCATGCAAACGAGGCGATGATGCGCGAGCATTACAAAGAAAATGCGAATAATCCCGAGTGGCTCAAGCGTGTGGGCACCAATACGATTGAGGCATTTACGAATTCTAACCGCGATCCGCACGCAGAACTCGGGACGACCGATGTCCAAGCCGTCGGGAAGATGGGGATTGACTGGCTCGTCTCATTCATGACCTCCGGACCCATCGTCGCGATTGTCATTTCTGGGCAGCATGCAGTGGAGATGGTCCGGAAAGTCGTCGGCCACACCATGCCAATGAAGGCGGATATCGGGTCGATTCGCGGCGACTATTCGGTCGACTCTCCGATCACCGCAGCGCTAGAAAAACGAACCGTCCAGAATTTTATCCATGCATCAGGAACGCGCGAAGAGGCCGAGTCAGAAATCAAGCACTGGTTCACTGATGAAGAGCTCTGCGCATAAGAGATTGACCTCGATCCTCGGACAGGCGCGCTATTCGATCAAAGAACGTCTTGGCATTGCGGTATACACGCGCGACGCGGCGTATCGGGTTACCGGCGCAGTTACTTTCAAGAATCAGGAGGATCGAACGTGCGCGGGGCGTGTTATTATTCCCATTCCTCAATCGATCGCGTATCAAAAAATTGTTGAGCCGATCAAATGGGAGGGTTCACAAGTTCAGATCGCACGCGATACTCAATTTGGAAACGAGTTCGCGTATGCGGATTTTTCACTCGACGCACACCGGCAGATCACGTGGCGATTTTCGTGCGTGGTGAAGGTTTCACCGCGAAGCGTATCTCTTTCACGGGCGGGAACTCTTGCTCAGTACGCGGGCACACCTAAAGACGGATTCGCATCCCAAGATCCAAAAGTGAAGGCTCGTGCGACAGCTCTCCGAGGATCAGAAATCCAGTGCAGACACATTCTTCGGCAGTTCAACGAATACGTTATTCGGTCCCTTCGGTACGGAAATCCGCAGCGGGGACTCTACTCAGCGAGCGATGCGCTTTCTCTGCCGGAAGTTGATTGCGGCGGATTTGATTC
>JBBTRP010000026.1:0-16978 GCA_038065125.1 Patescibacteria group bacterium
ATTCAACACCTGAGCTCGCGCGCACCAACCGCGAGCTCTTCTATTTTTGTAATGAGCGCATGAGTTTGAGGTAAAAATGCAGATTGTGGACTGTCGCAAGCCTGCAGGCGAGCGGTTCACCAACAGAGAAGAGGTGTCGCAGATACGCGCGGCTTACGGTAAAGCAGGATTGACACGGGCAGTTTTTATCCAACGGCCGATCATCATTTTTATACACTTCACTTTTGATGTTTATGGCCGCGTAAAAAACTTTTTCCGAAGGTTTGTTTTTTGAAATATACAATCGTCCATGGCGCGCCTCACGAGTGGGAATGACACAGTCAAACATGTCGACTCCTCGCTTGACCGCAGCGACAATATCCTCCGGTCTGCCTACTCCCATCATGTATCGCGGCTTATCTGCAGGCAGATGCGAAATACTCCACTCAAGCGCTTTCAATCGTTTGACCGGCGGCTCGCCGACGGCAAGCCCGCCGATGGCGTATCCATCAAAACCGATTTCGACAAGCGATTTCGCGGATATTTCGCGCAGGTCTTTGAATGTTGATCCTTGCACAATACCGAACAGAAGCGGGCGTTTTGAGGGAGAAATTTTTTTCTGACGCATGCGTTTTTCAAAGTGCGCCTTACTTCGCGCAGCCCACGAAAGAGTAAGGTCAAGAGATTTTTTTGCGTATGCTCGGTCGCACGGCCAGGGCGGACACTCGTCCAGCACCATGATGATATCCGAGCCGATGGTGAGCTGCGCGTCGATCACGCTCTCAGGCGTGAGATGAATGCGCGAGCCGTCGATTTCGGATTGGAACGTGACGCCGTCATCGCTTAACTTCCGCATTTTAGAGAGAGAAAAAACTTGATACCCACCGCTGTCAGTGAGGATCGGTCCATCCCATCCCATAAATGCGTGGAGACCTTTCTGTTTTTTGAGAACCTCAAGGCCCGGGCGCTGAAAGAGGTGATACGTATTGGAAAGAATAATTTCCGCGCCCAGTGTTTTCAGCTCGAGCGGCGTGAGATGCTTGACGCTTCCCCGCGTGGCGATCGGCATGAAGGCGGGAGTTGCAAAGTTGCCGTGCGGGGTATGCACGATGCCGCGACGAATATCTTTATTTGTGGATTGGAGGGTAAACATAGAAAATTTCAAAGCCCAAGCACCAAATTCAAATAATATCAAAATCTCTCAACCTCCGAAACGGGACCTCATTTGTGTGTTGAAATTTATCTGAGATTTGGACGTTGTGTTTTGGTGCTTTTAAAGAATCATCATCGCGTCGCCGAAGCTGTAGAAGCGGTATTTTTTCTTGATCGCATCGCGGTAGGCGGTAAGGATGCGGCGCGTGCCGCCCTTCTGTCGCGATTCCGCGAACGCGCAGACTAGCAGAAGGAGCGTTGATTTGGGTAAATGGAAGTTCGTGACAAGACCGTCCACCACCTTGAATCGATATCCAGGGGTGATGAAAAGATTCACGTCTCGTATGCCCGACGCGAGAGTCCCGTCCGAATCGGAAAAACTCTCAAGAACCCGTACGCTCGTGGTGCCGACCGCTATGATACGCCGTCTTTCTTTTTTTGCCACATTCAGAATGCGCGCTGCTCCTGCGGTCAATCGTGCTGACTCCGGGTGCATCTGGTGCATTGAGACATCATCGTTGCGAATCGGCAGGAACGTTCCCGGGCCGACATGCAGCGTTACGGGACAGAATACAACGCCTTTCTTTTTGAGTCGAGCGATCAATCGCCTGGTGAAATGAAAACCGGCCGTTGGCGCCGCAACGGATCCGTCCGCCGCGGCATAGACGGTCTGATAGGCGGAAAGCGAAGATATATTTTTGATATACGGCGGTATCGGAGTGATTCCGGCTTTTTGAAGAAGCTGCGCCACCGATTTTCCATTCGCGCGAAAACGGACTTCCCACAGACCATTCTCAATGAGTCGGACTGCTTCCGCTTTCAGTATGCGAGAACCTTTAATTGTGATCAACTTGCCAACTTCGCGGGCACTGAAGTTTTTAAGCATCGCAGTCCATAGATCAGTGCGGATTTTTTTCACGAGAAGGATTTCAACCGCTCCGCCGCTTGACTTGGTGCCAGCGAGCCGCGCCGGAATCACTTTTGAGTCGTTCACCACGAGCACATCCCCGGACTGCAAGAATTTTTTAATGTCACAAAATCGTGCGTGCGTCAGAGTTTCGCTCGCAGAATCAACAACCATAAGCCTTGACTGATCCCGCGGTACGCACGACTTTTGCGCAATGCGCGATTCGGGCAAAGCGTAGTCAAAATTTGAAAGAAGCAATTTTTTCATACAACCAGTCTATCACGATAGAAAGAGAAGAGTCTCGCGTGGGGGCGAGACTCGTGTTGATGTTCCTCCCTTGCTAGAGCGTGCTCGCGTGTATGAGCACGCCACCTTCTGTCCGGAAGATCGCCTGACGTCTCACTACGAATAGGCCGTCGACTTCGCGGATCGCTCGCGTGAGACTGACGGCATGTTCGACCAGAACGACTTTGCCGGCCTCCGTGATGGCCCGCAGAGTGTTCGGGAGATGCGCGTTCAGATTTTGCGGAATGCGAGTGACGCGGATGTCTGCCTTGTCCTTGGTTCCTAACGTCAGCGTAGCGACCGTGCGGATCGCGTGATCCATTTGCTTGGCTGCGCGGCTTTCCTCACGAGAGAAAAATCCTGGCACCATTCGATTCACTGCCTCACGAATGAGCGACGGGCCCGGCGCAAGAATGTGAATCTCCACCGAGGGTCGAATCATCCATGCAGGAATGGCGTTTGACGCCTCGCGTGCGACCCACTCCAAGCCGGAGCCCCCCCGCTGGATTCCTCTCGCGGCTTGTGCGGTAAAGATCCACGCGGGTTCCAGTTCGGCCTGTTCGGAGGCCGGAGTCGAGGGATCAACTGCGATCACCGATCCGCTGGTCGTGACCAACAGCGTATCGCCTGTGCCTTCCTTGAGGGCGACCACGAAACGCTGGTACCACTGTTCCCGAATGGAGTTACTCACGCCTTTCTGCCTCCTATTATTTATGAGTGGCGACTTCCTGAATGATAAAGTATATCAAAATAAATATGAAGGTCCAGAAGCGCGGCTTGGCGGTTCGCGCGTCTGGACCATTGTGTGGTTTACCCCCAGGGTCCTACGGAAAGACCTTTTGAGTCTTGCCCGTGCCGAGGACCTTGTGGACCTCATTCATTCCGTTCCGCGTGCGGAGCAGGTAAATGCCCGGCAGGGTGCGGATTGCGGGGATGGTGTCCTCCTCCTTTTCGATGAACACCGTCCAACCGTTGTCTAGGTACTCTTTCACCAACCGTGCGCATCGCGGACTCGTCGTCACCGCGTTGATCTTCGTATCCCGGGAGATGAAGGGACCGAAGTGTGGTCTCGCTTCGGGGCGATCGTTGGAGAGTGCTCCGTTCATGATCTGCGTCACGGCCGGGGTCGGCAGGTCGCCGGTCATACTGATATAGACGGCTCCTTTGAGTTGGGGGCGCTGCGGTTGGACGGGCTCCAGGGCAGGCGTGGGCTCGTCCGAGGCCACTTGGACCATGTCGAGGGGCGCATCATGTGGCATGCGGTAGCCTTCCTTCACAATTGAGGGTACTTGGGTAACGAGATGATTGTATCGCTCTTCGCACTCTGGTCAAGTCCGTCAGTACTTGGTATACTCGATCCATCTTTTGATCCATAATTTTTTTGTATGCCAAGAAAACCTCGCGTGAAGCTTACAACCGGCGTGAAGCTTCCCAAACTCAAACGCAATGAACGCAAAGCCGGCCGCCTCCGCGCAGGCCGTAAATAACTCTTAACGAGCGAATGGAATCGCCTATGAAATTTTTTGTCACTCTTGGCATTGCTTTTTCTGTCCTCTTTTTTGGAGTTGCGCCGCTTCATGCGGCACCACAAAAAGAAACCCCCCAGCAGCTTCAGGTGCGGAAACACTATCTTGATGCGCTTGAACAAGCGCGCGTGGAGTATTTAGCGGCAGAGAAGAAGGCGCGTGCCGAACTCAAAACTGCACAAAAAGGAGCGGGTAAAGGTAAAAAGGCGTCAAAAAAGAAAACGCAAGCGTTGAATGCATACAACAAAGAAATGAAGCGGATCCGTGCGGCATTCGTTGCTGCAAAAAAGGACGCTAAGACCGAGTATGCCGCCGCAAAATCCGCACCAAAAGATGAAGCTTCCGCGGCAGTAACCGAACAGAAGGAAGGAGCGACAGTGCCCGCCGCTGTGGAGGAGCAAAAAAAGGAGGCCACTCCTCAAGTACAAACCCAGCCAAGTGCGGCAGCGACGACTCCCGCACCCCAAGCCGCGACACCGGTTGTTGTCGCATATGGCCCCAACGGATTCTCTCCGTCAGATGTCACGGTTAAGGTTGGCACTCAGGTCACCTTCAAAAACGAAGCTGATGACCGGCTCTGGACCGCTTCCGATCCACACCCCAGTCATACGATCTACCCTGAGTTCGATCACAAACAAGGCGTTGAGAAGGGCGGGGAGTACACGTTCGTCTTCACCAAGACCGGTGAGTGGAAATATCACAATCATCTCAATCCCGGACGCCGCGGCAGCGTGAAGGTTGAATAGGAGTATGCTATACTGATGGGGGTATGAACTCCCATCAGAATCTCGTCCTCGCATTGGCGGTGTTCGGCGTTGCATCGACGGCGACATTTGCCGCCGACCGCTTTTACATCCCGGTTCCTTTCAATCAGCAGAGCGATAGGATCCAGACCGACACGGCCGGTGTAGTAGAAGGCGCGGCAACCGAGCAGTCCTTCAAGGCGGTACGGCCTGCAACAACCGATTTGATATTTTTGAAGAGAGCCATGAGCGCGCTCGATCCGCTGTTTAGCCGTGCGAAAGACTACGCGATCGCCCTCGATCAGTGCGTACCGTCATCGCCTGAATACAGCGAGGCGCTTGAGAGTGCCCAGCGTCTTGAAGATGATGGCATCCTTGAGGCAATCCGGCTGGGCAGGTCGGCTGATTTCCACTCTGATGCGGGCGACCTTCTCGATGAGCTTGAAGCTCTCACTGCAACGTTGCAGGAATATTCGCAAGGTTTGTCTGACTACGCGAATCTGTGTGCGGACCTCAAAAGCGCGGAGCGGATTGTTTCCGAGTCACTTCCCCGCGATCTTGGAGCGACTGTCCGCCAGTCCGTTCGGGCCACGCTACTTGAGGAGCGCAACCGTTTGAGCGTAATGCTTGTTAACGGAAAAGCCATTTTTACCATTGATCCGGATGGACAATTCGATCGACTCTCCACGCTGCTGGATCACGCAAACGGGTATGACGAAGCGGTTGATTTTTTCCTCCGGAAACCCGCGGCGCGATTCTCCCTGTTGCGCGACGAGCTCAAAAGCATCGGCCAGGCCATTGATGTACTCAACACAGAAGGGGACAGTGAGTCATTCCGGCACCTCTCTGGTGAACTGCAGAAAATCAAAAAAAATCTTTCCGAGATTGAAAAAATCTCTTCCGTTCGAATAAAGAACCCGCAGCCGTTGATCAAAAACCTTCTTGATCTCGGCACCCGGAAGGCGTTTGTCACCCGTGTACTGCGAGATCGGGCACGCACTTCTCGCGAATAGAATCTTAGGTTACCGACCCCCATGCAAAACACGTCGGCACACAACAAACCAAAAGCTTGGATCGTTACCGTAGATATGGGATATGGCCATCAGCGCGCAGCGTATCCTTTGCGCGATTTGGGCGGTGGCGAGGTGATCGTGATGAACGATTACCCCGACCTTCCTGAGCATGAGCGGCACGTGTGGAACGAGAGCCGCGAGGGGTATGAGTTTGTCTCGCGCCTTCAGGCGCGTTCGGTTTTGGGCCGTGCGCTTTTTGAACTCTTTGACCGTATTCAAGAAATACCGAGGTTTTACCCGCGGCGCGATTTATCCCGGCCGAATTTTCAGCTCTGGCAGATTTATCGGATGATTGAGAAAAAAGGATTGGGCAAACATCTTTTTACTGACGTGTTATCCAAAGATCAGTCGCGTCCACTCATCTGTACTTTCTTCCTTCCCGCCTTTGCGGCGGAGCATTACGGATATCAGGGAGAGATTTATTTGCAAGTCTGCGACGCGGACATGAGCCGCACTTGGGTGAGTAAGGATCCCAAACGGTCGCGCATCAATTTTTTCGCGCCCAACAAGCGGGTTGTTGAGCGGCTTAAGGAGTACGGCGTGCCGGAAAATCGTATTTTTTTCACCGGATTTCCACTGCCCAAGGAAAACATCGGGGGGAGCGGCATGAGTATCCTGAAGAAGGATATTGGTAGCCGCATCCTCAATCTCGACCCCTCAAACGCGATGCGACACAAGTTCGGGCACATCATCAATTATCACATCGGAAAAGCTTGCATACCCAAGCGGGCGAACCATCCGCTCACACTCACGTTTGCGGTCGGCGGGGCGGGGGCCCAGAACGCACTGGCCCTGGAAGTGCTCTCGAGCCTGCGCTCAAGGATTTCGAATAAAGAGATTCGCATGATCCTGGTTGCCGGCGTCCGGCTGGACGTATTGGCGCAGTTCAAGGCCGCCATCAAAGAGCAGGGGCTGGAAGGGCTCCTGGGGACCGGGGTTGATGTGCTTTATCGGGAAACGAAGGAGGAGTATTTTGAGGCGTTCAGTGCGACTCTCAGGACGACCGACATCCTCTGGACAAAACCGTCAGAGCTTTCCTTCTATACGGCGCTGGGAATCCCCATCATCATGGCTCCCTCAATCGGTTCGCAAGAAGATTTCAATCGCGTCTGGCTCAAGACTGTCGGCGCCGGCATCACGCAAGACGACCCGCGGTATACCGACGAGTGGCTGTTTGATTGGATTAACAGCGGATGGCTTGCGCGGGCCGCCCTCAACGGGTTTGTCGAGGCCCCGGTCATGGGGACCTATGCGATCGAAAAGATCATTGAAGGAACCGATCACCAGTTCGAACACCTCGAGTCAAAAGCCGCCCTGGCGGTGTAGGGTAGCTTGTAGCTTGTAGCTTGTAGCTTGTAAGGATTACTCTACAAATTAGAAGCTAACAGCTAACATGCTTGTCACGTATGTTCCATTTTTTTGAGAAAAAGATCTCGGACACGATTCACACGTTTTTCTTTTTCGGCCTGATCGCGGTGGGGCTGGGGTTTCTCACGCTCCTTGATCCGCTGTTCGTTCGGCTCTTTATTGCGCTCCTCTGTTTCTTTGTCGGCATTATTTTTTTGTATGTCGCATATCATTTTCAGGAGTTGCGGCGTAAGCTCTCTGATTTTTTTCAGCCGATTGAGTCTGCCATCGGGGCCGCGGAACACCTCAAGAAACCAACTCGAAAAAGACCATCAAAACGTAAGAAGCAGACAGTGTCGGAAGCATTTTGAGAGTAGGTATGCGCATTCCGGGCTTCATCCGATCACAGCCGTTGGCTGTTCGACTGGCGATCGGTATTGGTGCGCTCGGGCTTGTCGCACTGTTTTTTCTTAATTTTCCAACGTTTCGCCCCGCGTTCCAACCCCTTTTCGGGGTGACCTTCACCCCGGGGCAGGCGGAGAGCTTCGGACTCGACTGGAAAGAGACATATACCGCACTTCTGGACGATCTTGGGGTGAGACATTTCCGGTTGGTCGCGTATTGGGACGCGATCGAGTCGGCGCGCGGGAAATATTTTTTTGACGATCTTGATTATCAGCTGGACGAACTTGCAAAACGCAACGGCAAAGCCGTCTTAGCCGTTGGCCGCAAGGTACCCCGCTGGCCGGAGTGCCACGACCCCTCCTGGCTTTCCGCCGCGTCATCGCACGACCTGGAGTCCGACATTCAGAATTTTGTGACCGCGTTGATGGAGCGATACCGGAGCCATCCCGCCGTTGAGATCTGGCAAGTCGAGAACGAGGTGACGTTTCCCTTTGGGATTTGTCCGAATATGCTCGGGCTGGATGCCCTCTCTCGCGAGATCAAACTCGTTCGCGCTCTGGATCCGTCTCATCCGATCATGGTGACGGACGGGGGCGAGTGGAGCGCGTGGCTCCCGATCGGACTCTACGGCGATGTTTTGGGTGTCAGTCTCTACCGCGAGGCGTACAACAACCTGTTCGGGCATATTTCATTTCCAGTCGGGCCGGGATGGTATCAACTCCGCGCGGCAGTGTTGGGCGCTTTCGGTAAGGAGACAACGATCACAGAACTGCAGGCCGAGCCCTGGGGCAAAAAGGCCGTCCAAGAGATGACCGTCCAAGAGGGGTTAACCTTGATGCCCCCAGAAAAACTTAAAAAAAATATCGAGTTCAGCACGAGCGTGGGTTTTTCCCGCGTCACCCTCTGGGGCGCAGAGTGGTGGTATTGGCTGAAAACAAAAGGCGATGATAGGATATGGGAGATGATGAAGCAATTATTTTAATGGATAATCTATGGTAGCTCTTGATATTTTGACGAAATTGAGCGAGTTGTGTGCAGATCGTCCGTTTGCGCTTCTCAACGAGAGCGATCAAAAGCATTTTTTGAAGGATGTGAAGGCGATCAGCTCGTCGCTCAAAAAAAGACTTGAGGACAAAAAACTCACACGCACGCAGGCGTATCGCATTGTGTCACGCCTGGATTCCGCGATATCGGAAAAAGGTCTTGACGAGGTCGCGCTTGCGTCCGCCATCTCGGATCTTGACGAGCTGTATGGAAAAAAGACGGATGAAGATACGTTGGAAAAAGTTCACGAACTTGATCGCCTTGCGGAGCGATTCCGAAAGCGAGCGTTCGAATTTCATCATTTGGAGGAAAAAATCAAAAAAGCGACCAAGAAACTCACGGCAGACAAGATCATGGACCACGACAAGACCATCATGAAGACCGTTGGATTTTTCTATGTTTTTGAGTATACCGCGACGATCCAACAGGAGATGGCTAATCGCAGCAGCACCGAGCAGGAAAAACTCCTTACTGACGGGCTTACGACAAAAGCCGGCAATCTGCCCGGTCTTCTTCCGCTCATACGAAGCCTGCGGCAGGAGTTTGCGTTCCAGCTCTATGACCGCGAGTTGCGTTGGGATGCCCTCAAAATCTTTTTCGATCTTGAAACGCAATTATCCACTGGACAAATATCGGAAAAACTTCAAGCTGTAAGTACATTTAATGCCAGCGTCGTGCGGCTCGCCCAGCGGGCGGGGATAACGGAGTTCACGGGCGTTATTTATAAGCCTTTTCCCGATCACACGTCACTATCAACAATTATTAAATCGCTGGAGTCCCCGTTTATTTCTAACATGTAACCAGAACACATATGGGAACAGGCCCAGAAGATCAAAAGCCAGTTTTAGAACAAGAGACAACACAATCGAAAGAAGCGGCGCCTGATGCTGCACAAAATACAACAGAAGCCGCCGCCGCCGCAGAAGTGACTGGTGGGCTTTCAGGGCAGGAACAAAAGCCAGCGCATGAAATATATTTTGATGAAGTTAATAAAATCGGCAATGAGCGAGGAGAAAAGATGGGTGTTGCCGAGGCGCAAGCGGCTTTGAATGCCACGCGTGAAGCGATGAAGGCACGAGAGGCACTCGTCCCTAGAGTTAATGAGCTGGGAAGGATATCAAAAGAAACCGATGAGTATAAAAGCGTAAAAGCAGCGTACGATCAAATTATTGATGATGCCCTGTCGGAAGATGTGCGTGGGCGCCTCGGTCCAGTGGTAGGAGATAATCCAAACTCCGCATTTCATCTTCTTCAGGAGCAGGAGAGAATAAATAGAACCGCCTTAGAACAGGCGCAAAAACGAGAACAAGGGACGTGATGAGAAAAGACTCGAGGGAGGAGGTTGTGTGTATTCTTTTGCGGTATGCTCCTCGTGAAGACAAAAATCGGACAGAGTGCGATTCACGGGAGCGGATTATTTGCTGATCAGTTTATTCAAAAAGGAACACCGGTGTGGAAGTTCCATTCCGATTTTGATCAGGAGCTGAGCACTGATGACTTAGCGCGTATGTCCGAATCCGCTCGCGAGCAAACATTGCAATACGCATACATTAGTCCCGCGACCGGAAAGTATGTTCTCTGTTTTGACGATGCACGATTTTTGAATCACTCTGACGAGCCCAATCTCTGGCAGGATTTTTCAGACCCCGAAGGAATTGATACCGCCGCGCGGGATATTTTTCTCGGTGAAGAATTGACCTGCAATTACTTTGATTACGATCAGGACGCGAAAAGAAAACTGGGTCTATGACAGAGCAGCCGGTGTTTTCTGTTTCCGAGTTTATCGAATACATCAACCTCGCGGTTGGGCGGCGGGTGACGGTTGAGGGGGAGATTTCCGGGTACTCGGTCAATCACGGGAAGTGGGTTTTTTTTGATCTCAAGGACGAGAACGGCAAGGTTGGGTGCTTTGCGGCCGCCTGGAATTTGCACACCGTTCTTGAAGACGGGATGCAGGTGCAGGTGACAGGAACGCCGCGCGTGTACCCGAAGTCGGGGAAGTTTTCGATCATGGTCGAGGCCGTCGAGCTAAAAGGGGTCGGTGCGCTCAAGCGGGCGTTCGAGCTAACGAAGGCGAAGCTGGAGAAAGAGGGGATCTTTGACACCAGTCGTAAGCGTCCCCTTGAGGCACTGCCGGAAAAGATCGGTCTGATCTGCTCGCGCGAGTCGGCTGCGTATACGGACTTCATGCGTATTCTCAATCAGCGGATTGGCGGTCTTGAAGTTCATCTCGCGCACGTGCATGTGCAGGGCGAGTCCGCGGTACGCGAAATCGTTGGCGCGTTTGAGTGGTTTAACGCACACGGTGAAGAAGCGGGCATCCAAACGCTTGTTCTGGTCCGCGGCGGCGGCAGTTTGGAGGATCTGCAGGCGTTCAATTCGGAGCCAGTGGCACGTGCGGTATTTGCCTCGCGCATTCCGGTCATCTGCGGGGTCGGCCACGAGCGGGACGAGAGCCTTGCAGACTACGCGGCAGACGTGCGTGCGGCAACGCCTACGCATGCGGCATCGCTTGCGGTCCCGGATCGGGAGGAGTTGAGCACGTCGGTTGATCGGGCAATTGCAGGCATGACTGGATCACTCGAGTACGCGCTTGAGTGGACTGCGAATGCTATTGATCGAGGCGTGTTTACCATCGAGTCGCGCATCACGGGCACGATGCGTGCAGCAGCATCGCTTTTTGGGCGGTACACGCTTTCGCTTTCATTGTTTGAAAAACAACTTTCGCATTTCCAAACTCAGCTTACACACGCCGCCTCGCGTCTTGCCGGTTCGCACGAGAATTCGGTTTTGCAGACACGCGAGCACGTGCAGTTCCTGGAGCGGAGCCTTGCAAACATGAACCCGCTCACCGTACTCAAACGCGGCTACGCGATTGTGAGTAAAAAGGGGAGGTCGGTCGGCTCAAAATCAGCGCTCAAACCCGGTGATCGCATCGACCTTCGATTCCGAGATGGAGAACTTCCGGCCGTGGTCGACTCGCCTCAACAGCCCTTGTTTTAAGTAAAAGCGAATGCGCCCATGGACACGGGGCGGCTTTTGTGCTATCATTTTTCTGTTTCACCCGCGTCAAAACTCTCATGAAAGGAGACGATCGTGACGCTTCTCGACATCTTTGCGGTATCCTTTGGCGGCATGATCGCCTCGATCATGTACTTCAATGCGCTGAATAAAGTTCGCGCGCGCTCGGCTCGGAGCCAGGCTCCGCGGAAGAACGTCACCGACCTCAAAGTCGTGTGTGTGGTCGTGCGGGAGACGACATTCGGACAAAAGTATGACAGTGCGCACAGAAACGCGCTGTGTGATCGCCTGGAGGAGCGCGGCGGGACGGCGGTGCTTCTGCCGCCATCGCTCGTGCCAATATTCACGGACGACTCGGAGACGGTACGCCTGCCGCCACCGGACATCGACCTCACGATCTTGGTCTCCTACCTACAGGAGGACGTGGAGATCACGACGGCCGGATATGCGCCCGCGTTCAAAGCGTGGGTGCGACAGGAGTATCCCAAGGCGATTGATCGGCGAGGGGAGTTCACCGACACCACTCTCCTGCGGCAGTATCACGCGGTCATGGAGACGGTCGTCTCGAAGTACGCTCGCGCGACCAACCTCACGCCGTATACGTTCACCCGAACGTCCGGATCAGTTCGATATTTTATCTGCGACGGTACGCTGATCCAGACAATGAGCTTCTCTGACGTCACCATGCTTCCAGACGTTTTCTGGAAGTGGTTGATGGACCGCACGCTCGATGGGATTACCGTACGGACGAGGAAGGGAAGCCGTGAACTTCGCGTCGGCAAGGGGCAATGGATTCAGCTCCGCTCGTTGCCGCAGCGTTCCGACACGTCTCCGGCGTCACCTCCGCATGCCCTGGCCCGCGAACGCCGGTAGTTGAATCGAGAAAACCTTGCCGCTCGCCCCATCATCAAGATCGCGAGCGGCTTTTATTTTGGAATAAAATCTTTCAATGGCGTCGAGCTCTGCCAGGCGAGCTGGTAGAGCGTACGGAAGGAGGCAGCCACGTCTTCGCTTTCAATCAACAGTGCGAAGATATTTTTTTTGAGCGTGAAGATCGCAACCTTGTTTCCAAAAATCGCCATATCAATTGATAACGGGAAGTTTGGTGGGACGATTCGAATCTTATCGTGTTCGTTGGTGGCACAAATTTGTTGTGCATACGCAATGTCTTCGGGGTCGCTTGAGATAAGCTCGCGAACAGGAGACGTTTTTTTCTTGACCGCTTCGAGCCACTGATTCAAAAGCGCCGGAAAGGCATGGAGGATCAATTTGATGGATGAATACCACCAGATTTCGCTGCTGGCAAAAATTTCGCCATAGAGCTGCTTCATGCCCTCGGTGCCTTCAAAAACCGAGATTTTCGGCCGTTCGTGCGACGCCGACATGATCGCCTCGAGGTAGGGGAGCGCCTCCTTGAGTGTCTGCTCCTTTTCTTGAATGGCCGTGAGGAGATACGATGGGTCCTTTGCAGAAAAAATGATCGTTCTATCTTTTATCGATTTTTCTACCCAGCCTTTAGCGATCATCTCCTCCAGAAGTACATACGCAGTCGGCCGCTTGATCCCGCTCTTTCGCGACAATTCGAGCACGGTTGCGGGGCCAAGTTCAAGGGAGGCGACGTAGAGTTTTGCCTCTTTTTCTTCAAATCCAAGTTTTGTGAGCGTTTCGTTGAGGGTCATGGGGGGAGTGGGAGGTTAGAGGTTTTAGGTTAGAGGGTTGGGAACGTATTATTTATAAGTATATCACAGGTGTAGATATATGTCAATACTTTTGACAACACATACGAAATTATGCAATTTATACCCTTTAAAACAATACAAAATTGAGTCAGTAATCTTGACAAGTTCATGCAACTATGCTATCATGGGGGCGTTACGATGATATGAGGGGCCGTTCCTTCAAAACGATCGCCGTAACGCGCAAAAAGGGGGAACTCAATGGACCTCGCGACGTTTGCGGCGCAGCACGGTGGTCTGGCCCTCGCGATCCGGCGGCACTTCCAGTCGCGGAAGGTCCGCGAGCTGGACGGGTTCGTCGATAAGACCACGGCCAAGGTCCTGCGACTCGCGCGGCATTTGGACGACGCCCAGCAAGGGCTGTCGGTGGAAGGCGAGAAGAATGCGTTTCGGCAGGGCCAACGGCTCGTCGAGATCGGGCTCATTCCCGGCGCGATTGCCACCGGCACCGACGACCGGAATCTCGACGGCGGTCTGGCTACTGCCGAAGGGATCTTCGCGGCCAGCGGACCGAATGTGCCCGTGATGCGGAGTCCCGGCATTACCTACCCGTACTACGGCGACACGCGCAAGGCGCGCGACCTTCTCGGGAAGTACGGCGATGCGGCTGCTGCGCGCCACCTCTCTGGTCTCTTTCCCGAGACGCGTGGCCTGTGGGTGGAATCGGTTGCCGCCTTCGAGGCGCGCCTGATGGGCGCGGTCGACTCAATCGCGCAGCGCGGCAGCGAGTTCGGCGACGAATTCGAACTGTGGGATCTGAACTACGAGCAGATGGTGCTCTTGCGTCACCGACTCATCATCGGGTCACCACTCTCAGAGATCGACCTCGAAACGCTGGAGCCGCTTCACGGCGCCGGCATCGCGATCGCCAAGGATGGCACGATCGCCGAGTTCACGTCGGACCTCGAGGTCGGCTCCTCGGTCCAGTCGTAACAAAACACAAAGGGTTTTCGGGCGTGGCCAACTTGTCACGCCCCTCATTCCGAGAAAGTCTTATCGTAAGGCTTTCTCGGATCGAGAATAATTTTTTTATCAACACTATGAATCAATCAACCACCGGCATTTGTGTCTCGCCAGGCATTGCGACCGGAACGCTTCGGCAGTACCAAAAAGGAGTGTACTACACAAAGGATGACATCGTGCTTCTCAACGAGTGGATCACCTCTAATGTCGCACTTCTCAAAGACGCAGGAGGACTTATCTCAAACCAAGGGGGGATCACATGCCACGCCTCAATCATCAGTCGCGAGTACGGCATTCCGTGTCTGGTCGCAGTGAAAAGTCCCGAACCGTTCGTTGAAGGCGCGCGTATCATATTGGACGCGACAAACGAATCAATTACTTTTATATGAAGAAAGAACAGATCAGCGCAGAAATTTCGAGCCGATCGCTTGAGGGTATGACCGCGATTACCACCTATTGCCGACCGGTCGAGAAGAGTAACACCATTCTCGTTACTGTTGTCGACGGAAAAAAATGGCACTGCGAGCGCCCCCGCTATTTTTGGAGCGCACTTGATCGGAGTTTTCTGGAAGCGCCATTTATTGCGGAAGAGCATCTCTTGTATCCTGCAGCAGAAGAGCCGATGGGTGTATTTGACGATCGCGGATTGTGGTGGGCGCGGCAAGAGATGTCCTCGATCGGTCTGGTACCGTTTTTTCTGAAAAATCCTTCTGTGTATCTTCGCATGATGGCGCGGCATACGCGCAATGTCGGGGAGATTGTACGCTCGCTTGAGCATATCAAATCAAGTCTCTCTGATCCCTCTGCCGCGGCAACGAATCTTCGCGCATTCGTCACAATGTACGGGACGATGTACGACTGTCAAGCGACTATTTTTACGACCTTTGACGAGCTAGCGTACCAGTTTCGGCAATTCTTGCTCGACCGATTGCCGCGCGAACAGGTCAACAGATATTTCCCGCAGTTTCTGTCGGGCGAGGCGACCAAAGCCGCGCTTGAGAACGGTATTTTGGAAAACGAAGACGGTGTTGAACAGACGGCATCGCGCGGCGTTCTGTACGCCATGCATCGCACGCCGCACCTTTTCTATGCGCAACCGAAATTTTTTCCCGCGATTGACGGCGACGACGAGATCGCACAGTCGCTGATCAAGGCCGGCTGCACCGCAGACGAACTTGAGAAATTCTTCAGTTTCCGCTCGATGATCCCGGCGGGATTTCAGATCAACGAAGAGTCGCAGTACATGGAGTCCGTGATTCTCTCGCCGCACCTGGGGATCGTCATGCGGGCGGTTTCGTCTGTCCTCAATCGCTCCATTGCCGAACTCGAGGAGATGAGTGTACAGCAGATTATCGACACGCTCGAGGCGAGGACGGCAACGCCGATTCTGAAGGGAATCGGTGTCAGCCGCGGCAGCGCGGAAGGCATAGTGCGCATTGTGAATGGATTGGAAGATTCAGATCGGTTTCGTGAGGGCGACATTTTGGTGACGCGCATTACCGACCCTACGATGGTTTCCATGATGGCACGCGCAGGAGCGATCGTGTGCGATATCGGGAGTATGACATCCCATCCGTCGATCGTCTCGCGCGAGATGGGAATCCCGTGTGTCGTGAACACGAAGCCGGGAACTAAAGTTTTGACTGACGGCACACGCGTTTGCGTAGACGGTACGACCGGAGAAATTTTCTATGCGTAATCAGCATAAAAACCAATTTTTGGAGGCGCTCTCCCGCGACTGGAGCGCGATGGACACGCGCACCTTTGCCGATACGGTAGATGCCTTGACCTATGACCCCCTGATCGCAAAAGAGTGGACCGAACACCACACAATTCCGTTGTTAGAGGCGGTTGAGTCATCCGGCAGAGACGTGCTTGTGCTTGCCCGCACGCTTCATAACCCGAGCTCGATACGGTGTCTTTTGTACTTTGATCTGTTGATGGCAAAAGTTGCGAATGCGGGCGTTGCCGCATATGGAGAGATTTTTGATTTTTATCGGTCGTTATTGACCGCATGGTGCGTCGATGATCCGTTTGCGCACTCCTTTCGCAATCGTATCCATCAGCCCTATGAGGTGAGCGAATTACAGGGCCGAGGAGCTATTGCAGATCCAGGAATCGCACGCGCCCTTGGGAGGCTTTCCAGTGCGTGCTACCACCTTTCGCACGGACTGTACTCGGACATGAATCCACAACTGGTATATGACAACTTTGGGCCATATAATCTTGACGGCGGCGGCATGTTTAGCCTGCGCGAATTTGGCAATCTTCGGCCGGTGGATTTGTGGCCTGAGACTGCGCGTCTTGGGGTCGACCGCATTCGGATCGGCGCGCGCTACGAGGACGTCGATCTCACCGTCGATGCAACAACGCACGCCGTCTACCGGGGCGATGTCATTGGCGGTCTCCGCGCATGGTGGTGCGAGGCGGATGGCTCGATACTTTCGCTTGAGGAGATCGAGCGGCTGCGCGGCGCAATCGAGGCGTGCGCGATTGAGGTGTACACCAAAGTCAAACAGCAGTCATTTGAAGAAAAGAAAAAAATGTATGTGTTCCAAAAGTCATGGAGCTATCACGCGCTGTTCGGCACGATCGGATTGGATTGGCGACCCCACGAGGAAATTTTGAACGCGATACAAGACAAGCCTCTCTTTGACGGGTGGCGAGAGCCAGTAGATCGCAGCGACCTCACAGAGATGTTCCAAAAGATTTTTGACCCCGATGCCAATCTCCCGCCAGAGGTTTTTCGCCAGCAAAAAGCTTGACAAAAGCGCATTTTTGTGTATACTGAAATGAT
>JBBTRP010000027.1:0-7004 GCA_038065125.1 Patescibacteria group bacterium
GAGCGGGTTCGCACCGGTTTGATGAGCGTCTTGCCTGTTACCGTGTTCGTGGGTATGCTTTTCATATGACGAATGAGAACGCGAGAAAACTGATGGAGATCACCGCGCGGAGTTATTGCTCTATCGCTCCGCAATTTTCGCAGAGCCGCTCAAAGAGTTGGGCCGATTGTACCGCGCTCGCGCGACACGTCAATGACGGTGATCGGGTCCTTGATGTCGGATGCGGGAACGGGCGGCTGTTGCAGTCGTTGGAGTCAAAAAATATCTCTTACACGGGCGTTGACAGTAATCCCGAATTTATCGAAATTGCGCGGGAACGATATGGGGCAGACGGACACACATTCGCGATCGGAAACATGACGAGTCTTGATGCGATTTCTGAATTATCAGGAGCGACGTTTGATACGGTTTTTTGTATTGCGGCGCTGCATCATCTACCGACAGAGAAACTACGCCTCCAAGCACTCATCCAGATGCGTAAGAGACTTGCTCGGGGCGGGAAGCTCTTGATGGCGAACTGGAATCTCTTCCATCTGACGCTGGAAGAAAAAAGTGTTTGGAAGTACGCACTCAAGCGAATTAAAACTCCCGCGTCTGCATGGAGTGAGCTCGTTGGCCTTCCTAAGAGCGCGTTCGGTTGGAGAGATCTTCCCACACATTGGCGCGAGGAGCGGCAGGGGCAGTTTTTATATTATTACGCATTCATCCCCGGTGAAATTTCCCGTTTATGTAAGATGGCGGGATTTACACAAGTCACATCAGAGTACAGTCACAGCGGAACACCGGGACACTGGTGGCAGAGCGGAAATATTTTGACAGTTGCCTATGCCTAAGAAATCTCGGGCACAACGGAGAGAAGAACGTATACTCAAAGAACGATTCGCCCCGCGCGGCGGGACGCGCGGCGCGCAAGTTGCCCGCGCAAAAGTTGCGCGTGGATATGCCGGATTGTCAAAGGGTCTGAAAAAAAGATGAAGAGCCTTCGACGGGAAGACTCTTTGAGATGTTAGGATTCCTGGAGGTCGGTGCCTTCGCCAGCCAGCGGGCTGCGTTCGCGGATTTCCGCGATGATGAGGTTTAGGGCTGCCTCTTTAAGATCGTGGTCAGCGATTACGACATCTCGCCGTTTGTTGTTGGCGAGGAGCAGCCACATCGTATGATTGACCTCTGGGTCCTGGTGGAAGCGACATTGCTCAACTAGGCAGTCGTGGTCATGCCGGGGCGGGGGAGGCGGCTCTTGTGCCGCTTTTCTTCTTGCCGCCATCTCCTCAAGGAGGTAGGTTACGACCATGAAGCCCAAGCCCAGGACTGCGAGGCCGAATGCCGCGATTGAACCGAAGGCGATGAACTTGAGCATGAAAAGCCCCTTCCAGACTTGAAATGCAAACCAATCCTAACGGATAGTATACCATATTTAAAGCAAAAAGTCAATGATTTTCCGTTGCGTTTCCGATTTCAATCCGGCCGGGGATCAGCCCACAGCGATCGATGGGCTGGTTTCCGGTTTTCAAAAATTTCCGCGCCAAACCCTTTTGGGAGTGACGGGCAGTGGTAAGACGTTCGTCGTTGCTAAGGTGCTGGAGAAGATCAATAAACCCACGCTGGTCCTTGCGCACAACAAAACCCTTGCCGCGCAGCTTTATAACGAGTTCAAAGGATTTTTCCCGGACAGCAAGGTCTGTTATTTTGTCTCGTACTACGACTACTACCAGCCGGAAAGTTACTTGCCGCAGACGGACACTTACATCGAAAAGGAGACGCAGATTAATGAAAAGATCGATCAGCTCAGGATCGAAGCGATCGCAAGTTTGGTGTCGCGCCCGGACGTAATCGTGGTCTCGTCCGTGTCCTGCATCTACAGTCTTGGCAGTCCGTTTGATTTTTCGCAGAGCGTTTTGAAATTTTCCGTGGGGCAAAAATGTTCGCGTAAAGAGCTCGTCTCCGGTCTTGTCGACATTCTCTATCAACGGAACGACACCGCTCTTGCGCCCGGCCGTTTCCGTGTGCGTGGAGACGTGGTCGACATCATCCAGGGATTTGGCGGGGATGTCGTCAGGTTTGAGTTTTTTGGGAATGAGATCGAGTCCCTTTCCATTCTTGCCCCGGTGACGCTTGCACAAATCGCGCGCGTTGACACCGTGCAGATTTTTCCGGCAAAGCCGTTCATGGCGCCGGAGGAAAAACGAAAGAAAGCGATTGTGACCATTCGTGAGGAGCTCGTAAAAACTCTACCCACACTCGGGCCTCTTGAGCGACACCGACTGGAGCAGCGGACCAACTATGATTTAGAGATGATCGAGCAGCTGGGATACTGCAAGGGGATTGAGAACTATTCACGGCATTTTGACGGGCGCACAAGTGGGGAACCACCGTTCTGTCTGTTGGACTTCTTTAAGCACAGTCCGTTTTCGAAAGATTTTCTCCTCGTGATTGACGAGAGTCATGCGACCGTGCCGCAGGTCGGAGGGATGTTTGCCGGTGATCGGAGCAGGAAAAAAAATCTCATCGACTACGGTTTCCGGTTGCCGTCCGCGTACGACAATCGGCCGCTTCGGTGGAATGAGTTTGAACAGTATCTGGGACACTCGATTTTTGTGAGCGCAACGCCCGCTGAGTATGAGCGCTCAACGAGCGGACAGGTGGTGGAGCTGGTTGTTCGTCCGACCGGACTCGTCGACCCCGAGATTACCGTGAAGCCGATCGCGGGGTGTATTGCCGATCTTATGACCGAGATTATTGTGACCCGTGAACAGGGAAGCCGCGTCCTCGTGACCGCGTTGACCAAACGATCTGCCGAGGAGCTTGCGGAATACTTGGTGCAGCACGACGTGAAGGCGCGCTACCTGCACAGCGAGATCGACACACTCGACCGCTCTAAAATTCTCAAGGAGTTGCGCCAGGGGGTGTTTGACGTGCTTGTCGGCATCAATTTGCTGCGCGAGGGGCTCGATTTACCCGAGGTCGGGCTGGTCGCGATCCTGGATGCTGACAAGGAAGGGTTTTTACGCAATGCAACCAGCTTGATTCAGACCATCGGTCGCGCGGCACGAAACATCGATGGACGAGCTGTGATGTATGCAGACACCGTGACCGGCTCGATGCGTTCGGCGATTGAGGAGACCGACCGACGGAGATCGATTCAGCGGGCATACAATAAAGAGCACGGCATCACGCCCGCAAGCATTCAAAAGGCCATCGGCGAGGATCTCGTCCCGACCGTGGACAGCGAAGAGCGCACCCTCGTCTTCAGACCCCTTCCCGACCTGGAAGAAGAGTTACGCATCGCAGTCGAACTCCTCGACTTTGAACGCGCGATCACCCTGCGCGACGCGATCAAGAAAATAAAAGCAAAACGAGCGTCGCAGGAGTAGAGGTGGCGATCCGGAGGGTGTATACTGGTTGTATGCCTCGTTCAAAAGCAAAAGATATTCGCTCGCACGATGTGCTCATCGTGTATTGGCAGTCGATGAAGACGCATCGTCTGCTGGTTGTCGTTGCGCTTTTTGGTACCGCCATCAGCACGATTGTGAGTCTTGCGTACCCGTTTTTTTATCGGGAGTTCATCGATCTCCTCTCGGTAGCTCAATCGCGGGAGGAGGCGTATCCGGTTCTTTTCCAGATCATTATGGCGATGCTGACGGTCTCACTTATCGACCGAGTATTTCAGCGAGCATCCGGGTTTTTTGATGCCGCGTTTCAATGCCGCGTGATGGCCGATCTGTGCACGGAGTCGTTCCGCGTGCTCTTACGGCATTCGCATGGGTTTTTTGCAAATAATTTCACCGGGGCGCTCGTGCAGAAGGTGAATCGACTCTCGCGCTCGTTCGAGCGGTTCTGGGATGCGATCCAGTACGGATTTTTCCCGCTCTCAATCCGCATTATCGGAACGATCATTCTTCTGTGGACGGTCAACTCATCCGTCGCAATCGCGATGCTCGTGTGGACGATTCTGTTTATCATTTTCAACGTTCTCTTCTCGCTTTACAAAATTCGATTCGATACGATCCGCGCCAATCTTGACTCAAAAGTCACCGGCGCGCTCGCTGACGCGATCACCAATAACACGAACATCAAGCTTTTTGCGGCGACCGGACGGGAAGAGAAGCGGTTTTTCGATGTTGCCGAATTGCGCAGAAAAAGTCAGGTTCTGAGTTGGAATCTAGGGAACATCAATATGTCCGTGCAAAGCGTCCTGGTTCTGATTCTGGAATTTTTTCTGTTGTATATCGCGCTCAACGCGTGGAAGGCGGGAACGTTGAGCGTGGGAACATTTGTATTGATTCAATCCTACTCGATTGAACTTTTTTTCCGACTCTGGGATTTGGGCAGAAAGATCCGCGAGGTGTACGAGTCGATTGCGGACAGCAAAGAGATGGTCGAAATTTTTAAGGCACCGCGAGCGGTCGTTGATGGGGACGGGTCTGTGCCACTCACGGTGAAGGGCGGAAAGATCCAATTTCAGAATGTATTGTTCTGCTATCCTAACGGCCGGACACTGATCGATCGGCTCTCATTCACGATTCGTGCAGGCGAACGGGTTGCGTTTGTGGGGCCGTCCGGCGCGGGCAAAACAACCATCATCAATCTCCTGCTACGTTTCTATAATATTCAGGCGGGTTCGATCAGTATCGACGGCAGAAATATCGCCAAAGTCACGCAAGACAGCGTGCGCGAGGCGATTGGGTTCGTGCCGCAGGAGCCGATTTTGTTCCATCGTACGCTTATGGAAAACATCCGGTATGGCAGGTCCGAGGCGAGTGATGCTGAGGTGTTTGAGGCGTCGCGCAGAGCACACTGCGATGAGTTTATCGCACGGCTCTCTAAGGGGTACGACACGATGGTCGGTGAACGGGGGATCAAACTCTCCGGCGGGGAGCGGCAGCGTATCGCGATCGCGCGTGCAATCGTGAAGAACGCGCCTGTTCTCGTCCTGGACGAGGCGACCTCCAGCCTTGACTCGCATTCTGAGCAGCTGATTCAGGACGCGCTCGGGCAGCTGATGAGCGGCCGGACGACCATCGCGATCGCGCATCGTCTCTCTACCATTCGCATGATGGATCGTATTATCGTCATGGATAAAGGCGGCATTGCCGAAGAGGGAACGCACGACCAATTATTGAAACGCAAAAAAGGATTGTACCGGCACTTGTGGCATCTGCAATCAGGAGGATTCCTTGCCCAAGGCGGCGAGGTGAGCTAGGGTGGTGCGGTAGAGAGAGTATTAGAGAGGAGTCAGATCATGAAAATTCGGTTCGCGCTTGGCGGACTCGTCCTACTAACGGCGTGCGCATTGACGCTGAATCCGCCGCCCAATCCGACGGCGACCGATTCGCCCTCGCCACGGCCGACCGCCCAGGTGATCAAGATCGGTTTGCCCAGCCCGAGCGCATCGAGCGGTGCCATGCAGCCGAGTACGAGGCCATCGACGTCGCAGACCAGTGGACCCACGTCGACCACAGGACCGACTGCGTCCCCGGCGCCGACCACGACTCCCACGCCGACCCCGCGTCCCCTGTGGAGTCGGATCGAGCCGGGCGTGGAGGTGTTGGAGGAGGGCGTCCTAAGCATCCCCCGCGAAGGGTATTTGCCAATTCGGCCGCGTAGGCCCTCCGGTGTCGTAGTACGCACCGGGGCGCCAGGAACCTCCGAAGCAGGAAAGCAGGAGCTTTGGATCCAGTTCAATCAGCTACCGATCAATCTCACCAAGAGTCTTCCGTGTGATCTGTGGGCACGGTCGGAAGGGGGCGATATATGCTCCTCACTATACGATGCGCCAGGATTTGTCGCGTACGACACGGCTACAGCGACATGGTCGTTCCGCGCTATGAGCTCCGATTTCGGATGTCAGGGGAATACGACCGTGTATGACAGTAGTTCGGGCTATCGCTTTTACTACATTGCTCCCTGTCATCCCGATAACTATCCTACCCTGGCAAGGGCTCCGGTCATTTCTGCTGACGACTCAGGGACTTTCACCGTGAAGGTGCAAGGAGCAACGGTGGCATCAGTTCCGATAACGGATGACTTCAGGCGAGTCGCCCATCCCCCGATGTATTACCTCAAGGAGTGGCGCGGAGGAAAACCGCTTGAGGAGTATGGCAACACGATGGCCGGGTATACTGCCTGGGCTAACGAGCGACTCTACAACAGCACCTTTACTCGCGACACCGGCAAGGCCGCCGTTGTCTGGTGGTCCAAGAGTGATAACGCCTGGCGAATTACCGACCTCGCTTTCTTATCGATTCCGGCCGGGAGTTATCTCTATGACACGACGCCGCTGTACCTGGCGGTCGACCCCGTGAGCGGCGCATTCTTCTTCGTCGTTCCCGAAAACAATGTATACCAGCTCTATCGGCTTGATCGGGCCGAGACAACTAGCCGCGTTCCATACCAGCCCTACCGCTACTGGGGCAGAGTGTACAAGGTCGCCGCGGACTATATCCACGATAACGGAGTACTCGTCTCGGTGAGGTAGAGTCAAACTCGGCCTCGCTCGCGAAATCTCCATCTCGCCCGCCGCCCGCCTTCGCGCATCGGCGGGCATTTTATTTTTCAAAAATAAATCGGACACGATGGCGGGTCGTGTCCTTGTGTGGAGTGTCCGCTTCGTGAGCGGATCAGGTGCCCAAGGCGGTGAGCTCGGCTTGGGTGTAGTGTTTTCCGCCCCAAAAGAAGTCCGGTTGGACCTCTTTGACTTGCGGGATGCCGAGCGAGTCGCCTTGCAGGGTGACCAGGCAGCTGCGCTCATCTCCCCCTTTCATCTCGTTGACGACACCATGTCGTCGTCTTCCCCCACTCCTTTCAATCCGTGCTGCCTAAAGTATTCCTGATCGGTTTTGATTTGACAAGATGGCAGCCGGCTCTGTACTCTTTTCCTGATGGAGGAGGAGTACCGCGCTTCTATAGTAAGAGGTAAGTGCGCTCAGAGAGCGAGAAAGGAATGGTCCCAGAGTCGTGAGCAATACCGATTCGATTCAGGGCAACCCCGACGATCCTGCTCGCTT
>JBBTRP010000028.1:0-1864 GCA_038065125.1 Patescibacteria group bacterium
GACAAAACGGGGATTTTCAACGGAAGGATGTATTAAAATGGCCGAGACCTTTAATATTGAAGGTTTTTTGCTATACTGGATGAGTGAAGTCATTATGTATGATATCGGATTACCGGAATGTTTTAGAATACTGGAGAGCAAGTTCGCGCAAGGATTTCATAGTAGCGACTGATCTTGCTAAGCTCGGCCATTATGCGCATGCGCTCTTCTTCTGTCATCTCGCGCTTGAAAAGTTATTGAAAGCATTGTACGTTGCGCGTCAGCATGAACATGCGCCATATGTCCATGACCTTGTGATCTTGGCTCGCAAGTCAGACATTGGATTAAGCGATTTGCAGATCGATTCTTTGCAGACAATCACAACGTTTAACATTCAGGGCAGATACGCAGATGAGAAGTCTGAATTTTATGGGAAATATAACAAAAAAAATGTTGCATCGAAGTATCTTGCTGTGACAAAGGATATTCTCCTATGGCTCGAAAAAAAATTTCAAAAAAAGTGAATGACGCGGTTCGGCGTTATGTACATCTTCTCGCAGACGATCATCTTCCTATTGAGCAGGCATTTTTATTCGGATCGACTGTAAAGGGAACGGCAAGACCGGATAGTGATATAGACGTTGCCATTATTTCCAACAATCTTTCTCATTCATTTGCATCGACAAAATACCTTTTAAAAAAGGCGCATGAGCTTGGTTTTACCGATATTATTATTGAGCCGCATGGGTTTCACCCTACTGAATTTACGGACGCGAGCCCGTTGGCGTATGAGATAAAAAGAACGGGTATTCGGATCGAGTAGATTTTTTTTGGCGATAATCCGAGTTCAGAAAACAAAGAATTCTTATAACCATAAGGATTCTTTCGATTTTGACTTGACAAAAGGGTGATTTTGTGTACAGTAATACGGCTTTATAGCACATTTCATTTAAGTGGAGAGTTACCCCAACGATAGGAGGCCGTGGTAGCATGGGAAAAGCACGCAATGTCCGGATCGCGGGGGTTGGCTCGTTCCTGCCCCCGTATCACACGACAACGGAAGAGATCGCCCAGGCGCTTCCGGGCACCTGGCCGGCGGATGTCGTCACGAAGAAGATCGGGGTGGGATCGCGCTACTTTCTGCACGAGCTGGACGTGGAACGCGGCAAGACGCGCATCAATATGTCGCGTCATTCCAACGACATGGCGTTGGTCGCGTGCCGACACGCGCTCAAGATGGCAAAGGTTGACGCGGATCAGGTTGACGGGATTGTGCACGTCACGTGCACGCCCGACGAAGCCTATTTCTCGTGGCCCGCGATCGGCCTTGCGAGAGGCCTGCAGCTCCGGCCGGACGCGTACGCCGAACACTTGCCGTCCGGCTGCGGTGGGTTCATGGCCGCGCTTCTGGGTGTGAAGGAGCGCATCATGGGGTCGGAAGGGCGGCGACAGCGCGTGCTGCTTGCGGCCTCCAACTATCCGAGCGCGTTTTTCGACCGTGAGGCGTACCTGGCGCGCGACGACATGGAGCACCCGATCCCGTCATGGCTCTCACTCCAACTCTTCGGTGACGCGGCTGCCGCAGTCCTTCTGGAGGCGACCGACGATCCTGATCAGGGCATTCTGCAGTCGGTCGTGAGGTGGATGCCCGATGAGCTCGTGCGCAATCGCGGCGGCGGCGCAAAGTACCCGGCAAACCGCTGTGAGCCGTGGCGGAACACATACTTCATCGACGGTCGTCTAGTCGAGCAGCGCTATAAAGAGTTCATGCGCAGCCTGATTCCCGAGCTGCTGAAGTTGGGCGGCGTGCAGATGGATGAAATCGAGCGTTTCTACTTGCATCCGGCAAACCGCCGGCTGGTTGAAGAAGTCATGTCCGAGATCA
>JBBTRP010000029.1:0-4466 GCA_038065125.1 Patescibacteria group bacterium
GGCAGTGAAGTAAGAAACGAGAGTGCCGCGACAACCGCGTACTGCCCGATATAATACGGCTGAAGCGGAAGGATCCGACCGTGGGCGAATACATACCGTTCAGCTGTTTGGTGGATGATCGGATCATACCCAAATCCGTAGCGAAATGAGATGAGCGCGACACCAAACGCAGTGAAGCAATGCAGGATCAGCACCGGGGTAAACACGATCCGGGGTGCGTGACGCCCGATGAGAAGCGTGGCGGTCGAGAGTCCGAACAGTACGAATGCGCCGATCGATACGGGAAACACCCATGGCGTGCGAAGCATCTCATCGGTTCTTACCATGAAAAATAACGACAGCAGAAACAGATCAATACACGCCGCAAGAACGACAATCGCGCTTGTTCCAAATACGCCCTCCCTTTGCGCGTGTGTCTGTTGGGAAAACGCGTAGCGTGTCCCGACCGTGACTGCACCCACACCGCTTACGATAAGTGCAAGGAGGCTCGTGGCAAGCGTGATACCTGCCGTGATATAGGCAAGCGATGCACACAGCACGAAACTACACCACCAGATCACGCCGATCAAAACCCATTCGTCTCCGCCGGTCAATCGCACATGATTATTTCCGATTCAACCCAAATTGATCATGTGAGCGAGTGAAAAACTCCTCTTGTTCTGCCGGGACGGGAAACCACAAACCCGAAATATAGGAAGCCTCCAGCCCATGCGGTGGCACAAGGATATACGCGTCGTTCTCACCCGGATCCCCGGGGTGAAAATCAAAATCCGTTTGAAGTCTCGGCTCGAGCGCGAGCACAACACCCCGGCGCTTCACCGCGGCAGAGATGATCTCTTCAATGTCCTCGCGTTTGTGAAGACCTTTATACAGTTCAAGCTCATCCCCGTCTCTCGGCTCAAAGTGATATAACAGACAATCAATAACAGAGCGGTGAGTTGAGTTGGTGGGGTCAAGATTCAGCGCTCGCAGAAGCGCAAACTGAGACTCGATCGTGTGGGCATAGGCTCGCGCCTGTTCGATCAAGGGAAGTGGCTCGTGCACCTCCGTCACCGAACGCCTCGGATCCTCAGGGCAGGGAAGCGTAACGCCTTTGGGAAAAAAATACAGTGACTGTTTTTGCGTATCGGTAGAGTCGGGATTCTCGATCGTTCCACCCGGAAGCGCGCCCGTGCGCACAATCTCAAGAAGCGACTCGATGCTCGTCCCGTGATACCCGACACTTGCGCACGAGGCAAGTTCATCGGGCAAGCACGTCAGGCGCGAACACATATACTCGAATGTCTCCTGCCGGGATTCTTGAGAGTCGTGATGCATACCGTCCTACATTTTTCTATAGATCGAATGATCGCCGACGTTTACCAACTGCACCGAAGTCTCTTCAAATTCAAAAACAACTCGATTGCGAAAGTCGACTGAAAAAGCCCAAAGATCTCCGATGGTCAACTTATGTGTTTTTAATGATGGGTGGAAGGGACTTTCCCGAAAAAGAAGGAGTTTCTTCCATGCAAGATTTTGGAGGTGCTTTGGAAGCTTTTTGAAAGAGCGTTTGAATCGAGGAGAATAGAAGATCTCCATAGGTATGCTTTATGCAAGGAGATCTTTTTTTGATGCCAATGTACGCAGCCGCTTCTGGGTTTGACTTGTTTTCGCCTCCCGAGAAAGCTCTTCAAGAAAATCCAAATCGTACGGATAGCGATCATGCTCCTCGAGATGAAGGTCGCGCCGCAAAAGATCACGGATATATTCACTGACATTGTTATACCCTTTCTGCTTCAGCGACTGCTTCATTTTCACGGTGATAGCCTTATTCAGTGTAATATTGATGGTGTCCATAAATTGTATGAAAAATGTATGGGTTTACTGTAGCATGCGACACTCAAAAATGCCAATCCTTTCCCGTGTCAGGACGGCTTCCAGTCAGAAATCACCAAACTTTTTCCATGCTTTTTAACGATCACCTTTCGGCGCTCCTTCCACTCCAGGTCGCGGATGAGATTGACCGGGATGCTGATAAAATACGTCGCCCCCATTTTCTGAATACTCCGAATATGTTCAAGGCCCACTTTTCTCCTCGGCATAAAGAAATATATATTTTACTATATAACATATCATATAGTATACTATATGATTATTTTTGCATGCGCACAATGGGAGTTTGCTTGATGAATCCTGAGAAGCTGGCAGTTATCGTTACTCCTTTGGAACAATCATGCTCACGATGGTGAGCGCGGTATCCCGATACTCATCATTGATGACTTGGAGATTGTACGCATGTCCATCATCCACAAAAACAAAATGGAGAAAATCAGCCATCGAGTAAATCTCACGGTATGTAAGAATTCTCCGATCTGGAAGGGGCGGATTTGGAATGGTAATAATTGAAACATCCGCCATGAGATCTGGGTTAGGGATGTCTCTTGAAATTTTAATATCGACAATGGGAAATTCCGCAAAACACTCAGATGGTTTTGGTTTTGCACATTCAACTTCGTTCGATTCTGCCAGCTTCACTGTTTTAGGAGATCGTAACAAAAGCACACCTGCCCCATCCTCTGCCTCCCAGTCTTTTGGTATCTTTATTGCTCGCTTCAACGCTTTTGACGTAATCTCTTTCCACAGTGCAGGGTTAACGGCTTCAGATGAGGGTTGAAATTTTTCTGTATTTTTGTCGAACTCGACTGGTTCATCACCTGCGGTCGGAGTTGACGGATTTTTTTCAAGCGGTGCGCATGCGAATGATTCAAGGGGGGTTCGAGAGATCATCCTCGGCCCTCCCTCCACCGGAGAGGTACACACCTGCACATTCTCCGGTGACTTGCCGGCGGCAGAGTACAGAGCGTAGGCAAATGGCCATTGCAATTGAAGGAGACACTCGAAATTATCAAAGCACAGACTTGTCGGCGCAAGAACGGTTGCGACAACCGCTTTATCAAGGATGGTATAATTTTCCGGAGCTTTATTCATCGCGTATCCGAAAAACATAAATGAAAGAGCAAGAAAAAGACACAACACGATGAACACACCGTTTATGATAAGTGAAAAGGTCAAAACAAGATTCTTTTTTTCAATACTATTCTTTTGTTAAATGTAGTCGCAATGGCACTCTACTTCACCATCACTGCAGTGTTATTGACGCCAAGCACAAAATACGGGCGCTCGCTTGAAGCACGCTTCATAACAACCCAAAATGGCTTATCGAAAATTAAATTTTTATGCCTTTGAATAGGTTGGACGGATGTTGTTCCAACCATCATCGACGCTTCGTTCTCGACTCGCACACCCTTGTGATCAAGATCAAATTTGATCTTTTCAAGCATTGCCTGTATCTCCTTATCTTCAAAGCCCTGATTTTTTAAAATGGACCCAACGAGATCATCGTACGTGCGCTCGTGGTCAAGATGGAGTTTTGGCATCTGAAACCTGTCATCTTCGCCCATACTCTCTAAGGCGTCTCGTGATTGGTGAATGGTCCTAATCACGGCATCAGGATCGCTCATATCATACCCTTTTCCAAGGTACAACTCATCAGCATTGTCTTTGAGTATTAACTTCAACAGAAAATGATCCTCGTCTCGATAGGACACAATGCCGACATTTGATCGTTCTTGTTCGTTTTTTGCTCGAAATCCCTTGACCGATTCGTTCATGAAGAAGACCTCGTCTTCTGAGAACTCAACCGGGTATTCTACTTTTTTCAGAAAGTACGCGTATGCAATAATATCCCGATCGCTCAGATTTACAGTCAAATCGCCGAACGACTTATCCGGGAATTTCTGTCGGGACTCACGATTGATCGTATCAACCGTGCTTTGGCCATATCCGCTTTTGATATAGTAACTTGCGGCATCCAAATCATGCTTCGTGAAGGGAGCGCTATTGAACGTATCAGCGAGTTTCTGCGCCCGAGGATTTTTTACACTGAGATCGATTGTTCCATGAACAATAGTTTCCGATAGGTCATTCCACGCCAGGTTCATGGCAGCCCCGTAGACAGTGTTGCCTTGATACAGACTTCCCGTGCTGACATTCACCGTTGATGACGAACGAACGGAAAAAGAATTCTTTAATGAGTCTTTTATCGGCAGATACACATACGCGGCCACGGCAATGAGAACGGCAACGGCAATCGGGACGATTATTTTAAATTTCATAGTGGTGAGTACGGGTAATGAGCGCTATACGCGGGCTTTGATGGATCACTTACTCTGCTGCACGAGCGGATCATCAGCCATGAGGAGATAGATTGATTTCTCTTCGGATTTTGTACTATTTTTACAGGTCAACACATACGATGTCGCTTTGGTCGGGAAAACCTGCTCGCTGCCTGCTGCGCTCTTATCACCCGCCCATCCATCGGAAGCTGAACATATATCGGCATGTATCGCCTTCCAGGAAAGGGCCACGGATTTGCCGGCGGTAATCAGCCAGGGATCCGCATTGAACTCAACGGTGATATCGTCATT
>JBBTRP010000029.1:4566-19616 GCA_038065125.1 Patescibacteria group bacterium
TTTCCTGACCACGAACCGGATGCAACGCAGTATTCGGCGTCGGGAGACATCCACTTTGCGTAGATACTATTTCCTTTGATAACCACATTCGAGGTTGTCAAAAATGACACCTGCAGTCTTTCCTGGGCAAGAGCAGATTCGCAGAGAAAAAGTGACGCCGCCACGGCGATTAGTGCACAAACTTTTTTCATGATTGTACGAGATTATGAGTGCGTAACATACGTTTACAATAGCATACCAACAGAACCCGCGTATAGGTTCTTCAATGAAAATAAAGGGGCCGGCGCAATCTGTGCGTTACAGATGCCCGGCCCGAGGTGTATGATTCTTCTCCGCTAGGTGACCTGTCCTGCGACTGCCCGCTCCTTCTTGAAGGGCATGTCTTGGATGACTGAGGTCACGAGGCGCATGAAGTCGAAGCTGACTTGCGCGGCGACCTCTTTGACCTCTAGGTGACTGAGCTTCTCCTTGGCGATACCGCCAGTCCAGTTCGTGACACACGAAAATCCCATGACCTCTGCGCCCATGTGCACGGCGGCGATTGCTTCGGGAGCAGACGACATACCCGCGAGGTCCACTCCCATGCCTTGGAGCCTCCGAGTTTCGGATGGTGTCTCATAGCTGGGGCCGGGCATTGCCGCGTAAACTCCCATCGGGAGCTGCAGGCCGAGGGCCGATGCTTGACGTTGAGCGTACTCGCGCAGACGTGCGGAGTACACGTCACTCAGGTCGGTGTGATGTTCGCCGAGTGGATCGCCGTTCTCATCCATGAACTGCCCGCCCTGAATGGGATCGGGCTGGATGAAGTTGATGTGGTCCCGCATGAGGACCAGTCGCCCGGGCTCGTAGTTCAAATTCACCGATCCCGCGGCATTGGTCACGATCAGGATCTTCACGCCGAGCCGAACCAGCACGCGGGCCGGATGGACGATTGTCTGTATCCGATGCCCTTCATGCGCATGAACCCGGCCCGACAAGACTAGGACGTCGTTCAGTCCGACCTGACCGAGCCAGAGCTGTCCGGCGTGGCCGTCGGCCTTGCACTCCGGAAAGTGCGGGATATCAATGTAATCGATCCGCCGAGAATCAGCCAGGGACTTCTTGGCGAACTCCCCGAGGCCGGACCCCAAGATGATGCCGATCTTGGGCTCTCTTTCTCGCAGCCAAGGCTTGAGGATGCCGAGTGATTGAGCCAGACTGGTTCCGACTTGGTCCAGATCCTTGCCTTTCGACATTGGACACATTCTCCTATACAACTCTACGGTGACAATGAAATACCATACCCGAACCTGATTTTTTGTAAATAAATCGGCCAGGCGCAACAAATCATGTGCGACTGGCCTCGTGTGCGTGAATCTCGGTTTACCCCTTGCGGTACCGTGACCACACCGCCCGTAGGTGGGCGGTTAATCTTAAGGGATCAAACCTTCCGTTGGGAGGCGTGCGGCCCTGCTTCCAGATCGGGAGGTTATACAGCGCCTTCTCTGCCTCCTCGACCATGCCCTGATGATGGCCGACCCTCCTTTCGTCCCAACCAAGCTCATGGGCGCGCCCACGGTAGTAAGGGACAAGAAGTCCATCCTCCGCCTTGAGGAGCGCCTCTGCGAGGGACCCAACGATCTTGTGCATGATGATCGTGCTCAGACCTCGTGCCGGTCCAAGACGAGCGCTGTCGAGCATGAGGAACTCGAATGGTCTGAGCTGTGACAGAAACGCAAGCGCCGATGCTCGTTCGCGCTCCTCGTGAGCGGATTGACGATCGTCGTCTACTCCGCCTGGTTGGTCGGGCTGGCCATTGTCGACCGGATCCGTGGGGGTGGAGTCTGACAATGGGTCCTCGCCTGCGGAAGCGACGACGGCAGGCTCGGGTGATTGTTCATCTGCTTTCTGAAGCTTTCGGAGAGTTCGGGCATCCTGCTTCTTAAGGACCTTGCGGTATTGAGCTACGAGTTGATCAGTGTCGATGTGATGTGGCCCCTCAATAGCGCACCCCTTTCCGTGAGCGAAGAAGCTGAGCGTGATTGCGTGCCTGACAAGCTCCGTGAGGTTTTCCTTTCCCTTCCGCATGATCTTTTTCCCGTTCACCCAGTCATCCATCTTGCTCCAGATCTCACCTGACCCTATATCGCGAATAAACCCGGACAGAGTGGGCAGGAGTCCTCGTGTCTTGTAGTAGCTAAATATCCCCCTATTACACCCACGCGCTTCGAGAAGATCGTCCGGTCGCTCCAGGGAATCGATGAGGGTCCAGATGTCTTGTTGTGATGCAGCCACAGGGTCCAGGCCCGGCCCTTGCGCTCCGCCATCCTGCGGTCGTGAACGACCACCTGCGAGTGACGCTGCATAGAGTTGGTGAACGCGGGCGCTGATCTTGCCCATGATCTCGACTTGGCGAATCTCGAGACCCCTGACGAGGTCCCTGATCCGCGCGCACTCTCGAGCCGACGACACGACCCCTTCGTTGATGCGCTGCATCACTTCGAGGGAGTCACCTTCCGTTTCGCCGCTCTCAAGGCGAGCAACCGCGATGCCATGCGCTTCGCGCTCGGTGCTCAAGGCCGCCTTGGCCCGTTCGAGTTCGAGCGTGAGCGCGGGGATCTCTTGAGCGATGACGACCAGTTCGGAGAGGAGCTCATCGAGCTCGTCGTCCTTGCTGAGCGGCAGTCCCCGCTTGACCGTCTCGGTGAGCGTTTCCACCGCCCCGCGAAGCTCTTCGAGTTCACGTGCTTGCTCAACCACCAAACTCTCGTGCGCAGCTGCCTTCCGCTGCTGTAATAGAGAGATTGGTTTATCCGTAAGTTCGGAGAGAGCCGCAGACGCTCGCGCGAGTCTTCTGTTAAGCTCCTCTCGCTCTTGCAGAAGCCCTTCGAAACGATCTCCCGCTTCTCCGCCCTCGCTCTTGGCAAGAGCCTCGCGGATTTGACGCTGCTCCTCGACCAGCAGTACGAGTCGAGGAACAAGCTCGCTCGCGTACGCAAGTACACTCGCGTTCCCGCTCGTGTCCTTGTTCGTGAGATGATCGAGAAGTTTGAGGAGCTCGATAAGAGAGGCCTCGGTCGAGAATGACTCGTACTGCCTGGCTGCGCCGACAAGCGCGTCGCGCATGCGAAGCGTGTTTTTTCCCACGCGCTCGGCGGTGCGATCGAACCCGGGATTCTCGACGTGCGCGGCAATGATACGCTCTAGGATCTTCTCCCTTTTGTGCTTGAGTTCACGTTGGGCGTCGGTTGGACCCGCAAAATCGCAGCCGAGCCAAAGCGCGCCGTCAATCCACAGGGAGACCGCATGAGCCGGATTGTCTGGGAGATCAGCCCTCTTGAACGCGCCCTCAGTCATGAGCCGGATTGCCCACCCCGGTTCGGACTCGTCCTTCCCGTACGACTCCCAGTAGTCCAGGACGACGCGCATCTGATGCGTCATCTGCTCCTTCCAAAACTGGGCTGACGGGAACTTGAGGAAGTGACCAAGCTGGAGGGCAATGTACCGATAGAGCGACGACTTGATGAGTCTATCACCCCCGGCCACACTGACAGTCGCTAAAACATCGCCCATGACAAAACCTTCCTTTCGAAGAACAGACAAATCCGGTAACACGAACAGTGTTCCGGCCAATTTCACCCTATATCACGCTATTCGCCTGAGTCAAGCTCTAGCACCCCCTCGCGAGGATCTCCTGAATGCGCTCGTCGGTGAGCGTCTCCTCGATGCTCAGATCCCCGCCCACCTTGAATCGATAGATACTTTTTGAAACTCGCTTGCGCGGATGAACGGATGGATAAAAATCCGCAATTGCCTTTTCGGCAAGCAGTTTCAGGCCCGGGTTCATAATTGATATCGAATAGCGATTCGGGAACACGATAAAGACTTCTTCTTGTGTAAGTTTCCCCACATACTGCCCCAATAACTCCGGAAATGCCGCGATGCTTGCAACGTACTCGTCCTCGGGATTGGGGGTGGTGTTGATGAACGCAAGCGAGTCGCCCGCCGACTCATACTTGATCGTCTTTTTCTCATTGATGTATTGAACGAGATTGTCATGCGCGCGTTGGGCGAATGGGTACGTGCGGATATTAACGCCAAGCGATTGAGCAAATTTTTCCGTGACGGGAAGTATCCCGTCGCCAAGATCGATCACGTATGAGATCAGAAAGTCGAGCCGCTCAGTCACGACTGCTCCCCCGCTATCACTGGTGTGGGGATCTCCCTGATTGACCTTAAGAAACTCCTGAACAGACTCCGAGGTCGACAACACGGGCATGAGCAACTTCTCCGCCTCCGCCCACGTCTCGGGCGGCTCAGCAATCGCGAGCTTCTTTTTTCTCTTCAGAAAATTAAACATAGCATCAGATTTTCACGGTTTTAATAATCATCGATGCGGGTATCGTGGTCCGCTTCACGCTTCCGTCATTTTCAAAAACTGCTTTCGGTTCAATCATGGACTCAATCAGGAGTCCATTGCGACCGCAGGCGTTGATGTAATAACTGATCGGCCGCTTGTAGGTAAGAAATGAAACACAATTCTTACCCCATGAACGAGTGACGATTATTTTGCGAACCTTTAGATACTCTTGCTGCACCTCGAGCGCATGGATGTCTCTATCCACCGCCTGCCGCGCCGATGCAAAGAGCGGGTGAAGTAGCGTGAAGATGAGTGAACCCTTGGGTTTGAGGACTCGTGCCACCCCTCTGACCAGAGACGCGATATCTTTAATATAAAAAATTCCCTGGTGGATAATAACCGCGTCAAAATAGCTTTTTGGGAACCCGCTAAAATTTGCTCCATCCCGCACGGAATAGTGAATGTCATTCGATGGGTAGTTCTCCTTCGCGATTGTAATCAGCCGAGATGATGTGTCCGACGCCCACACTTCTTTCGCTCCTTGCTCGAGTAATTTTCGCGCAAGAAAGCCGTTACCGCAGGCGATCTCGTAGACTCGTTTATTTTTCGCGTCGCCGAGCAACTCAAAAACAGCCTTTACTGTAGTTTTGCTGCCATCATTACCTCCTTCGCCGATCTTTTTGTCCCATGCCTCAGCAATATGGTCGAACGAAGATGAAATTTTTTTAGTCATAGAGCCTTCACAGAACGCGCGAGATGAATACAGCCTACCCTACAACGTAAACCAGCTGTTCATATTGCTGTACGCAGAGGAAACGGCAGGGAAGCGGAATCAGGGACGGGACGAAAGATTGAGTTTCTTGTCCGGACTTCATCGCTCACGGCTTAGGGCGAAAAAAACGATACCCGTCCATAATGAAACAAGGCCAAACAGGAGCACCATGCCGGAGAAGACATACGTTAAAACTCCAAGATGCAATGCGGTGATAAGCGTTGTCGCCGTTATCCACATATCGCGGGAAGAATTCGACACCAGCACGGGATTGCCGTCTGCATCCAAGACGGGTTTTCCGCTCTCGTCAACCTTTGGTATTTGACGGGGCATTTCCGCAAATGTCTTGCCGCCGGTAGTCCGTAACGTGTGCTCCCTAATGATATCCGCTTGCACCTTGAGCGTAACCGGTCCTCTCACAGGCTTGTCGGGAAGTGCTGAATCTTTTGGCGTTACGATCTTCTCGTGAGCGACATTCGTATACGTAAAATACATGCCCCATACCCCGCCCGCTACTAGAATAATGCCGGAAAGAACCGCTAAGAGTGCTGAGATTTGAAGTAATTTTTTCATTGTCGTCATATGTATTATGTCTGATAGTTTATCAAAGCACCAATATCTTATCACTTGTCTCAACCATCGCAAGTAGAAAGGAACTGCGGATCGACTTGTTTTTTAAAAACTACGATTTTATTTTAATTTGCGCACTGATCAAGGGATTGTAAAACGTATTGCAGTGGTATAGGGTCTCAGGGTACAAGTAGCTCCAAGTTTCGTAAGGAGGGTCTGGCGTGTTGCTATGGACGATTAGCCGCCTAGTGCAAAATAATGGTGTATACGGACTTGCTCCGTATGATTGCGTTGAAGTAAGCGAAGACCGTCTGCACGTGCTTTTAGAGGACGCGGCGTGCGTATCCTGCGCACGCCCACTCTACTCCGGCTTTCATGTCCAAGGCAGCATCACGTCTTGGCCATGGGATGCGTCTGTGCCGCTCCGCTCCGGCAACGTCGAGTATGGGTATTATCAGGCGACGCATAATGAAGAGGCCGCAGTCGTTGCGCACCTTGCGACCCACAATCCCGGCAACCCGCACCCGCCGATACTTGCGCTGGTAAACGGCGACCATGAGGGATCGCTTGAAACCCTCACGATGCCTTGCGGAAACTGTCGAGACATCCTGCGCGACGTGATCGGTCCCACCTGCGCCTTGATCATCGGTACTCTGGGGGGAGGGACCGCGATCTTTGCCCGACTGGAGGACATCCTGTTCGATCGCTATGCGCCTCAACCAATCCCGCTTTTTGGAAGCGGGGTTGAGCGAGTGATCAGAGCGATCGTGCGGCAGGGAATGAGACTGAGGAAGAATCCCTACGGCAGGGAGGGAAAATTTTCCCTCCGCGAATACACCGTGTGTATTCTGACCGGATCGAGCGGAGCGTACTCGTCCGGCCGCTACATCGGTGCCCATCGCGTCGGCGCGGACTTTCACCCCTATTACGCCGGTGAGATCGCGGTGATGCAGGCCGAGTACGCGCGTGATCCATTCTTGGAAAAAATCATCATCGCCGTGCAGGGAGACGGCTCTGCTCCACCCGACGTCCTGTATCGCGATCGGCAATGCCTTGCCGAGTTCAGTCTCGAGTGCGAGCTCGTTACCGACAAGGAGTCCGGAAACACACCGGTTGAGCTCTACACGCATACGGAACAAGGCATCTCGGGCGCATGGACGACAACCCTTGCAGAGTGGCTGCCGCTCCCCTTCACCCCTCGTTCATTCGGTCAGGAGTTCCTTGAGGGCTACACTACCTACCTCAAAAACCTGTACATCGATTGACACCCCTCCCCGTGCTGGCACGCCCATCACGGGGATTTTCTTTTATCAAATGAGGAACAAAATTTGCTAGATGATGGTCACTATTTCACCCATTGACGAACAGCCCGTCTTCGTCAAATATACTACCGCTATCTAGACAGGAGCACCTTAACTCGACCGTGTTGCGCATTCGCGTGCAAACGTTGCGAGGTCGATGGTTGTGTCAATGCGTACCTGGGATACGAAGTCCGGAATATGGCTGACCAAAATCATCGCGCCTTCATATTCATCGAGCGCGCGGGCAATAATGGGAAGATGGCGGAAATTTACATGGTTTGTCGGCTCGTCGAGGATGAGGAGTCCCGGCCTGAGAAGAACCAGCCGTGCACAGGCGAGCAATCCCTTTTGTCCCTCGGAGAGGTGCGTAATCTTTTGCGCGAGTGCCTTGCCGTCGAGGAGGAATCCGGCTGCCGTTGATCGGAGAAGATGCTCATCGCGCTCCTGCATAACGTTCCAGAGACAATCGTAGGCCGTCTCGTTGTGGTTAAAGAGCGAAAAATCCTGGCGGTAGTAACCGACCCTGACGCCCTCCCCAATCGTTACTCCGGATGCGCTCCCGGATGCGATGCTTTCCAGAAAAGTGCTTTTTCCAATACCATTTGGTCCCGCCAAAAGCAGGTGGGTATTTTTCCGAAGAACGATGTCAACATTTTCCAGAACAAGCTCGCCGGCGGCGATGATGCCGACGCGCTGGATTTCCAAGATTTTACCGCTAAAGTCATAGGGGAACTCCTGCACCGGGATAGTGAATTCTCTGATCGTCTTATCCTCACGCCGAACATCGACCATTCCCTCTTCCATGTCTTCGGCATACTCGCGCATCCGCTTTGCGACAGAGCGGAGCTTTCCCCCCTTGTGCGCAAAGACCTCGGCCTGCGCTTTTTTCTTGCGGATTTCTGTTTCTGCTCTGGCGTTGATCATGCGCTCCCGCTCAATGCGCTTTGCGATCTCTTCCACGACCGTGTAGTAATTTCCGACGTACTGTTCAACCTTTTGGGTGTGCACGTCCAAGTAGAGAACACCGTCGGTAAACGCATTCAAGAAATCCGCATCATGAGAAATGACAATGACTGTTTTTTCATACATCATCAAAAAAGCGGTGAGGTGATCGATTCCCTCCTGATCCAGGTTGTTGGTCGGCTCATCAAGCAGCAATACGTCTGGCTCCTGGATCAACGAATACGCCAAGAGAAGCCGAGCTTTTTGACCGCCGGAATGTTCACGTAGATTTTTTGTGAGGTCGGTGGTGAGATTGACTGCGTTGAGTACATCGGCAATTTTTTTGTCGAGATTGTAGGGCACCGTCGTAAAGGTCGACGCAAACCAATCGCGCACCGTCATCTCACTCTGGTCAGAGGGAATCACCTGTTGTGCGATGCCGATTGTAGCCGACGTTGGCGTCAGGGCGATCTGTCCGGATTTTACTTTGAGTTCTCCGAGGATGAGTTTGAAGAGGGTCGTTTTCCCGGCGCCGTTCTGACCCATCAGAGCGATGCGCGAATTATTGCGTACTGAAAACGACGCATCCTCAAGGATGCGTTTTGTCTCTGAATATTCATACGTCACCTCGTTGAACCGAAGGACGACGGTATCCTGTGGCATATAATCCGACTAGTATACTTGATTTTACGCATTTGTGCAAGCTGCAAGGGTGCGCTAGTGTAAAGGTATGTCACATGCACCAGCAGTATTCGTAAAGGGAATCGTCGGGCCTGATGAGTCTCTCGACGACGGCAAGCCCCAGATTGCATTTATCGGCCGATCTAATGTCGGCAAATCAAGCGTTATCAACTCACTGACACGAACAAAGGGTCTCGCGCGCACCAGCTCCCTTCCGGGACGCACGCGGGAGATTATTCTTTTTTTAATAAACAAATCTGTGTACTTTGTCGACTTGCCCGGGTACGGCTTCGCAACGGGTTCAAAGGCAGAGCAAGAAAAAATTCAGCTGTTGATTTATTGGTATTTGTTTGATTCGCCCTATACACAAAAAAAGGTCGTGCTCATTATAGACGCCGTTGTCGGCCTCACAGAAAATGACAAAAAAATGCTTTTCAGCCTCAGGGAACACAACAAGGAGGTTATTGTTGTTGCAAATAAAATCGACAAGCTGAAAAGTGCTGAGCGAGAAAAGAGACTTGAAGATATTCAGAAAACTATTGGACGCGTATCGATCATTCCTTATTCCGCAAAAAAGAATACCGGTGCGGGAGTACTCATGAATAAATTATTGCACTAACGGGGTACATACACTGAACTAAGGAAAACAACAAAACTCTCGCTTGCGCGAGAGTTTTTTGACAATTCCTAACGCTTTTGCGTTTCTTGCGTTAAGCTGTAACTTTGTCGCCAGAAGTCGTTTCTTCTGCAGACACTTCCTTAGCGGGTGCTTCCTGTGGTGTCTCGGTCACAGGTTCTTGCGGAAGGCTTTCGCCCTGAACATCATCCATCATAGCGATTTCACGTTACAGAGTTATGCTGCGTCGGATTACTCCGCGCGCTTCACGTTGACGGCGTTTTTTCCCTTCGGAGAATCCTCAACGTCGAATGTGACTGCGTCGCCTTCTTTCAGTTCATCGAAGGTAACACCAACGAGGGAGTTGCTGTGAAAAAACAAATCCTTCTCCGCATCCGGCATGGAAATAAACCCAAAGCCTTTGTCCGTCTTCTTTTTAATTATTCCGTTCATAATGGGATAACTATATTAAAGTACACTAGAATAGTGACAGAAAACTCGACTATTTTTTCCAAACATTTCTCAAGTGTCGTACAAGTATAGTTGATATCTCAAAAAAGATCAAGCGAACGCACTAATCCATGTCATACTTGACACTAGAAAGGGACAAGTGCAATACCTTGTCATTTGAAGAACAATATGCAAAAATACACTATCTAAAACTAATCGGTTTATTATGGCAAAGGGGAATAACAGCCAGAAGAAAGAAAAGAAAAAGCCGAAAAAGGAAAAAGAAAAATAATTTGTCTTACGAAAAGTCTCTTACGAGACTTTTTTGAAAGAGTAGAAATCGTCCATGAAAAAATTCGATGTTATTGTCGTTGGCGGAGGCGCTGCGGGCATGATGGCTGCGGGCACAGCCGCTGCAAACGGAAAGAGCGTTTTGCTTCTGGAAAAGAATGAGCGGCTGGGCGAGAAGCTGAAAATTACCGGTGGTGGCCGCTGCAATATAACCAATGCCGAGTTCGACACGCATCTCCTACTTAAGAATTACGGCACTGCCGCTTCATTTTTATACTCTTCTTTCGCGCAATTCGGCGTTGAAGATACTTTTGATTTTTTTACATCCCGCGGCCTCCCCCTGGTAGTCCAAGATCAAAAACGCACATTTCCGCGCACCGAGCGGGCAGCCGACGTCTGCACTGTGCTAGAAAAATACCTTCGCGAATCTCGCGTTACGATTAAATCAGGGGTGCGCATCACGGAAATATTAAAGGAAGGTACGGGTCTAGCCGTCGTTGTCTCAAACGCTGAGAAGATATACGGAGGCGCCGTCATTCTCGCTACCGGAAGCACGTCGCATCCCGAGACGGGCTCCACGGGAGATGGTTTTACGTGGCTCCGCGACCTGGGACATACTGTTCATCGTCCAACGCCAACCATTGTTCCCTTGGCCGTAAAAGAGTCGATCGTAAAAAAGTTAGCCGGCATTACCTGTGCGGCTGTCAAAATTTCGTTCCTGGTTGATGGCAAAAAGCAGTTTTCAAAAAAGGGCGGCTTGCTCTTCACGCACTTTGGCATTTCTGGTCCCGTTGTACTCAACAGCGCTGCGCACGTCGGGGATCTTATGCATCAGGGAACGGTAACGGCAGTTGTTGACTTCTTCCCTGCCACAGTCGAGCGAACCCTCGAGCAGACGATCCTCGCACTCTTTGACCAAAACAAAAACAAGGCATTAAAAAACGTATTCCCCATGATAGCTCCGGCACGGCTTCTAGTAAGTCTCCCGAATGACTATGGCGATATTCGAGTGCACAGCGTGACGAAAGAGCAAAGAAAATTGATCATACGAACATTGAAATCATTTTCATTGACTATCACCTCTCTCATGGGACTTGATCGGGCCGTCGTTGCTGACGGCGGAGTTGACCTTCACGAAATTAACAACAAGACCATGGAGTCAACGCTCCGTGAAAATCTATATGTCGTCGGCGATTTACTTCATATTCGACGTCCGTCAGGCGGCTATTCATTGCAGCTATGCTGGACAACCGGGTTCGTAGCGGGAAAAAATGCCTGAGAGATCTAGTCATTCGCTCCATTCAACTACTGATTATACCGGGAGAGAATAAGGTGTCGGGTATCTTTTTCACAAATTTCTTTCACGGCTCGAACCGCCTCCTCGCGGGATGAGAGGCGCGGGTGGATTTCGAAGGAGGTTGGAAAATACTCTATGATTTCAAATCAAATCCGGACTTCGATCGCGGGGTATTAGAACACAAAAAAGCGCCCGAAGGGCGCGATTCTGCTGTTTTGTTTGCAAACCTGCCCCTCTTGGACAAACTCCGAACTTTTTTCAAGGAAAATCCTGATGCAGAAATCTGATCTCCCAACCCCAACTCCCCAGCGGCGACTCCGCGTAAGCGGAGTACAAAACCCCTCCCCTTTCGCCCCAACCATCCACATACAATAAACCGGAATCAATAACAGTGTTGCCTTATCCTCCACCTTCGTTACTATACCATCTGATATTTTTATGGAACGACTTCAGAGGAAGAAGGCTTGGGGATTTCCGTGTGAGAGTCCTCGTCCATTCTGTGCATTTTGAGGCGGACGTGTTCTTTTTGCTGCAAGAAAACTGAAGTTTTTTCAGTATATTCTGTAATTTATTAGAAGGAGCTCCTTTAAAACCGAGGTGCTCTTTTTCAATAAAATCACGGGTATATCCTATTTTTTCAATTTCCTGTAAACGTTTCGTGCCGCAGTCACTGGCAGTGAACAACTCTGCCAGGTCATCCAGATCGTGATGATATGTATCTGATTTAGGGAAATATTTTTCGAATCCACCCATCTCCCTAGCATAAATCAGTGGTGGTATTTTACACTCATCTACATTTTTTTTCTTTTTAACGCGGATCATTCGCCCCTCACGATCAACAGGAGGAATCTCGGCATCATGTCGCCATGTATGTGCTCTATATGAAATTGTATACGGTGCAAGCTCTACTGAAACTGTAGCGAAGCCAAATTCTTCTCCCCGAGAACTTTGAACAAAGTTGCCGCATAAATAAGGCAAATGCGATTCAGTATAGATGACATTTTTTTTTAACAATGGGAGCCCGGCATATAATTCTTTGCTGCCGATCAAACACATCAATCCAGCATCCTGCGGACTACTTTCTGAATCAAAATAATATGCTTCCAATTCCTTCTTTCCCGACAATTGTATTTCCGTAACTCTTCCATCGACGTTTCTCGTAATTTTCGTAACCTTCAATCCAGTGACCATATCACCCTTTTTTAATGTATGGATCTTCTTTCCTGATAATTGTAGTTGCTCATATTCATCTTTCAATCTGTGAAGAAAATTGAATTCTTCAGGAAGGAGCCCTGCGGTTTCGATCGTATCGATAGCTGCATTTGCCCGTGAGGTATTACCGGGTAAAAGATAGCGCTTTCCGCCATCATTTGGATTCACATACCAATAGAGTGGCTTACTTGTATCGCCTTTCCTTTTCTCTTGCGTGACTATGTTCCCTAAATACTTATATCCTGGGTGGCTGATGAAAGAACCCCGATCTTCCTCAATTGGAAGCTTCTCATCGGGTAGCAGGGGGTTGTATCCATGTATGATTTCAGTCTTATCGTCAAAACCATCTCCATCCGTATCCTTTTTCTCAGGAGAGGTATAAAAATCGTCTTCAACAATATCCGATAAGCCATCTCCATCACTATCCTTGCCAAAGAGCGTGAGTTCAGCATCAGAAACAGGAATAGATCGCATTTGTTCGTATGAAATTTTTTTGGCCTGATACGTCTGAAAGTATGGCTCGCCACTTTCATCAAAATAGATAAGCGTCCCGTTATCACGCACAAACCGACCTGTAGGAAGCTGAATACCTGAAAAGTCTGAAGAGGATCCAGTATAGTTTACTTTCTTGTCAATCCGCTTCATGAGCTGGGCCGTATTTTCTGCTTCGCATGCACAATTGACAAGGAAAAAGTTTTTTATTTCAACCGTTGCCGTTCCGCTTGAGTCTTTTGTCTGACTAATGTCGAATAACTTGAACCAATCTTCATTTCTAAAACTAAAAGGGCTCATCCATGTGGGACCGTCCTTTGTAATAAAGGCAAAATGTGGCCCACCTATCTCCGTATTAGCCAAATATTGATAGGTACCGGTCACTACTTTTGAGCCCAGGAGCTTTATCTGAGCATTCGCTTGTGAGAGGGGCGGTTCGGTACTCGGATAGGGACCGACATCAATGACCTCAAAGCCATCAACGACGTCGCCTTTTTTGAGGTTATGCCATTCAAATGCATCATCGCCACTTGAATAATTTTTTGCATCTACTGATGACAAAAATGAAAAAAAGCCAATGTAAAATATAAAAACAAGAATTACAAATCTTTTCATATGCTGTGCCTGCTAGCGATTTAGATATACAAATTATATCAAGCTTGACATCAGAGCACAAAAAAGCGCCCGAAGGGCGCGATTCTGCATATTTGTTTGCAAACCTGCCCTCCTTGGACAAAGCTCGAACATTTTTCAAAGAAAATCCTGGCTTCGAAATGTGAGAAATTGGGTACCTATCCGGACGTGCTATGGAGCGGACCCATTTTTTAGACACCAACCTTGATTTCACTTTTAGTGTATGACATTGCCGCTTGGAGCGCAAACCGCTCAGGCGGCATTTTTAATGCCGAGTGTATCCGCGTATTGTTGTATGTCCAGATTGTCTGGTAGATGCCATATACGAGTTCGCCTAATGTTTTAAACCTATTCGGGTCACCCAGGTCGACCTTGAACTGGGAGTGAAAGGATTCTTGGTATCCGTTTTCCCACGGACAACCCGGAGCAGATCGCGAGATCTGCGTGCCGACCGTCTCGAGAGCTTCCCTGAATACTTCTGCGTTGTACTCGCTGCCGTTGTCTGAATGGAAGATCGTTGGTCTGGGGTTTGTGTATAGCGCCATCATGAGCGCTTCGATGACCAGTTGCACGGCGTGTGTCGTCTGCACAGAAATACCGACCACTTTTCTGGTGTACAGATCGATGACCGTGGTGATGTAGACGACCTTCTTGCCATGGTTCACATGCGTAAAGTCTGCCGTCCAGATGTGGTTGGGAAATGATGGGAAGTTCGTGAGCAAAAGGTTTGGGTACACGACCTGTATATTCTTAGTCTTTTTCCATTTTCTGCCACGCCGTCTGTACGGTTTGATGCCGAAGAGATTCATGACACGCTTCACGCGCTTGCGATTGAGGACGAGCTCTTGGGCTACCCGCCTCGATCCGTAGCTCGGGTGTTTCCTGAGCACCTCCTCGATTCTGCATTTGAGCTTCCAGTCCTTATCTGGTTTCTTAGGTTTGTAATACACGATGCCTCGATACACCCCCAGCTCCCTTACGACGGGCACTTTAGGCTCTATGGCGCCATTCATGATTTCTTTTTTTGGGATTCTGAGAGCTTGAGCGTGATCTCGCCGACAAGCCGCAAGAGTATCTCATTCTCACGTTTGAGCTTAATGATTTCCCCGAGCGTCGGCTGACCTTCGGTTTTCTTGGCAATCCAGGAATAGACGGTACCTTCTGCGATACCGTGTTCCTGTGCTGCTTGGGCGACGGTGATGCCGTCGTTCTTAATGCGATTGATGATCTGTTCTTTAACTTCTTTGGAAACGCGATGTTTTTTCATATGCCTTGGTTATACATGACTTAGTATACCAAGGATGGTGTTCTAAATTTGGGGTCCAGGCCAGGGGCAGTGGATGGCTCGAACTTTCTCAAAGGTTCTTTTTCCTGTGCAATGAAGCGGAAAATGTCGCAGGTGATGAAAATATTTTCAAAAAAATAGATTTTTTGAAAAAGCTCGGCTCGAACCG